>RGYU01000023.1 GCA_010031885.1 Chlamydiota bacterium | reverse complement strand
TTCATGGAAAACTAGGTGCAGAATCTCTTATCGGCCAAATGACAAATTTGGTCCCCTCTTTAACCTTCAAATAAAGATTTTTATATTTTTTGTTAAGAATAAAATTTTGTTTTTTTATGATTCGGATTCTATCCAGCCTAGCAACTTTAGCCTCAATTAGCTATGGAGCATATTATATCTCCGTCCAACATCCGGAGGTTAAAGCCAAAGTGATGGATATCGTCTATTCTGGCAATTTTCATACACTTGAAGCAAGACTTAGCGCCAAACAAATTATGGAGGCAAACCGTCGACGCCTCCTCAAAGATGACCGGCACCATTTTCTAGAGCCTGTGACGTTATACAGCCCCTACCTTTTATTAGAGATTAAATATACTCGTCCAGACCTGACAACAGGAGAAGGGATTATACTTTGGGATCTCATAGATGGTGAGATGGTAATGAATACAGAGGGTTGGGATAAAACACATGGATATGCTGACTGCATCAAGGCAAGGCTTACAAAAAATGAGTTCAAGGTGATTAATTTACTGGCGGAGCGGGGTGGTGCTTTAGATCGGGGCGCGTTGGCCAAAATATTGAGCGCCGAAAATGAGACCTTGGATAAGGTAATCGAGTCTTGCCGCAAGAAAAAATTGATCGTTTTAACCGGAAACCAGTATCGCCTCCATTTAAGAAGCCCTAAAATCAGCGTCATACCTGAAACGGCTATTGATGATCATCTTGTAACTAAGTCTTTAAAAAATGCCCAGCGCCTTTCTCAGCGTTTTTCAGAGTGGCAAATACGTCAGCTGGCCGAATCTACTTTTGGGACCGATTTTGCTATTCGCAGCACCCTAAATGTTTACCTCCCCATCTACAATATTACGATAGGCAATCCGGACGGAACCTTTCACACCTCCTACTGGAATGCGATCAGCGGAAAAGAGATCCCTTTTTCCTCCATGATAGAGTAGAAAAACCCTTGTGTTTAACCCTTTAGATCCCGTACAATCTAGACACTTTCACCAAATTTTTATTGGAGAGATGGCCGAGTGGTCGAAGGCGCGTCCCTGCTAAGGACGTATACCCGTGAGGGTATCGAGGGTTCGAATCCCTCTCTCTCCGCTGTTTTTTCAACAGGTCTACACTTTTTTATTCTTTGATATTTAGACATTAGCGTATCCCTCTTTTTTAAAGTTTAAATAAAAAAAATTATAGTATATAGGGTAAGAAAAATATTAAATTTTTCTATGATCCCTATAAGGTGGACAGTATCTAGCGATAGCCCTTTTTCCGAACAGGTTGAAAATGATATCGATAGAAAAATCCAAACCGCCCTTTCAAAGATTCGCGAGGAGGTGAACTCGCCCGTTCCAAAGGACTATAGACACAGCCTAGAGACAAAAACCAACCAAAGGCTCAAAGGCCATCAAAGCTTTCTTCAAGGGATACAAGACCGTTTCGGGTTTACAGAAAAAGAGTATGATGGGTTTCAAAGCTGGTACCGTATCTCTATCAAAGTCGGCGAAGCCCAAAAAGCTTTTGAAGCTTACATAAATGAAAAATTAAAAATAATCCACTCTATCCCAGAACTAATTTCAAGAAATGAGAAACCTAAAGTTCATCTGTTAATTCATCTACTCAATCTACATTTTAAATCTTTGAGACAGTACTACATGTTGGCAAAATTTGCCCTTTTGTCATCGTCCTTCCTTTTAGAAAAAAAAACGATTGAAAACTTTTTTAAAATCTACGCTCAAATTAAGCAGAATCAACAGCAAATTTTTGAACAACTCTCCTTGATGGATCAAGACGATATTGATGCTGACATGGGATTTTTTATAAGGCAAGCACACGAACCGCTTGCCGATTTATTAATTGTATTTAACGATTATTTAAATAGTCTCGTAGGGAAGGAGCTGGAAAATTTTCAAAGTTTTCTCTATCACTCTATTCTTGATTCAAATTTCAACAAAAAACTTCGTCTGCTGATGGATATGGAATCCTCTGAAGCTCTTGAAAAGATTAAAGAAAACGAGGAGGCGATAAGAATCCTTGATGAGTTTAGTTACAAATTTTCTAAATTGCAAAATGTTGAAGCATGCGTCAAACAAGCTGAAATATTGGCAGCAAGAATTGTGTCTGGTGGACCGATAGAGGATCATGAGAAGCTTTCTCCGGCTGATGCTAAATTATTGAAAAGTCTAATGAACTTCAAAAAAACTCTCGAATTACTGAAAAAAGCTGGTATTAGCATTCCTGAGGTGTTCTTTTATTTAGAACTGATTGATCGATTCAAAAAAGTACTCCAAAAAGTACCCTCTCCTGATCTTTCAAAAGGGACTTTATTCGCCTATCACGGAAGGACATTTGACGAATATCATTACAACAAAAATACCTTGTTATCTTCGTTGATGAGTATAGTTACTAAAGGACCTGCGACCCACGCAGGGATTATCGCTTCAGAACCAGGTTTGGGACGAAAAAGGCTCTATTTATCGCACATTCTTGGAAATTATATCTTTGAGGAGTATACGGAACCATTTTTAGCTCCTTACCTAGTTGTGTACCATGTTGATTTAAAAAATCTTGTCCAAGAAAAAGTTTTGCCTATCGTTAAGGAGATTTTGGGTGAAAATTGGGAGATGGAATTAGAAACTTTATGGACGCAGTCTAAATATGAAGTGGAAATGGCTACAGAATTACCAGATGTGAAAAATGGCTTTTTACATCGAGTTACCTCCATCTTTAAATCTTCCTCTAAATTGCTGGGATTTGATCAATCTTCGATCGAATCTATTGAAGATAGGGGGCAAACCCAGATGTTTTGCTCTGAGTACGCACGTTTGAGTCTCATCGCTGCTTCAAATGTTTTTGAAAAAAAATTAAGAAAAAAGCTTTTAGAAATTGCTCAAAAACCCGAATTAAAATCCCAAAAAGAGTTTATTGAAAAAACCCCTTACCTGATATACCACCTTGCGCACGAAAAATCGAGGATTGCATCCTCTACACCCGCAGGTCTTGTAAATAAATATACAAGAGATTCAAAAAACAACCCTAATTCTGCAAAATCAAGAAAAGCTATTTTGGTTCCGATGGATCAAATAGAGACAGAGGTATGGGCAGCTTGGGGAAAACTTTTTCGTTTACCAAGATCTAGAAGTTTAGAATAAAAAGCACCAAGAAGGATAAAAAAAGATGAAAATCAATCCCAAACATCATACATACTCCCAACATGCCCATGTAGGTAAAAAGACAACTGAATTAGATAAAAAAATTTCCCAAATCTTTATGGAAGACTATTTTAAAAACAACAAAACCTCCTACAAATTTAAACACCACAATGTGACTTTGGAAAAAGCTCCAGAAGGAAAAAAATCAAAACGTTATTAAGATAAATATTTTATGGATGTTCTAAAAGCCCTTTATGAAAGACGCTCGATCAAAGAGTTTGATCCTCTGCATAAAATGACTTTTCAGGAGCTCTCCACCCTTATAGATGCAGCAAGACAAGCACCCTCGTCCTATAATTTGCAGCACACTAAAATTGTGCGAATAGTCGACCAAGAAAAACGAAAAAAAATATCGGCCGCTGCCTATAACCAGCCTCAAGTTCTATCGGCTTCAGAGTTTTTTGTGATTGCAGCAGACACCAAAGCATGGCAAAAAAAACCTGAACGGTGTTGGCAAAATGTACCTGAAAAAATTCGAAATTTTATCCTCAAGTCGATACCGGAATTTCATCTAGAAAGGCCATGGGTCGAGAGGGATGAGGCGATTCGCTCTGGCTCACTCATGGCGATGGCAATCATGTTGGCGGCTAAATCTATGGGTTACGATTCTTGCCCTATGATCGGTTTTGAACAAGAATCCGTAAAAGAGATCATCGATTTGCCCCAGGATCATGTCCTTGTTATGCTCCTGGCTATAGGCAAAGGTGTTAAGCCCCCCTATCCCAAGCCAGGTTTCATTCCGATGGAGGAATTCCTTTTTTTGGATCATTTTTAAAAAAACATCTACCGACTTAAAAATTCAATCAACGTTTCGATAGATCCTTTTTCTTGTCTTTGTTCTTTAAGGATTTTGAAATTGAGACTATTCATCCGAATTTCATCCTCATTTGCAATGACTACAATTTCAAACCCTTTTCGATCGGCATACTTGATCTGGTTTGGCAATGGTTTATCCTGCAAATAAACCTCTGCTCCAATCCCGTGTGAGCGGATTTTTTCAGCTAGGGAAATATAGTGGGGTAGAAATTGACGATTTTGAACCGTAACTAGGACCCTAGCATATGTTTCGGCGTCCGATTTGATGAGCCCCTTCTCTATCATTTTTGGTATTAATCTGGAGACGCCTATGGATACTCCTACACCCGGCAAAACCTTTCTGGTAAAAGTCTCTGCAAGATTTTGGTAGCGTCCTCCAGCGCAAATGGTACCGATTTCTAAACAGTCCATCCATTTTGTCTCGTAAATTGTGCCGGTATAGTAGTTCAAACCTCGAGCAAGGGTAGGATCCACTTCCAAAATAGAGTCGGTGACATCAAAGGATTGCGATAGCTGGATTACCTCTTTGAGTTCTCTCAAACCTTCCTGCAAAAGGTCACTTTTGGTAAACCCCGCAAGATAATCCAACATCTGTTGGTTAGTCCCTTTTTTTTCTAGGAATGTTGTGATCAGGTGCACTACCTTTTTTGCCAATCCTAAATCTTCGAGCCCTTTTTCCATTGTAAGAGCATCTATTTTCTCTTTTTTATCAATTTGACGTATGGCGGCCTCTACTTGATTTTCTTCTACACCGAATTCCTGCATCAGTCCCATCAAAATTTTTCGGTTGTTGATCTTGATACGGTAATTTGGTAAACCAATAGATGAAAAAATTTTGTGAATGATTCCTAAAAGCTCTGCATCATAAGCCAAAGAGAGTTCCGTCTCCCCTATAATGTCAATGTCACACTGATAAAATTGGCGATAACGCCCTGCCTGAGCACGCTCTCCTCTCCAAACTGGTGCAATATGGTATCTTTTAAAAGGGAAAATCAATTGACCATAGTGTTCTGCAACATAACGGGCAAGTGGAACCGTGAGATCAAATCTAAGACCTAGTTCCTTTTTTGACCCCTCTTCACTTGTCAATCGGCAAAGCCCGTAGATCTCGCTATCATTTCCTTTGGACAAAAGGGTTGAAGCTTTCTCAACCGCTGGAGTGTCCATTGGAGAAAAACCATAACTTTCAAATTGTTTTTTTATAAAATCAAGGCATGTATTAAATGCGACCTGCTCTTTAGGCAATAGTTCGGGAAATCCGGAAATTGAGCCAACTAAAATCCCCTTAGACGATTTAGACATTCGATAGACCCCTAATTTTGCCTAAATTATGAAGAGACAGAAGAATTTTGTCATCTAGGAAACTTGGAAAAATAATCTAAAACCTATTTGATCAAAATTCTTTTTAGAATTGGTTGTTTATTTATTTAGCGCTCTTGTTACTTTTTTGAAGGCGCTTGAAGGTCCCCCGGCAAGGCTCGATCCGATGTGATACGTCTGTAAAGCGTCCTCGGGAAACCTCTCCCTGTGTAAATCAAAATCAAGGGACAACTTACTGATCAACTTGCAAATTTCTTCCATTTGTTGTGCATTTGAACGGAGTATTTGTGACGACCCTTCAAAGGTAATAGGTCTTGTTTTAGTCGGCTCAACCGAACAAGAATCGCAACCTGTTAGAGCTTCAGATAGATCCAATTCCTTAGCTAGACTGCGTCTGACACATCGCTTTTGAGCCAACTGTCTTCTCATCTCTTCATGAGGTCTTATATATTCTTCAAATTTTGTTTTTAAATCGTCCATTCTGCCCTGCTTGAACAAACTCTTGGCTACATCTTTGATTAATTCAACACTGGCAAATTTTTTTTTGAAGTCTATGCCCGATTTTTGAAGAGAGAGAACATCTTGGGTATTCAGCGCACGTAATAAATATTTTTTATTTTCTTTATTCAACTGCAGATACGGATAATTCTTATCTTCCCCCAAAAAGTTTCTTATAGCTTTTTCGGTGGCGTCATAATCCCAATCCTTTCTGGACATCCAAGGACCCGGTTGCAAATATGGAGAAGACATAAAAAACCTAATTAAAAATTTGTAATCACTCTTTAATAGCCAGAGCATTCTAACAAATGTAATTTTTTTTAGAAACCAAAAAGCTTGTTTGAACGATATAGAAAAAAACTACCCCAAGGATTGGATAGAAAAAATTTTTAAATTTTTTATTTATCTTTAAACTCTGATACTAAAATAGAATATTTAGAAAGCTTCAAAAACTACCACATCCAGTAGAAACATTTTGGCTACTGTTGATCAATTGTCAATCTTAAAACTAGCTTTGAGCTGCCTATCGTACCATTTTGCATCTCAGCCCTTTTTTTTTGGATCGAATTAATTTCGATGTTTTCCTAAGATGCATAAGATATGGATGTTTTAACTAAAGAAAAACTTTCGGATAAAAAAGCCAAAGAAGCGATGAAAGAGAAAAAAAGCTTGCGTATTCCTCCACAATCTAAAGAAGCGGAGAAATTAGTGCTTGGTATGATGTTTTCGTCTGTCAACGCTTTAAACGCGGCTGCAGACAGCCTACAGCCAGAAGATTTTTACTTTAAAGAACACCAGATTGTTTTCCAAGTGCTCCAAGAAGCCTATCGTAACGATCGCCCAGCAGATATTCACCTAGTCAGCGAGGAGCTAAAGCGACGTGAAAAACTCAAAGAGGTGGGTGGAATCTTAGCCCTTTCAGAAATTGCTCAGTATGCAGGTACTTCTGCACACATTGAAGAATATGTGGGGATTGTCAAGGATAAGGCTGTATTGCGTCGGATGATACAGACTGCCGGTGAAATGGAAAAAAAGGCCCATCAAGAGCCCTCTGATGTTTCATCTTTTTTAGATGAATGCCAGGCAAAACTTTATACAATATCACAAGAAAAATCGTCTAAAGATGGTTTTTTGTTAAGAGATATTCTTTCTGGAGTGCGCGCTACAACAAAACTCCCTTTTTTAAAAGAGCTGCAAGACCGTCAAGAAGAATATCTTACAAAAGGGCCTAATGAAGCCCATTTAACGGGCTTACCAACACACTACGTAGACCTGGACAAAATGATCAATGGTCTTTGCCCTTCCCAGCTTTTGATCCTTGCAGCACGCCCGTCGATGGGAAAAACAGCGCTTGCACTGAACATTGCGCAAAACGTTGCGTTTAGAACAAAAGAGGCAGTGGGAATTTTTTCTTTGGAGATGAACGCTGAAGAGCTACTGCACCGTTTAATCTGCTCTGAAAGTGAAGTGGAGTCGGAAAAAATTAAGGCTGGATCTTTAACAGGCAATGAATATCAAAGGGTTGTTGCGGCCGTCAATGAAATGCAAAAACATACTGTGATCATTGATGATCAACCAGGTTTGAAAATTTCGGATTTACGTACACGGGCCAGACGAATGAAAGAGATGTATAACATCAAACTGTTAGTCATCGATTACTTACAACTGTTGAGTGGGCCGAAAGCAAATTATAATTCAGAAAACCGCCAAAATGAAATTTCAGAAATTTCTCGAATGTTGAAAAATTTGGCAAGAGAGCTCAATATTCCTGTGGTATGCCTCTCTCAGCTATCAAGAAAAGTAGAAGAGCGACAGGGGCATCGGCCAATGCTTTCAGACTTGCGTGAATCGGGCTCTATTGAGCAGGATGCGGATATTGTCATGTTTTTGTTCAGACGCGAGTACTACAATCCACAAGATAAACCTGGTACGGCGGAGCTCATCATTGCAAAAAACCGTCATGGAAAAGTCGGAGATGTGCAACTTGTATATAGAAAATCTTTGGCTCTATTCCAAAACTACGTAGCTACAGCTAACGAATCTGCTTTGGCTAACCAGTATAATCCCTCCTTCCAAGCGTTCCAGCCAAAATAGATTCAATAATTTTTTGATATTTTTAAAAAATTATTATCATTTAAAAAATGGAAAACTCGCTTTCCCCTCTTTACGGTAAAATATAAAGGGAGTATGCTTCTTGAATCAAATTGGAGTCAAAATGGCCTCTGTAAAAAAGAAGCGCAAAGCGAAAATGAATCGCCACAAGTTGAAAAAACTGCGCAAACTCAACAGACACAAGAATAACCCATAGTTTTTCCCATGTGGACTTACGAGACGTCTTACGATGTACTCGTCGTCGGAGCCGGCCATGCCGGCTGTGAAGCTGCTCATGCTGCGGCGAAGATGGGGGCGAGGACACTTCTTATTACCATGAACTTGGACACCATTGCCAAGATGAGCTGCAATCCTGCGGTTGGGGGGACCGGTAAAGGGCAAATTGTGCGCGAAATCGACGCAATGGGTGGGATCATGGGCGAAATCATAGACCAAACAGCGATCCAATTCAGAATGCTCAATCGCTCAAAGGGTGCAGCGGTATGGTCACCAAGAGCTCAGGCAGACAAACACCGTTATGCTGAAAAAATGAAAGAGACCTTGGAATCTATTCCAAATCTTTTTTTAATGCAGGGTACTATTGAAGAGATCCTTGTTGAAAATGGTCGTGTCATTGGGATTGCAACAAAAGAGGGTATTCAGATCCTCTCCTCGACCGTTGTTATCTCATCGGGGACCTTTATGCAGGGTAAAATCCATATTGGCTCTACCAACTTTTCGGGTGGCCGTGCAGGTGATCCCCCCTCTTTGGGTCTTTCAAAAAGCCTTGAAAGCCTTGGATTCAGACTGGGTCGGCTAAAAACAGGCACCCCTTGCCGTATACACAAACGTTCTGTTGATTTTACAAAGTGCGAGCGACAAGACGGAGAAGACAATGTCTTTTTTTCTTATCGGAAAAAATACGACCGTCTTGAACAAGTCCCCTGTTACATCACATACACATCTGCTTTAAGCCAGCAAATCGTTCAAGAAAATCTAAGCAAATCTGCCGGCTATTCAAAAAAAATGATTGGCCCTCGCTACTGCCCATCCATAGAAGATAAAATTGTCCGATTCAGTGATAAAGAGCGGCATCAAATTTTTATAGAACCTGAAGGTCTTACTACCCAAGAGCTCTATTTGAATGGCATCTCTACTTCCTTACCGTTTGACGTACAGCTCCCACTTATCCGTTCCATTCCAGGCCTTGAAATGGCCGAAATTTTGCGACCGGCGTACGCTATAGAATATGATTATGTTCGAAGTGGTCAGCTACAACTATCCTTAGAAACCAAATTGATTGAGGGTCTATTTTTTGCAGGCCAAATCAATGGAACCACCGGCTATGAAGAGGCGGCTGGACAGGGATTTATTGCCGGTGTCAACGCTGCTCTAAAAGTCCAAAAACGTCCACCCTTTATCCTAAGCCCACACGAATCTTATCTTGGGGTAATGATTGAGGATATCGTTTCCATGGAATTGACAGAGCCGTATAGGATGTTTACAAGCCGCGCCTCAAGTCGACTCCTTTTACGGCAAGACAACGCTGACCTGCGTCTTTCTCACTATGGTTATGAGTTAGGGGGATTGATTACCCAGCAAGAATTGGCGTGTGTCCAACAAAAAAAAGAGACCATTGAACAGACCATCCAAACTCTCAAGCGTCATGTTCAAGTCGAGGATCGTAGCTACACTTTGCAGCAAATGATTGCCCGCCCCGATAAAACTTACCAAAGCGTTGCACAAAGCTACCCAAATTTAGTCCCAAACATTGAGGAAAGCATCCAATTTCAGGTGGAACTAGAGCTCAAATATGCAGGCTATATCAAGCGACAGGAGGAGGATAATTTGAGATTAAAAGATCTCGAATTGATCCAGATTCCAAACGGTTTCGATTTTTCGCAAGTAAAGGGGTTGCGTAATGAGGCCCGCGATACACTTAAGCGCGTGGCACCAATTCACTTGGGGCAAATTGGAAGATTGCCCGGCATCACCCCTGCCGACCTCAACATTCTTTTTGTTGCGATCAAAGGGTGGCGTAGAACTGCTGCTATCGCCGATAGCCACACCACTACATTATCCGTCTGATCTTTTCGTTTCTATTAAATATTGATGCTAAAAATTGTTTCGCTAGATCAAAGATTTATTGATCTCAAATCGGCGCGTTGCTTAAAAAAGAATTAGATCCATCCTAAGCTTGTTGAGGAAACCTTGGAAACCATTCGTCTAATCAAACTAAATCAATGTCCAATTTATAGAATGCTTTCATTAGAGGAGCATCTTTTATCAAAACCTTGTCAGAACTATCTTTTGATCAACTATGGCACACCAGAGGCAATTGTCCTTGGTAAATCAAATGATCAAAAGACTCTTGTTATCGACCAACCAAATGTCCCGTTGATTCGCCGCTTTTCTGGAGGAGGAACTGTTTACGTTGACGAGTCCACGATTTTTGTGAGCTGGATTCTTTCAAAAGAGTTAGCTCATGCAAAATGTGTAGATACCCTGTTTGACTGGACCGTTTCGGGTCTACAAAAGGCCCATCCTCAGCTGCCAATCCATCGCATCGAAACCGATTATGTTTTAGAAAATAAAAAAATTGGTGGCACAGCGCAGTATGTAAAAAAGGATCGAATCCTTCATCATACAAGCTTTTTATTCCATTTCTGCAAAAAAAAGATGGAGCTACTAAAATCCCCTCTAAAAGTACCAAGCTATAGACAGAATCGGAGTCACGAAGAATTTTTGACCTCTCTAAACCACCACTTTAAATCGCCAAAAGATTTTGTCGAGCCTTACATAGAGCAGTTAAAACTTGAGTTTCATGTTGAAGAAATTTCTATTTTAGAGCTCCTTGTGGACATGCAGCAACCAAAACAAACCGTTTTTTTGTAGAAAATAAAAAAGGGATTTTGAAGCAAAAAGGCCCCTTAAATAGGGATTTGGCTCTATTCCTCAGGGGCATTAGACCCAAAAAATTCTTTGATAGATTGGCGTGTGGTTTGGTGACCCATCTCAGCAATCGCCTCAACAAGATCTATTTTTTTGGGGCAAACCTGAACACAGTTTTGCGCTTTGCTGCATTCATGTAGTCCCCCTTTACCCATCAAAGTGTGAAGCCGCTCCTCTTTGTTAGATTGCCCATTTGGGTGCAGATTGAATAGTCTTGTTTGACCAACAAGGGCTGCGCCGACAAAGTTTGTGGTTTTTGTATAATTTGGGCAAGCCACTAAACAACAGCCGCAGCTCATGCAAGTAGATAGTTCGTACATTACCTCTTGTGTTTTGGGAAGAATTCTAGGACCAAAATCTCGACTACGACTCCCGTCAACCTCGCTATAACTTTTAAGTTTTTTTAAATCATCGAAAATACGAGAGCGATCTACAACAAGATCGCGAATCAACGGATAACAATTAAAAGGGGCTAGATGAATTGTATCGGTACCACTTTGCTCTAAGAGGGGCTGTATCATAGCCGTACAAGATTGTCGGGGAATTCCGTTAACCAACATAGAACAAGAGCCACAAACCTCCTCTAAACAGGCTTGCTCCCAAACTACAGGTGTGGATAACTCCCCTTTTTTGTTGATAGGACGCTTTTGAATCTCCATCAAAGCTGTTATAATATTCATCAAGGGTGTTAGCTCAAGCTCAAATTCTTCAACAAACTGATTCCCCTCCGTCCCACGCAAAATTGAAAGTGTAAAGGATTTAATCATACTTCCCTCTAAACGTAAGATGGCAAATGTTGCGGTATTTTAGAAAGATCTAAACTCTCTAAAGTAACTTTTTTCTTATAGTCTCTTTTTGCAAGCGGAAAATAACGAGCATCAACTTCTCTTAAAAAGATTTTTGGCTCATCTAAGGTCGGCTCAAAAGTCGCAATAGTGTGTTTTAAATAATTCTCATCATCCCGCTCTGGAAATTCGGGTTTGAAATGACCACCACGCGATTCATTGCGCAATAACGCACCCTTTGCGATCACTAGAGCTAATTCCAACATCGCCTTAAACTGATTGGCCAAAATAAATGTCTGGTTCAATTCATTAGATGTATCATCAAGCTTTATATTTTTGTACCGCTCCCTAATTCTTTTTATTCCCTCAATTGCTTTTTCAAGAGCCTTATTATGTCGAACAACAGTACAATCACGCACTAGAATCTCAGAGAGATCTTCATGCAATTGATGAATATTTTCATCCCCTTTTTTGGACATCAGTTCATGCTTAAAAGCTTGCTCTTTTGCCAGAGCACGCTCAAAAATTTCTTCAGGTATTTCCTTAAAATCTTTCTTAAGCTGCTTTAGGTAGTGTGGCATCTCATCCCCAACAACAAGCCCGTCAAAAATACATGAAATGAGTGAATTTCCCCCCAGACGATTTGCCCCGTGAACACCGTAGTGAGACTCTCCGATATTGAAGCACCCAATCAGATTGGTCATATATTTAAAACGCAAGTGGCGATCCCCATCTTCCTCTGCAGGATAATCGACGTATGCTCCACCCATCGTGTAGTGGACCCCTGGGTAAATCTTCATCGGCTTTTGTCGTGGATCTTCGCCAGTAAATTTTTGATAGATTTCAAAAACTGAAAAAAACTTCTTAACCAAACCCTCATCAAATCCAGTGCAATCTAGGTAAACTTGCTTTCTTCCCTCAACTCCAAGACCCAATTCACAAACCTGGTGGATCGCTCTGGCTGCTATATCTCTTGGAACCAGATTTCCCAAAAGCTTATACATCTCTTCAAGGAAATACCAGCGCTCACCCGTTCTACCACAAGGGATATATTCCCCATTTTCATCTTTGATCTGCTTGGTTTCGTCCCCATACACCCAAACACGTGCAAATCCACGCAAAGTTTCAGTCATCAATCGAAGTTTATCATGACCAGGTATCGATGTCGGATGTATTTGGATAAACTCACCGTTGGCATACTCCATCCCCTGTAAAAATAGTCGCCCATTAGCCGCACCGGTACAGATTGTCGAATTGGTGCTTTTTTTAAACATGAATCCTAACCCACCAGAGCCAACGATCACGGCATTTGCCTTTAGAATCTCCAACTTCAAATTATAATGATCCATCATCACAATTCCACGGGCAATCCCCTCGTCATCCAATACCAATCGCATGAACTCATGATGCTCATATTTTTGTACTAGCCCTTTTACCTCATATCGGCGTACTTGTTCATCCAACGCGTACAAAAGCTGTTGACCGGTAGAGGAACCACAATAAACAGTTCGGTTGAACGTTGTACCACCAAAGCGGCGTACATCAAGACCACCCTCTAAGTTTCTATTAAATGTACATCCAAACCGATCTAACATTTTGATAATATTGGGAGCTGCCAAACACATCTCGACAACCTGGGGCTGATTGGCAAGAAAGTCACCCCCTTTAATTGTCTCGTAAGCGTGGATGTAGGGTGAATCCCCCTCATTTTTTAAATTCACTGCAGCATTGATTCCACCCTGTGCACAAACAGAATGGGAACGTTTAGCTTTTGTCAAAGAAACTAAATGGACCTTGATACCATGTTCAGCAAGTCGCATCGCGCTGGATAGACCTGCGAGCCCACCCCCAACGACAATGACCTCATTTTCAATTGCCATACCCGTTAGCTCCTCAAGTTAATCCAATAAGTTCCCCATACTGCCGATAATCCCATGAATCCCAGCAAAAACATCAAACCAACACAAACCTTTAGCATGCGTCGTTGTGATACCTGCTTGACGACAAGCCCCCACGTGATTGTAAATGCCCAAAGACCGTTGAATCCGTGGAAGACGGCGGCCAGTACAAAAATAGTATATAAAATTGCTTTAATTGGGCTTTTAAACACATCTCTAACATTCATCAGCTGGGAGGTTCCAAAAGAGTCGGTCACTAAAATCACCTGATCAGCTTCAATTTTTCGATGCGTAAGACCAGCATAGTAATCTTGCATTTCTGTAAGCCTCCCTTTTTGCTTCCCTAGTTCAAGAGCTTCAAGATTGTAAGTTTTTTGATCTCCTTCAATTTCTTTTAGGCGCTGGTCAACAAGAGCCTCTTGGCTCATCTCCCTATCAAGCTGAGATTTATATTCAACAATAGCCTCTTCATTCAAAATAGAAAAACCCAATCGGTCTTGTAATGAGTACAACCCCTTATCAAAATACACACGGGTGAAAAAAAGACGCTTGTTGCCCTCTTTGGCCTCCGCTGGATAGAGGTAAAACCGGAAATTAGCGACATGTAAAATAATACCAATCAGCAAAATCCAGGCGGTCCATCGCTGAAATGTGTATGCTCTACTACGATTGTAAGGAAGATGTGGCTTATACGACTCTTTTGAGCCAAAAGCATTGGATCGTCCGTAAATAGCTTTTTGTATCCCTATCACAGCGTGATAAAGAATGGGCACACCTATAAATGTGATTTCGACTACCTGCAAATAGGGTAAATCGTGAATGAAATTAACCATCCTGACAAATCCTACTCCATCGTCCCCGAAAAAGAGGGCCGCTTGAGAATTAGTGAGGAGGTGTTCAAATAAAAAAATTACGATCAATAAACCAGTAAGGGAATGGAGCCTTGAAAGGATAAATTCTTTAGGTAGATTATTTTGGCGCGGATCCATGGACACATCTTTTGAAGATTCTAAATTTCTTATTTTTAACCTAAAAAACAACCTTTAAGCTAAAAAGGGGCTTAAGACAACCCCACTTTGTTCTTAGGGTTGTATCTTAAGCTTTTATCCTTTCCCATTAAACGTGGTTTAAGGGTTTTTTTGAAGTTTTTTTGAGTCGCAATTTTAGCCTCAAAAACCAAAAAGCTTTTTACAGGTAGAAAATATCTCGTTTTGTACCTGATTTTCACTTAATCCTTTAAGTGACGCAATTTTTTTCAAAATGAAAGGGATATAAGCGGGTTCATTTTTTTTTCCCCTGTATGGATCTGGAGCTAGCCAGGGCGCATCTGTCTCGATGATCAAAGAGTCAAGAGGTGTTTGGGCTGCGATCTGCTGCATCTTTAATGCGTTTTTGAAGGTGACTACACCACTAAATGAGAGAATATATCCGTGCTCTAAAGCCCACTTTGCGACAGTCTCATCTCCAGCAAAACAGTGAAGAATCCCTTTTTTTACCGGATATTTCGCTGTAAAATCCATCAATTCCTGATAGGCATTTCGGCAATGAATCGATAGAGGAAGGTTGAGGTCATTTGCCAATTCAATGTGCTTTTTGAAATACTCTTTTTGAATATCCAGATGGTCTAAAGAGTGGTGTAGATCTAGACCGCTCTCACCTATGGCAATAATCTTTTTTTGCTCTGCTAACTCAACAACCCATTCAAAATGCCCTTTTTCTACCTCATGTGCATGACAAGGATGAATTCCTGCTACTGGATAGACAGTTGGAAACTCTTCAACAATTTTTAGCCCCCTCTCGATATCCTCCACACTGATGCAAATATTAAAAACATGGTGCACACCATTTGCAAAAGCTCTAAGGAGGACATCCCGATAGTCCTCTTGAAGATGACAATGTGTATCTATCATTGACAAGTTCCCATTTAGTGAATTAGGTTATACTCCTAGCCCAACTAAGGGCAATGAAAGCCAAAAACAGGTACATATATTTTCTAAACCACCCGTTTTTGAAAGTTTACTTAGAAAAAATGTGCGACCTTAAGCGAGGAAATTATGGCATCGATCTATATTTTTGTCAGCGCCTTTAAAGACTCGGACGGTTTTGGAAAAATTATTTTTCTTCTGTTGTTTTGTTTATCCCTAACATCCTGGTTTGTTTTGGTTTTAAAAGCTCGCCAGTATGCAAAAATGGAAAAAGAGATCTCTTTTTTCATGCAGAGTTTTGAAAAAAAAGAGACCTTTGTTTTAGAAATGTCCATTTCAGAGTATTTGACGAGCTCCCCTCTGTTTGACCTCTATAAAAGTTTTAAAAAATGCACAGTGGACCTTTTAGAGAGAAACAGTATGCTTAACGGCGTGAAAGACCATTTTTTGAGTCAATCGGACATTGCCCTCTTACAAAATTTTCTCGACCAAAGAATCTTCTCCAAAAGTAAAATACTCGATAAACATCTGTTTGTGTTAGCTACGTCCATCTCTTTGGCCCCCTTCTTAGGAATTTTAGGGACAGTTTGGGGTTTGCTCGTAAGCCTGAGCGGTTTGGGAAAAGGTGTCTCCGCACTATCTAATCAAGTTGTGATGAGCGGACTTTCAACCGCCTTGGCAACAACTGTTATAGGATTGCTAATTGCAATACCAGCACTCATTGGTTACAACTACCTACGGACAAAATTAAAAGATATTACCCAACACATGTCTCAATTTGCATCCCTATTGATCCACGAAGTGGAATTGGGCTACAGAAGAGATTGATTCAATGAGAAAAAAACCATTCGATGAACTCAATGAAGAAGCCGAGTTGATAAATCTGACACCTTTGATTGATGTCTTATTTACCGTCCTTGTCCTATTTATTGTTATATCCCCTTTTTTAGATATTGAATCGGTTCAACTCGCCCCAAAAGGATCCGAGGCAGTTGGGCAAAGAAATAAACGTAAAATCCGGATCTTTGTAAATAAAAACGAACAAATCAAGATCAACGACACTCCTGTGAGCCCAAAACAGCTCTCTATTGTGTTACAAGAATTAAAAAAAACTTTCCAAAATGAGATTCCTGAGCTTTATCAGGATAAAAACTCACCTTTTGGAACCTACTTAAATATAAAACATGCTCTGGAACAAGCAGGCTTTGAAGAAATGGATCTTGTGGTCCAACCCGAAGGATAGCCCGGAAAAAATTGCCCTAAAAAGATCTGTACAAGTCCATCTTGTCTTTGTTGCATTATTATGTATCGGATCCTTTTCCATCCCCTCTTACCGGACAAAACAGCGAATGCGCTTAAATTCCAGACATTTGGAAGGAAAAAAGACTTTTGACTCTAAGCAAAAAAATGTGGTTGAAAAACCCTCCCAAAGCACACAAAAAGCTATCTTAGATCGAAAAAAAAAAGAAAATAAGCCTAGTAAAGGGTCCTTAGAACCTCTCAAGCCTATTGCACAGCAAACTAAACCAAAAAAGCCTTGCGCTTCAGAAAGGCTTAAAGAGCTAGATTCTAAGCTTGACAAAATTGAAAAAAGTTATCAAGCGCCGCCGAAAGAAATTTTTGTTGCAGCTGCGACTACCAAAGAGTCTTTTCAAATCGTGCAGTATGAAACCCAGGTCATTCATGTTTTGCAACATGCTCTAAAGTTAATCGACAAAGAGGCTGTAGACGTAACAATCACTGTACAACCAAATGGGATCGTTGATACGATTCAACGCATTCATTCTTTGAGTAGCTTAAACGCAAAAATTGTCGAGACCGCACTCAATAAAATGGTTTTTCCAGGTTTTGAAGGAAATGAACCAATAGAATTGACTTTGCATCTTTGCACTGATCAAACTTAGGTTTTTTTGCCTTTTTTATAGATAAGGGAGGTTGTTTTGTTCTTAAAGCGCAAATTCTTGGCTGTCCTATTTTGTACTTTCCTTTTTGGAATAGAAAAGATTTCACCAATTGTTGTCCCACTGGAAACGGTCAAAACACTCCCCTCATTATACTTTAGTGAATCAATGACAAACGGCCAGATTGAGCCTGATTACAAAGATACCCTCTTAGAAGTCTTGAAACAGGATATTCTTCAGTCCTACCATTTTGATCTTGTTATGGGAAAATTAGATGTCGAGCCTTTGGTAAGCGGACCGCTTCAGAAACATACCAAAGAGCTATCCGCTTTTAAGTCCGATTTTGTTCTTTTGCCAAAAATTGAACAAAAAAAATTTATTTTAAAGCTCTATGAACCCCGTTTTCATACCTCTACCTTGATAGGAGAGTTTGCAATCAATGGAAAATTGGATCAAGATCGTCTTGAAATGCATCAGCTTTTTGATGCAATGCACCAAAAAATTTTCCAGCAAAACGGGATTGCAAGCTCGAAAATACTGTTTTGCCGCAAAACTGCCGATATTGATGGGGAGTGGATTTCCGATATCTATGAAATGCACCAAGATGGTAGCTTCTTAAAAAAAATCACCAGCTCACAAAATTATCTTATCACCCCAATCATGATCCCAAAAACAAGAAATGGATCTGACTACGAGTACCTTTTTGTCAGCTACGAAAAGGGGCAGCCCAAAATCTTTCGCGGCCACTCCAAACAACATCAATCTAGCCCGCTTTTGCCAATGCGTGGAAATCAACTTTTACCAGCCTTTAGTCCTCTAGGAGATAAAATAGCTTTTATATGTGATGCTTCTGGAAAAACCGATCTTTTTTTACAACAGTTCCACCCCTCAAAAGGGGTAATTGGGAAGCCTATTCAGCTTTTTTCAAAACCGAATTCTACCCAAGCATCACCCTCCTTTTCCCCATGTGGATCCAAAATTGCATTTGTCTCGGATAAAGATGGGGCCCCAAAAATTTACATCCTTGAAATCATCGATGCGATACGTCTGCAAAAAACTCCACCCGTGCGCCTTTTGAGTGCAAATCATAAAGAGAGCACTTGTCCCACCTGGTCCCCCGACGGCAAGAAAATAGCTTTTTGTGCAATGAGTGAGGGATATCGACAAATCTGGGTACTAGATTTAGAAAAAAAGATTGAAATGCCTATTACATCAGGATCGATCGATAAGGAAAATCCCTCATGGGCACCTGATAGTCTCCACCTTGTTTATAATACTACGGGACAAGAATCCCAAATTTATACTATTGATATTGTAAAACAAAAACCTGTAAAACTTACCGAAGGGGATGGGATTTCACACTTCCCCTCATGGGAACAAAGATGAGAAACAATATGAAAAGATTCTATCCGCTCGTTTTTTTCGTACTTGCGAGCTGTACAAGCACACTCAATGATGCTTGGGAAGAGACCAAAACGGCTACTAGGTCGATGACAAGGCAAGGTCTTGCCTACCTTGGCCTTTTGGAAGAAGAATCCCGCATCGTGCAAACATCACAAGAAATTTATCAAACAACTGAAGAAGAATTTATCCCTCTCAAGGATCAAGATCTTTCTAGCCAGTACATGGATGAATCCTACCCGCAGGCTAAAGAAACCACAACCGCTCCTGCAAAAAGGGGAGTGATAGGCCAAGAACAGTTCTCAAAACCCTCATCTACTCTTGCTACCATTTTTACGACTGTTTATTTCAATACTGACGAGCACGTTTTATCTCAAAAAGAGTACTATCAAACGATCAACAGAATCGCCTCGTACATGAAAAAAAACCCTCATGTTTTTCTAAGTGTAGAGGGGCATTGCGATCAGCGCGCTTCGGAAGCCTATAATCTTGCCCTTGGAACACGCCGCGCTCAATTTGTGAGGAGCCTATTGATTAAAGCGGGTGTAAACAAAGATCAAATTCACACCGTTTCCTATGGTAAAGAGCGACCTGCCTCCAAAGCTAATACCAAAGATTCTTTATCAAAAAACCGACGGGTTGAGTTTAAAATTTTTCAACAGAGGTCCTAGGTGAAGCACTATCTACCCATTTGTCTTATATTAGCTTCTTGCTCCAACTTAGTTGTCTCCCAGAAATCGGAAAAACAACAGATGGAATTTAGTGTTCAAAAACTAAAAAACGAGATTGAAGATTTAAAACAAGAGATGAAAACCTACCAGATTGAAGTGGGTATTTTAGAAGGAAGGATCATGAACCATGAAGAAGACCTGAGTGCTCTTCAGGTGAATGATCTTCCAGGTAAGGGGGGATTGCGCTCTTTAGATTCTGGCACGCTCAATGAAAAAAAAATCGTTGAAATAGAGAGGACTCTTGAACATTTAGTCAAACGGTTTGATAGGGTCGAGCTTGAGTCTAGGGAGATAGCCAAAGTGGTCGCTTCATACAAACAAAAGTTTCACGAAATGGAAAAATACCTTCAGGCCCAAACAGATTCTCTTCAAGAGATAGGTCGTATCCGTCAAAGCTTAAAAGAAATTCGAGATGACAGCTCTGAATATCTCACTTATCGTGTACGTGCTGGTGATTCTTTAGAAAAAATTGCTCGTCAATTTGGATCTTCTTTAGAGCAATTAAAAAAAATTAACCAACTCCATAACGACCTTATTTTAGTGGGTCAAGAGATTCGGGTTCCTAAATGATCACTTTGATCGATTCTGGTGTGGGCGGATTAAATATTTTAAAAAAGGTGAAGGATCTCGAACCAAATATAAGGACGATCTACATCGCCGACAACCGAAATTTTCCCTACGGGCTAAAGTCGCACGATGAGATACAAAGGGCTATAGCCTCCTGCCTAAAAGGGATAAAAACATTTGAAATCGAACATGTTTTTATCGCCTGCCACACTGCATCCATTGCTTTGGAAGCAAAAGGATTTGACGTCAAATTAATAACAGACGCTACAAAAAAAACGATTGAATCGCTAGACTCTTCAAAAACAGTCGCCTGCCTCGGAAGCGACTTTACGATAAAAAGCAACTACTACCAAAATCATTTTCACCTAAATGGATTCAAAAAAGTGAGGGGGTTTGCCCTACAAGAGGTGATTGAACTTATCGAGAAAGGGATCGAAGATGAGGATCAGCTACTCCCCCTTTTTTCGGAACTTTCTTCTTACTCACCCGATGTCATTTTACTCGCGTCAACCCATTTTTTACATATTAAAAAGCTTTTAGCAAAGTTGTTCATTCACGCCCAAATCCTAGATCCCTCTGAAAGATTTGCTCTAGATATTTTAGCTATATCCACCGTGATTGGTCCTGGTGAACTGAACGAGGATCTGTATATCACTACCAAACATGATCCAAAATTTCTTACGATCTTACAAAAAAATCCGATAAATAATCTTTTAAAAAAAGGTGTCGGACGTGTATAGTCCTCTTTAAACCGCCGAAGAATTTGCGCTGGTTATCCGCGCAATTAGCCTATTTTTTTATTTCCTATTTAATAGGTA
>RGYU01000022.1 GCA_010031885.1 Chlamydiota bacterium | reverse complement strand
CCCTCCTTTAAAGGAGGGTTTTATTATTTTGAGGGTTACTTGATTTCCTCAATATTGTCTTTTTGATCAAGAAGCTCAGTGTCGGCTATTCCGTCTGCGTTCTCAACTTTATCATCGGGAACGTGAGATTTCATAATTTCTACTTCAAAAGTCAGAAGAGAGTTTGGCGGGAGCATTCCGCTGGTGCCGTACCCCAGGTCCGGGTGAATGTAGATTGTCCTTTTCTCACCCTCTTTCATTCCAACAAGCGCTTTTGAAAAGCCGGGAAATGTGTCAGACAATGAAATTGTTTCTCCAGCTTCAGATTCTCCAAATACCTGCCCGTTTAAAAACTTGCCTTGATATTTGATCAGCGGGTTTGAGGTAGCTTCAACAAGTGGGCCTTCCCCTTTTTGGAGGGTCACATATTGAATTTTTCCCGATTCTAGGGAGACCACATTTTCTTTTTTCGAGTTAATATCCAAAAAGTCCTGTGCTTCTCTGAGATTTTCAGAGGCGAGTTTTTGAAACGATTTTTCTTGGATTTTATGGATCGCTTCCACTGTCTGCTCCTCGCTTAGGGGCGTAGGCTTTCCGGAGTGTGCGTCTTTCAAACCTTTGATTACCCGATCCATGTTGAAATCAGGACCCAGATTCGCCAAGTTTTTGGAAATGAGATGGCCTAGTGCTTCAGAAATTAAGAGATGGTCGATGTCTTTTGATGCGTCGATGCTCTCCTCCTGCACAGCCGCCACTGGTTCGGCGCCATGAAGGGGAAGTAATTGTAGGGCGCAACCGATACTAAGCGATGCTAACCACTTTTTCATATGTTCTCCGATTGGTCTAAAAGGTACTTTATTTTTTATAGAATTTATCCTCAACACAAATGTGTAGCTCCTCCAGCTGGTTAAAGCTCACTGATGAGGGGCATCCGTTCATGAGATCGGATGCTTTTTGGGTTTTTGGGAAAGCGATCACGTCCCTTATATTTTCGGTTTGAAGCAATAGCATCACGACGCGGTCAATCCCCAGTGCAAGTCCGCCATGTGGTGGTGTACCATAGCTGAGTGCATCGATGAAAAAGCCAAATTTTTTATCAATGGCTTCCTCATCTAATTGAAGTAGAGAAAATATGTTTTTCTGCAGGTGGCTATCATGAATCCGAATCGATCCGCCACCAATCTCATAACCATTTAAGACGATATCATACGCCTTTGCCCGAACATGAAGAGGGTTTGAGTGGAGCAGGTGAAGATCTTCATCTAGCGGGGCCGTAAATGGATGGTGGGCAGAGGTAATCGACCCATCCGTGTCTTGTACAAAAAGTGGAAAGTCTACAACCCATAAAAATTTAAAATGATTTGGGTCTACAAGATTGAGTTTTTTGGCAAGATCTCGTCTTAGATGGTCAAAAGCCTGGTTTACACGATCCACGTTTCCTACCCCGAAAAGGACAAGGTCCCCTTCAGATAGCTGTAGTTTAGATTTCAGCAGTTCTTGGTTTTGCGAAGTTAAAAATTTGGCAATCCCTGTTTGCAGTAATCCTTGTTGGAATCTTGCAATAGGTAGTCCGCCAAGTCCAAATTTTTGGACAAACAGGTTGTAATCATCAACATCTTTTCTTGAAATGCGGTCTCCTTGTGGCACGCAGATTGCTTTAATCACATCACCACGTTCCAGCGCATCACTAAAAACATTGAAGAGGCTGTCTTTTAGTGCGTCGTTTACCCTGTGCAACCGAAGGTCAAAGCGGATATCGGGGCGGTCACATCCATACTGCTCCATAGCATCTTGGTAGCTCATCCGGATAAAATGCTCTGAGAAATTAATGTTTAAAATTTTGTGAAAAACTTGTTTGATCAGTTTTTCGACCAATTGCATGACTCCTTCTTGATCAACAAAACTCATTTCAATATCTAGCTGGGTAAACTCGGGTTGTCTATCAGCTCTTAAGTCCTCATCCCGAAAACAGCGAGCTACCTGGAAATAACGGTCTAGGCCAGCTATCATGAGGAGCTGTTTGTATTGTTGAGGTGATTGGGGTAGTGCATAAAACGTGCCTGGATGGACACGGGAAGGGACCAAGTAGTCACGAGCGCCTTCAGGTGTTGATTTGCCAAGAATAGGGGTTTCAATTTCACAAAAGCCCTCTTCATCCAAAAGGTCGCGCATCGTTTTGACCGCCTTGTGACGAAGGTGCATATTCTCAAGAATTTTACCGCGTCGTATGTCTAGATAACGGTATTCAAGTCGCACCTCCTCATTGACCTTGATCTCCTCTTCATTGATCGAAAATGGGGGATTTTTTGCCTTGGACAAAATTGTAATCTGGTGAGCTTCTACTTCAATAGCACCTGTTTTAAGTTGAAGGTTTTCCATCCCAAGAGCACGAGGTCTTACGTTACCCTGAATTTGAATTACCCACTCATTGCGTATTTCCTCTGCAATTTCATGAGCTTTTTTGGAAATTTCAGGATCAAAAACAATCTGTGTTAAGCCGGTTTTGTCTCTTAAATCGACAAAAATCAGACCTCCGTGGTCACGACGTTTATGAACCCATCCAGAAAGTTTTACCTGTTTTTTTTGGTCTGAAATTCTTAGTTCGCCTAACTTGTGTGTTCGGTTCATAGTCTGATTCCTAAATTTTCTAAAGGAGGTATTTCCAAAGGAAATTCCCCTTTTTGGACTTTCTAGGTTATCCCGTTTTTGAATATGTGGCAAGGGTACAAAGAATCTAAATTTTTATTCTTTTACTTTGAAAAAATAGGTTTAAAAGGAAAATTAGCTTAGCGCTCTCAACGCTAACTCCCCCTGGCGAACAAGTTTTTGAATTTCATTTTTGTTTTCATGCAGATTTCGTAAAATCTCCATAAACGGAAAGGGGATCCATTGCTCCCCTGCATGGAGAGAAAGATAGTATCCAAGGCTGTGATCTCCTTTTTCAGGAAAATGATCAAAAGCTTCGATCATCTCATTGAGCGTTCCAGTGGGAAAAGAGGATTCCTCTATGCTAAGTTTGATTTTCAACCATGCCCTTGAGAGTTTTTCGGAGAACCTCCAATCGGCGCTCAGATCGGTCGCCTCTAGTTGCTTGAATATTGTCAGGAACTCTTTTAAAGAATCGATGACCTTTTGGGGTGTTTTCAGAGATTCGGTAGAGCGAATTGATTCGAGGAGAGTTTCTGCTGTTAAGTAACTTAAAATCAATAAGTTAAATTTTCCAGCAGGTAAGCCTAAATCAATTTCTTGTTGATTTTTCTCCTCTTGTGCTTTTTCAGTCCTAATGTTTTCGTGCAGGTGATGGTAATTGTGCACGGAGTGACCATAGTTGTTCATACAGGTTTATATATAAGGGTTTTTATTAAATGGGAAATCGATTTTTAACATTCTTAAGCTGAGTTGGTTATTTTTTTGATTTTTTTTCAAAAAACTGAAATATTCGTTTGAGTTAGGACCCCGATTTGATATGGTCTTATGGGACAGGATCTACTTCTTTGAGACAAAATTGGTTTAAATATTTTCAAATTTTCGCCCCACCCTCGGGTGAAGGTCAGCAAAGTCGACTTTATCACTACTGGCGGTTAAGAATCTTTAGTTCAATTTATATTGGCTACGCTTTTTTTTATCTCACTCGAAAAAGTTTTAATTTTGCAATGCCTGCCATGATTTTTGAGCTGGGAATTACAAAAACGGAATTAGGTTTTTTAGGATCAATTCTCTATATTACCTATGGCGCAAGTAAATTTTTAAGCGGAATTTTAGGAGATCAATCCAATCCCCGTTATTTTATGTCAATCGGGTTAATCATGACTGGGTTGTGCAATATTTTTTTTGGACTTTCCTCAACCATTTTATTTTTTGTTCTGTTTTGGGGTTTGAATGGTTGGTTCCAAGGGTGGGGCTGGCCGCCGATTGCAAAACTGTTGACCCACTGGTACTCCCAGTCTGAGAGGGGTCGTTGGTGGGGTGTATGGAACACATCGCACAACCTTGGGGGCGCCTTGATACCTATAGTTGTTGCGGCTACGGCCCAGTTTTTTGGCTGGCGCGTATCGATGTTTTTGCCTGGCGTGTTGTGTATCGGAATGGGATTTTTTTTAATGAATCGGCTTCGAGATACACCACAATCTCTAGGTCTACCTTCTATCGAGACGTTTCGAAATGACCATGTAGTCTCCCAAAAAGAGGAGATGCTTCAAGAGGAGAATCTTTCAACTAGGGATCTTCTGGTTGAGTATGTGTTAAAAAATCCATACATCTGGGTCCTTTCGGTCACCTATTTTTTTATTTATATGGTTCGTACCGCAATCAACGATTGGGGTCTTTTGTATTTTGTGGAATCTAAAGGTGTCCCCCAGATTATTGCCAGCTCATTTATTTTTGCGTTTGAGATAGGTGGTTTTTTTGGAAGTCTGTCAGCCGGTTGGATATCAGACACCCTCTATAAAGGGTTGCGCATACCGGTCAATGGGATATTCGCCGTAGGATCGTGTCTTTCTTGCTTGCTCATGTTTTTGATTCCGGTAAACCTGTATCTGTTTTACACAGTGTTTATGTTTTTATCGGGCTTTTTTATTTTTGGACCCCAAATGCTCATAGGGGTTGCCTGCGCTGAGCTTTCACACAAAAAAGCTTCCGGTACATCGACAGGATTTGCGGGGACGTTTGCCTATTTGGGCGCAGCCACAGCCTCCTTGATCAGTGGTCGGCTTACAGAGATCTATGGTTGGGAAATTTTTTTCCCAAGCTTAAGTCTGTTTAGCCTAATCTCATTTGCACTACTCGTCCCGCTCTGGAATATAAAGGCCAACCCGCGCCTAAGTCTAGCTGTGAATGATCAAGAGTTGGTTGCCAAAGATGCGGATCAATCCAAAGATTTATAAGATCGTTTCACAGATTCGTCGTTGTTTTAGTAAAACTGTGAACATGCTAGACTAATCTTATGTGGGTCTCCTTAACAAACCATTCCGGTTATTCGGTCCTTTCGTCCACGGCAACGATTGAGGATCTGGTTCAGTTTGCCGTTCAAGAAAAAATGCACGCGCTTGCTTTGACCGATACATGCAATCTTTTCGGTGCAATCGATTTTTATAAAGAGTGTAAAAAAAAGGGGATTAAGCCTCTGATTGGGATGGAAGTGATGATCGCATCAACATCCAGATTTGATAAGAAGCGCGGGCCCGAAGTTTTTGCAACCCCCTGCTACTTCATCGTAAAAAACCACCAGGGGTATCAAAATCTTTGTGCTCTTTCATCAGCCGGCTATATAGAGGGCTTTTATTACACACCCCGGATTGATAAAGAGCTGATTCAAAAACATCATGAAGGGTTGATCTGCATTATTGGATCTTACTCAAGTTATCTTGCAGACCTTGCTTTAAAAGAGGATGACACCCTTTTTTATCAAGAGTTAGATTGGTTTACATCTCTATTCAAAGAAGATCTTTACTTGCAGGTAGAGCGTCATCGGATGGACTCTAGGGATCTTGTCTCTTTAGGTTTTGATAAAGAGCAGTGGTTACTACAGCTGCACAACGAGATGGCAGATAAGCAGGAAAGTCTTATCCGCAAATATAAAGAAGTACAGAAAAAAACGGGCGTAAGGATTGTTGCGACTAATAATGTGCAGTTCATGCAAAAAAAGGATTATAAAGCGCAAGAAATTCTAATGAATATCCAGTCTGCAGAGACGATTGAAATTCTGGAAAGGGACGCATCAGGGGTAGTTCGGCGCCGGTATCCAAATCCTAAACGGAGAGTTTTACCCTCGGCTGAGTACTATTTTAAAACACCAGAGCAGATGCAGACCCTTTTTAGCGATCTTCCTGATGCTATTCAGGCAACTTGTGATTTAGCTGAATCGGTCGAAATGGCGATCGATTTTGACACCCGGTACTACCCTGTGTTTGTTCCAAAAGAGCTTGAGGGTACCGAATATACGGATGCCGAGAGGGCAAAAGCGGCTGAGTTATATCTGGCAAATCTTTGTCAAAAGGGAGTCCAAAACCGATACACCCCCGAAAGGCTTGCCGAAGTCCAAAAGGTTTATCCAGGCCAAGATCCGATGAAGGTAGTCAACGAACGGTTGAACTATGAGCTTTCTATTATCACATCAAAGGGGATGTGTGATTACCTTTTGATCGTATACGACTTTATTCACTGGGCTAAAAATCAAGGGATTCCGATGGGGCCTGGGCGCGGCTCGGGAGCTGGATCAATTATTCTTTATCTCACCGGAATTACCGATATTGAGCCTTTACGTTTCCACCTTTTTTTCGAGCGTTTTATTAATCCAGAGCGTTTGTCTTATCCCGATATTGACGTTGACATTTGTATGGATCGACGCCAGGAGGTAATCGACTACACCATCCAAAAATATGGCAAGGATAGGGTTGCCCAGATCATTACGTTTGGCACGATGAAGGCCAAGATGGCTGTGAAGGATGTGGGGAGGGTATTGAGTGTTGCGCTGTCTAAAGTCAATCTTATTGCTAAATTGATACCCGATGATCTACAAATCACGTTGAAAAAAGCGTTAGAATTAGAGCCGCAGCTCAGGGAGCTCTGTGAAAATGATCCTGAAGTTGGTAAAATTTTAGAGATGGCACAAGCTCTAGAGGGGTCGATTCGAAATACAGGGATACATGCTGCTGGAATGATTATTTCGGCAAAACCACTTGTTGAGGCAATTCCTGTATGTATTGCTAAAGACTCAGACATGCTGGTTACACAGTATGCGATGAAACCCGTAGAAGCTGTGGGGATGCTTAAAATAGATTTTCTTGGGCTTAAAACACTGACATCCATTCAAAAAGCATGTGACTCGGTGCGGGCTATTCATAATGTTCACATCGATTGGGTTAACTTACCTCTCAATGATAAGGCCACATTTGATCTTTTAAACCAGGGAAAGACCTCGGGAATATTTCAGCTAGAGTCACAGGGGATGCAAGATCTGGCGCGACAGTTACATATTGATAAATTTGAGGAAATTATCGCGGTAGGAGCTCTTTACCGTCCGGGCCCTATGGAGATGATTCCCTCATTTATACAACGAAAACACGGCAAAGAGGCGATAGAATTTGATCACCCGGCAATGGCAAACATTTTGCAAGAGACGTACGGAATTATGGTTTATCAGGAGCAAGTGATGCAGATTGCATCAAAACTTGCAGGGTATTCTCTGGGTGAAGGTGATGTATTGCGTCGTGCAATGGGAAAAAAAGATGCGCAGGAGATGGCTCGCCAACGAGATAAATTTCGCGCAGGAGCACTCAAAAATGCGATTCCTGAAGCCCAGTCAATGGGTATATTTGATAAAGTGGAAAAATTTGCCTCGTACGGATTCAATAAGTCACATGCGGCAGCATACGGCTTTTTGAGTTATGTTACGGCCTACTTGAAGGCTAATTATCCGGGCCACTGGATGGCTGCCTTGATGA
Organism: Chlamydiota bacterium; assembly: GCA_010031885.1. Classification (GTDB taxonomy): domain Bacteria; phylum Chlamydiota; class Chlamydiia; order Chlamydiales; family RGXB01; genus RGXB01. The sequence goes on along the minus strand of RGYU01000022.1, from coordinate 14,023 downwards.
CGTGTGATATGGCGGACATATCGAAGGTTGCAAAGCATAGCGCAGAATGCAAGACAATGGGTATTTCCGTTCTTTCACCCTCGATCAACGAATCCGAGCAGTATTTTACTCCGACATCCGAGGGGATACGTTTCGCTCTTGGGGGAATTAAAGGGATTGGTGAAGGTGTTGTTCAAACAATCATTGAGACAAGAAGAGCGGAAGGAAAGTTCAAAAATCTAGCCGATTTTGTCCAAAAAATAGACGTAAAAAAAATCGGAAAAAAAACGATCGAAACACTCATTGAAGCCGGTTGTTTTGATCAGTTTTCTACCTCAAGGCGGGCTCTTTTAGGGCAGATGGGCGATCTTTTTGATGCGTCAGTGCGTGTGCAAAAAGAAAAAACCAAAGGCTATATTTCATTTTTTAATGACGAAGAAGAGAAGGTTGCAGCCGTTGAAGAGCAGGATCCACCGTTAGAGCGTTTATTTAAAGAGAGAGAATTGCTTGGTTTTTATTTGACGGGGCACCCGCTACAACTGTATCAGGAGATGATTTCAAAGATTGATGCATGTACTGTAGACCACTTACTTCATGTAGAGCAAAGTGATGTTTTTATTGTCCCTTTTGTTGTGGAAGATATGGAGTTTCGTCTTTCCCAAAAAACACAGAAAAAGTTTGCGGTTTTAAAAGCATCCGATCAAACCGCAACAATGGAATTACTGGCATGGAGTGACCTGATAGACTCTAAGGGGCATCTATTGAAAGAAAATGCCCTTTTAATTGCGTTAGTTGATGTGGAAAAAAAACTGAATGAGCAGCGGGTGATGTTGAAAGAATTGTTCCCTTTTGAGGGGTCAGACCCACTAGAAATTTTGCAGTTAAAGGACAAATACCGCTCATCGCAAAAAATGTTTTTACAAAAACGGGCTCAACAGGAAAGTAGGGGGAGTGCCATGAAGACCAAAGACGAGAAGTTAGAACCAACTTTAAAAATTGGGCTTAAAGAGGCTCTGATGGGTCACCAAGCGGTTATAAGTTTGAAAAAAATTTTTAATTCACATCCCGGAAAATCCCCAATTCAGATAGAAATCGGCCCCTCTATATTGAGAATTGATGCGAGTTTGGGTGTAAAAATTTCTTCGGAACTTTTACAGATATTAGAAAACTTAAATTATGTGGAAAAAGTATCTAAGGAGAGCTAATCCCATAAATTTTTTTTAAAAAATCTGACAAACACATAAATGTTAATAGTTAAATTAATTTCTTTGTTCCAGGGCAAATAAAAAAAATCGGTTTAGAGGTTGCGAGGTTATATTTTGAGCTGTTATACTCTTTTTTCTATGAAGATCTTTACCGTTGTATTTTGTATCCTACTTACTTTTTGTAGCACCAAAGGGACTGCGGCCCCCGTTCCTTTTGATCAACTCTACACCAATTTGCAGGACTCTTTAGATCGCCAAGACCTAAAGCAGGCGAAGCAAAGCGCTGAATCGATCGTGGAGGCTTACACTGACCATCCCATGTGTTCCGAGGTTTACTACCAGTTAGCAACTCTTTATTTGAAAGAGGGGGAATATGAACTTGCGCTGGAAGCGGTCGAACACTATCTTAAAAAAGATGCAACGTTACGCTTTTATGAGGAGGCCTACCGCATTAAATTGGAGGTAGCTCACCGTTTTGCCAAAGGATTCCGCAAGCACGTTGCAGGCTGGAAGCTCCTTCCAAAATGGATGCCAGCACAGGACGAAGCGCTTGATTTATACGATGAAATCCAAGGGGCGGTGCCAAGGTCAGAAATAGCTGCTGAAGCCCTTTTTGCCAAGGGATCTCTCCAGTTACATTTAGGCGATCAAAAATCCTCGTTGGATACATTTCAGATTTTTTTGAAAAAGTTTGGACAACATCCTTTAGCTCCACACGCGCACATAAAAATTGGTGATATCTACGTTGCCGATACCAAGAACCAGGTTAATGATGATAGCTTTCTTGCGCTTGAGAGACTCAATTTTCAAAGGTTCAAGGATAACTTCCCCTCTGATCCCCGTTTGCGAATTGCTGAGGGGCAGATAAAGGCGATTGAGGAGCTTTTAGCTGAAGGGATGTATGAAATTGCAGCTTATTACAAAAGGACAAAACGACCCGATGCGGCCCTTTTGTATTATACCCAAGTAGTCACTCTTTATCCAAAGTCAGTAGTTGCTCACAAGGCTATCAATACTATACAGTACCTTCGTGGTAAATATGCGGATTTGCATGACAAGTATCCGATTGAAGATCTTGAAATCATCGTCGACGTTGTGGAAGAGCTTCCGGATGTCATTAAAGACGAATCTGGTCAATCAATCCATTAATTGGCTACCATATATTTGTTTAGCCCTTTTGTTAGGCTGTAATTATCGGTTCATTACAAACGATAATCAGCCTAAAATAGAGGTTGCTCTCAGGGGACCCTTCTCGTCTCCTAAGCTAGAAGAAGAGTTAGCGCTTGCCCTTCAAAGGAATACTGGGATGCAGGTGGTGAATTCAGGCGGACGCTTTCAAGTCGAGATCGATGTCGATTCATTTAGACGTGAAAATATAGGTTACTTATACGATCGGGAACCTCTATCCTCCTCTTTGATCAATCGATTATTTCCAAATGAGGGGAGGGTGACTTTGGGTGCCAAAATCACCATAGTTGACAAACATCATTTAAATCGTATGATCGAGCATATGCAACTTTTAGCCTCGTCTGACTACGATTTTACCAACCCAAACACTTTAAGGGATACTCAATATGGCAATCAGCCGTTAGTTGAGTATTCATTGGGACAATTTGACTCTGAAGATGGTGCTTTTGATGTTGCCTCTGATCTTGTTCAAAAAAAACTTGCGAGACAACTTGCTTTGTATATTGGAGGAATATGTCGCACGAACTAAGGCTTAAAGTACCTGCTGATATTGCGCAGTATCCCAAAGTTTTAGATTGGGTTGAATCGGTTGTTTCCTCCTCACAAATTCAGCTTGTGGTAGAGGAGATTTTTATCAATATTTGCTCCTACGCATACCCTGAAAAGCCGGGTGAGGTAGAAATCGTTTTAAGTAAAAATGGCGATGATGTTGAGATAGAGTTCATTGATGATGGAACAGAATTCAATCCTCTGGAGTACCGTCGACAAAAACCAATTGATGAACCGGGTGGATTCGGGATTTATATTGTCAATCACCTGATGGATGATGTGCAGTACGAACGACGAAACGAACAAAATCGGCTAAAATTGAAGAAAAATTTGATCGTTAAAAAGACATAGATCAGTGCGATAAATTAGAGTTCATCCACCATTCTTTGAATCGCTTCCTCGTTGTCCATGATTTCTTTGATAAAGTGGCGTAAGGCTCTTAAGATATATTTTGGCGTATTATAGATTCCTGCCGTTCTAAACACAAGATCCAAAAGAGGAGTTTCGTCTTCTAAAGAGGAAATAAGTGTTAGTGTTTCTCGATCGGTGTCCCCATGTTGCGGTACGATCCATACTGCAAACTGATGATTGAATAAGGTGACTTTTTCTTCTTCCTCAATGACGTGAAAGTAAAAAGGGTGCTGCTGTAATTGATCTTGCTCTTGATCAGGACAATTTAAAAGGTTATGATCTCTTAAAAAAGGTAAGTCAATATTAATGATCCCATCGTGGTTAAAGTACGACAGGTCTGAAAAAAACTCTTCAAACGCGCGTTCTAGTTTGGATGGATTGAGCATTCCTTTACCTTTTCAGATTTCTTTCTTTCCCATAGAACGCTTAATTTTATTTTTAAAGAAAAACATTTTGTTATGGGTTATCAGTTACCTCTCAACCTTAAATTCGACAATTATTCCACCCAAGCTTCTCTCAGGAGTTGCTGTAGTTTATGATGCGGACTATGATATGGTGCTATTTTCTAAAAAAGCAGATCAAAAAATACACCCTGCCAGCACAACAAAGCTCGCAACTTTTCTTTATAGCCTCAGTTTGAATCGGGAAAAAAAAGAATACTTGATGGTTTTGCCTGAGGTCTTAAAAAGTTTGCCCAAAGCGCAAAAAATCAGTTCCAATTATTCGGTTGTACCCTATTTGCTTGAACCAGATGCTTATACGGTAGGGCTTCATCCAAACAGTTTCTACACGATTGAGGATCTTTATCATGCTTTATTTTTAGTATCAGCAAATGATGCTGCGAATGTCTTGGCATATCACCTGGGAGGCTATTCAATTGAGCAGTTTATGATAGGATTAAACCGTTACCTGGAGAATATTGGCTGTAAAGATACGACATTTGTTAATCCAAGTGGTCTTGAATATCCCTCCCATCGTACAACCGCTATTGATTTGGCAAAAATGATGGCTCATGGAATTAAAATCCCAGAGTTTATGCAGGTTGCAAGTAATACCTTCTACCGAATGGAAAGCCATGATGTTCCCGATAGAGATTTGAGAAACTCCAATCGATTAATCAGAGAGGATAGCGGTCTGCAATACAGGCATTGTATTGCAGGTAAGACCGGCTACACAGAACATGCCGGTTATTGTTTTGTGGGGGCGGCAAAAAATGGGGAGAGAACAATCATAGTATCGGTTATGCAGTCCCCTTCAGCTCAGGAGAGGTTTATCGATGCCATCAATCTTTTTAATGCAGCTTTCAATGAAAAAAAGATAACAAGGGTTTTTTATAATGCATTTGACCCCTGTTTTTTTGCCAAACCTCAATATTCATCCAAACCGTTAAAGCTAGAGTTAAAGGAAGAGCTTAAGATTGAGACTTTTTCCAGTATTTGTTCGAATCTGGCACCCTCGATCAAAATAGACGCCATCCGTTTACCTGTCAAAAAGGGTGATCCTTGCGGAAAAGTGGATATCATTAGCTCTTCAGGGCAAGTTCTGGAATCAAGGATCCTTTTTGCAAGTGAGTCTATGCCACACACATTGCAATCTTTTATAAATGCCTACCAATCCCAGGTACTTCTTTTGATTCTGGTTGCTTTAACAATTTTTTTGATTTTGAAAAAAAAACCCCAGCTCGATCAGAATAGCTGAGGTTATGAGTCGATAAATGAATAAAAAGGTTACTCCTCTTTTAGGGAGAAAGGCTCAAATCCTTCTGGAATTTTGATATAGATTTGCTCATCACTATATCCGTATTTATCCTTCAAACGCTGGAAAAAGTTTTGTCGATCTTTATCCAATACTTTTGAAATGAGTTCAGATCGAAGCCGATCAGACATTTGGGAGAAGGGCATAGGCTCAGATTTAATGTGATCTTTGAGCTGAAACAGACGAATAACATACTCATTGTTTTGTAATTTACAAATCGGAGAGGTGATGGTATCAATAGGCAACGAAGCAAGAAGGGTTTTGTGCTCAGGAGCGATCGATTTATCATCTACGCTTAATTGATCTGAAATAGAAATTTTAAATTCTTCCTCTTTAGAAAAAAGGGAGATAAGCGAATCTTTCAAAGACTGAAGATTAGAAAAATTTGACGGATCAAGTGCTTTCATTTTAAAGGTGATCTGATCTGCTTTAACCTTATCTTTAACTCGGACAGTTAGAAATTGGTATTTCCAGGTCTCAGTGCCAGGATTTGCCGCGACATGCTCATCATAGGCTGTTTTCAAAGTTTGAGGGCCGATTTTGTAAAAAGCTTTGTTGATGTATCCAAACCAATTCATTTGCTGGGCCAACACATCATTTCTTACGGAATTTTTCACATCCTCATAGGTAAAATTTACCTCGTGAAGTGTTTTAACAATGTCATTTCCGTAGCGACTTACAAGCTCCTGGCGCACGTCCGCATCGGTAACCTTTAGCTTTCTTTCATCCGCTTCTTTGCGAAGTAGTTCTAGGTGAACAAGTTCGTCTAATTGGCGTTTCCAGGACTCTTTGTAAAAACCGAAGCGGAGATTGGGATTTTTGTAGTCTTCAGGGTTGTGTAGATACATCCTCAAGTCTAGTTCTTTAACAACATCAGCAAGAGAGATAACTTTCCCATTGATTTTAGCCAAAGGGATGTTGTTAACAGCAATTTTTGTTTTTGAAACTTTAGCTTTATGAAAAGTATTCTCTTTAGGGATGCCTTGAATGAGTAGCAAAGGCATGAGTAGGGTTATAAAAACCTTAAGATGGGTATGCATACCATCTCATTGTAGCAAATAACTGAATTTTTCTCCAATCTATCCAAAAAGGATTTACAGGGTTCTTTGGAACCGAAAAATTAAGCCCTTTGGAGCATTTGGGCATAAAAGCCATCAGGGCCGTCTTTTTGAGGTGTAATTTTGAGAGGTTCATCCACTTTTTTCATGGAGAATTTTTCACAAAAGTATTCGATTTGTTCTTCGTTCTCTATTGGTAAAACACTGCATGTGGCCCACAAAAGAAACCCCTCTGGTTTTAGGTAGGATAGTGCTTCTTCAAAAATTGACCGCTGTAGCACGCAAAGCTCCTCAATATGATAGCGGGTTAATTTAGACTTCATGTCGGGATTTCGTCTTAAAGTACCTGATCCTGAGCAGGGCACGTCTAGCAAAATGCGATCAAAATAGCCTTGGTATTTTGCCCCGTTTTTTTGGGGATGAAAGATTTGAAAGTTTTGGCATGAGGCCCGTTTAAAACGTTTTTTTGCCTCTTCAAGCGGTTCTTTTCTAATGTCGTGCAAATAGAGTTGACCTTGATTCTTCATCTCTGAGCCTATGAGAAGACCTTTTCCCCCACTACCCGCACAATAATCAAGCACCCGTTCTTTGGGTTTAGCTTTCAATTTAAGTCCAACCAATTGACTTGCCTCATCCTGTATTTCAAAAAGCCCCTCCTTGAATGGGGTGAATGAGGAAAAATTCTCCCGTTTTTTAAACCGAACTCCTAACGGAGAGTGCGATGTGGGTACTGCTAAAGTCAGGTGCTTGAGTTTTTCGATGAGCTCCTCTCGTGTGCACTTCAAAGTATTTACCCGTCCGTAAATTGGAGCCTCTTCGTTTAAGCAGGACAAAAATTTCTCAAGATCCAGAGCGCCAAGACTTGTTCTGAGTAATTCAAAAAAAGTTTTGTCAAGTCCGTAGTAGATATGGGGCTCAATACCAGGATCAGATAGAAATTTTTGAGGGTCAAACGAAGAAATCAGAGGATAGGTTTCTTTGTTGATAGCTTCAATCCCCAATACCTCTTTGAGTAAGACCCGATGCCGGATAAATTTAAATAAAGTTTCGGAAATGATTTTTCGATCTTTTGATCCAAGTGCGCGATGAGATCTAAAATATTTTTTTAAACTCAAATCTAATCTAAATCTTTGATGATCATATTGTGAAAAAAATTGTTCTATATGATACAAGCAAAATAAATTCATGAAAATTGCCTAGACCCGTGAAATCTTTGGAGTATTTTACACGGTTTGAAGGTTTTAATTCCACAGGAGCTAATATGGGAACAAGTAGTAGATTTTTATTTAAGATAGGGCGCACTCTTTTTGCAATCCCTTTCATAGTATTTTTTGTTTTAAAAATAATGAACTGGCAATCGACAGTTGACAGTTTTGATCACTTTATAACGATGTGGAAGGGGGAAGTCTCCACCGGTTTTTTTGCAAGTTTCCTTAATCTTGTCGGGCAGTTTGCCTATCCAATACTGATCGTTGCTTCATTTATCGAACTTGCTGGCGGGCTTCTTTTGTTATTTGGTTTGAAAACACGACTGGCAGGCTGGTTGCTTGTAATTTTTTTATTGCCCGTATCCATTTTTATGCATCCATTTTGGTTCGGAGATGCCACTACAACTTTTCCTATGCTCTCAGATTTTTTGAAGAATGTGATTTTGCTTGGAGGAGCTCTTGTATTTGCAACTGGGGCTGGATGTGGTTGCCATCATTGCCCGCAGGATTGCCACCATATGGATGACAGGATCTAAAAATGGTTTGGGTTGAACTGGGGAATCGTTTTTTGAAAAGGTTCCCTCAACCTCTTTTTCACACCCTCTTTGGCTTGTGTTTAGGCTGGCTTGTTCGTGAAGGTCAGCCTATTTTTCTATCTACGATTGCAACCGTAGTGTTTTTTGTAGCTTTAGCTAGGTATATCAAAGGACAAGGTAGGGGATTCAATTTCACCCTTTTTATTTTTGGATTCCAAGTATGCCTGAATCTATGGATGGTCGACTTAAAAAACCCTCCGAACTATGAAATTCTGAAAATTTTTAGCCTTTTCCTGGTGCTCTTTTTTTCAATATGGATAGCGGCCCAGTTCTGGATTAGCAAAAGAGTTTTGCCACAACCAATCAAGTTAAGTTCTATCTTTGCGTTCGTCGGACTCATGACACTGTTTGAATGGCATCGATTATCTTTTTTTTGTGGTTATAATTTTTATCAAATATCCTACTTACTGGATTTTTTTCCAAAAGGGGAAAAAATTTTCGCTTTTTTTGGAGTACACGGAGCAACATTTCTTGTTTTAGCTGCATTTTTGCCTCCTTTAATTTTCCCCAAAAATCGCCATTCCTACTGGTGCACTGTGCTCCTGGTTTGCTGTCTAGCTGCACCCCGGTTTCCTATTGCAAATAAAACAATCAGGGTGGGGATCCTCTCCACCAATTTGATGCCCTGGGGTACCGATGAAAAAGAGTATCGTAGACAATTTTCTAATCTGCTGAGTCAGGTGAATGGGATTGACTTATTAGTTTTATCTGAAACTTCGGTACCAGGTAAATATTTTTTTCATTATCCAGAGGATCTGCGATCGGATTCATTAGTCTTGGGTTTGCGATTAGAAAATGAACTGATCAACCTCTCATTTAACAAAGATATCGATATCGTTGTAGGACACATATATCCCGGCCCAAACAATACGTTTTACAATTCAGCGACACTTATAAGTAAGGGAAACGTTGTGGGTCGGTATGATAAAATGCGCCTCCTATCCTTAATGGAAACGAAGTGGAATTTTTTACCTGAAAACATCCAAAAAGCGCTAGACACAGGCAACTTCGAGTCTGGAAATGAGAAAATTTTATTAAAAGGCAAATACCTTTACGGATTTAATATTTGTTATGATGACTATTTTGGCGGTGATTGCCATCCTTTTGGATTGAACGGCGCCGATCTAATTTTATCGCTGCATAATGATGTGTGGGTAGACAATCCCTATTTTAGGCTAAACCACTTTCGTCAAAGTTGGTTAAGGGGTGTTGAAAATGGGATACCATCGATTCGCAGCACTAATGGTGGCTTGTCAGGCTTTTCTACAGCGGATGGAGAAAAGTATCTTTTACCTAGAAGGACAGGAATCAGTATTGTAAACGTCCCTTTAGAGAAGGTTTTGGGTACCTATCCGTATTTAAAGGATCGATTAGTTGTAGTGATTTCTTTGATTTCTGTTTTGTGGGTATTCAAAGATTTTATCCTCAAAAAGTTGATTGCTCGTATAAGAAGGTATTGAACAAAAAGCCCATAGAGAGTAAATTTCTGAGAAAGCCAAAAGAGATGGCTGTGTTTAGAATATCGTTGTAAGAAGGTGACATCTTGCGAGAGCAGAGCTCGATTGTGAAAAGGGTCGGATCAAGACCACAAACAACAATTCTAAACGTTTTCGAGCTAACAGGCGTTGCCCTATTTACCGGAAAAATCGTTCGATGCCGGTTTTTGCCTGCTCTTCCTGATACCGGGATTGTCTTTCGACGTATAGACCTTTTAGATAAACCCTGCATTCAAGCGCGCGCGTCATCTGTAGTATCTACCCCCCGTTGCACAGTAATCGGTCAAAACGGAATCAGCGTTCAGTTGGTAGAACATCTTCTCAGCGCAGTCTATGGTTTAGGTATTGATAACTTAATTGTAGAAATTGATGGGCCAGAAGTTCCTATTTTTGATGGCAGTTCCAAGCAATTTGTTCAATCTTTTATTGAGGCAAAAACCGTCTCTTTAGCAGCTCAAAAACCCATATTCAAGTTGGTCGAACCCCTTGAGGTTATGTCTAACGGTACGGTTGTAAGAGCCTCAGTAGCTGATGAACTCTCCTTTTCTTATCTTTTACACTACGACGCCAAAGGTGTGCTGGAACATCAAGATTATGTACTCAAATTTAATACAGATCGCTACACTCGACAGGTATCAAGTTGTAGAACATTTAGCAGCTATGAAGAAATTCAACCTCTTCTTGAAAAGGGATTCATCAAAGGTGGAAGCCTAGAGAATGGGATCATCGTAAAGGAGGGTCGGGTTCTCAATGAAGGCGGTTTGAGGTTTTCCAACGAAATGGCTCGCCATAAGGTATTAGATATGATTGGCGATTTATGCTTAATAGGATTTGACGTGATTGCAAGTTATCACGGAGACAAGTCCGGTCATTCCCAGACAACGAAACTTGCGCAAATGATAGAAGAAAAAGTTTTAGAATGGGTACATCAAACGCCACAATCGGTTCAGGAATGGGCACACATTCAATAGATATTGATGAAATTATTCGCATACTGCCACATACTTATCCATTTCTGCTTGTGGACCGAATTTTGGATATCGATTTAGAAAATAATCGAATCGTAGGTCAAAAAAACGTTACAATCAACGAACAGTTTTTTACGGGTCATTTTCCCGGAAAACCAATCATGCCAGGGGTTCTGATTATTGAGTCTATGGCACAGGTCGGAGGGATTTTGATGCATAAAAAGGGGATAAAAGGATTAAAGGTTCTGATGAGTGTCTACGATGCCCGGTTTCGTCGTCCCGTTACCCCTGGGGATGTCTTGATCATCGATGTTCAGGCGACGTTTCTCTCCCAAAGGGGGGGGAAGTGTGAAGCTAAAGCTTTCGTAAACGATGAGGTCGTTGTAGGTGCGGGTATCAGTTTTGGGATCCATCCTGAATTTCGAGAAAATACAAATAAAGAAACTTAAGTTTTAGCAAGGTCTATAATGGCAAACATCCACGCAACAGCCGTCGTTCATCCGAATGCTCAAATAGCAGAGGGTGTGCATATAGGCCCCTACTCCGTCGTAGGTCCAAACGTAATTTTAGAGGCTGGGGTTGAACTCAGATCCCACGTGGTTGTAGAGGGTCACACGCGAATTGGTGAGAGTACAGTTGTTTTCCCATTTGCCTCGTTAGGAGCAAAACCGCAAGACCTTAAATTTCGGGGTGAAAAAACGTTTGTAAACATAGGCAAGAAGTGCGAAATACGCGAATGTGTCACCGTCAACAGCTCTTGCGGTGAGGGCACCGAAGTGCGGATAGGAGATAATTGCCTCTTGATGGCATATGTCCACGTAGCACATAACTGCACGCTTGGTAATCACGCAATCCTTGCCAATAACGTTTCGCTTGCAGGGCATGTAGAAATTGGTAACCACGCGATTGTTGGCGGCTTTACCCCGATTCATCAATTTACTCGAGTAGGTGACCATGCTATGTGCGGGGGAATGTCTCGCCTTGATGGGGATTTAGGTCCTTTTTTGATAGGCGGTGGAACTCAATTTAAGGTAGGTGGCCTCAATCTAGTTGGATTGAAAAGGAGAGGCTTTGATTTGGAGCGCAGGGGAAAGATTGGAAAGCTTTTTAAGTGTGTCTACCGAAGCGGTGCTCCTCTCGAAGAAGCCCTTGCCTCCATTCGTCAAGAATATGGCTTTGACGATCCAGATGTCAACCTTTGGGTGGAGTTTTTTGCATGCTCCAAACGGGGTTTTGCGGGCTATAAACGGGCTCTAAACCCTGACGTCGTCGTCTGTTAGTCACTTCGTTCAGCGATTACAGCTTGTCACGATTTTGCTGATCTTTTAACCTATCTGGTCATGCTTAACGTTGTTTTTTTCGGCACGCCTGATATTGCGTTGCCTGTGTTAAATTCTATTTTTCAAAACCATCATCTTTTGGCAGTTGTGACAATGCCTGACAAGCCTCGGGAAAGGGGGGGTGCAAACACAATGACGCCTGTGAAAAAGAGGGCATTAGAGTTAGGCGTAAAAGTTTTTGAACCAAATAATCCCAAAGAGCAGACGTTTATTGATGAGATGAGAGACCTCAATCCGGATATTTTTGTGGTATTTGCCTACGGTCATATCCTGCGCAAGGAGGTTTTAGACATACCAAAGCTTGGTCCTATTAATATCCATACATCGCTTTTGCCCTTATACCGAGGGGCAGCTCCGATTGAAAGGGCGATTCTTGCAGGAGAGAAGATCACAGGAATCAGCATCATGAAAATGGATGTGGGGATGGATACAGGTCCGGTTTATTTAGAAGTTAAAGTAACGATTTCCGATGAAATGGACTCGATTGAACTCAAAGAAAAACTAAGTTTAGTAGCTGTAGATGCGATCAATGTCGTTTTAAACCGCATAGAAAATGGTTTAATAGAGCCAAAAGCTCAAAATCACCTTTTGGCAACTTTAGCACCCAAAATTCAAAAAGAGGAACTATACCTAAAGGAGGGGTTGAAAGAAGAGATGTCTTTAAAAGTTCGCGGTCTCACGTCCTACGGTGGCGTGAAAATATTGCTATCTAGCGGGGAAATATTAAAAATATTTAAAGCGCGTCCGGTAAATCATGTAAATTCTAAAATGTTAGAAATTCATGGCGGGGAGCTTTTTTTAAAAGCGATAAATGGATCTTTGAGTTTAATCGAAGTGCAATTAGAAGGTAAAAAAAGAATGGGCTGTAAAGAATTTTTAAACGGATACTCAAGCAAAATAAATTAAAATACGTTTTAAAATAAAGAGTTCTTATTTACATTATTTTTTGAAAGCGTTATACCTTAGCTAATTAAAAAGGCAAATACCTTTATGCAATTAGCAAAATTAGACGAATATTTATTCTCAGACCCGGGCCCCATTCTTTCAATTAGTACAGCGTTGGTAAATTACCGCCATGACAATGATGATCATCCTATTTTAAAATTTGCAGGCCAGTTTCAAAATTACAACTCTTTAATCGATCTAAGAAAAAAGTTATTAAAAATTTTAAAGCCAAAAGAAGGTTGTTCCCAAGCGAAAAAACTCGAAAACGTCGTAGGTCTAGTGTCTTCTGTGATCAGTGCGCTTCAATTGGCTCACGTTCTTAAGCTCACAAAAGAAATAGTAAAAGATAATCTTGCTGCGAAGATTGAAAAAGTTGCTGTGTGCTTAAAAACATGGACAATTGCGCAAAAAAGAAAAAAAAATTTTTCAAAAGAGTGTGGCTCAGTGGTTCAGACAAACCTTAATTGGAAACTAGGGTCGGCTATTTTTGAACTCTTGAGGGCTTTTACCGATCCTTTTATCTCTTCGCGTCGCATGAAGCTTGGTCTTGACGCAACAGGGATTGGACTAGATTACTGCGTGTATTCCTCCAGGCAAGAGTACAAAGAGCACAAGAAACGTGTGCAAAGTTAAGGCTGGGGCAGTTTAAGCCCTTGAAAATGAATAAAAATGAATCAGCTAAAAACGAAAGGAAAACGTTATGTCAATAAGATCATTAGTTGAAAGAGGCGCAAATTGCTTTTACAGTTCGCTAGATCATGTAACCGACCTAATAGAAGCTAAACAGCCCGAAAATGTAAAAGTTAGAGAGGCTAAACCAAGAGTAGCTGTAAAAGTTGTTTCCGTTACTCTCGGATGGTTGAGTCACTTTGGCGTGTACAAAAACGAAACTGCAAAAAATTATTTTGAAGGCATGGATTTATTGCTTTTAGGGCGTGTTGAGATTCTTAAATCTGGTTTAGATATCTGGGACAGTACACATAAACTAAAAACTCTCTATAATGATTATTTTAAATCCGATACCATTAGTGGAACATGGTCTAAAATTCGTGAAACAAATAGACGCCACACCTTGAAATTTATCAAAAACATAGCAACTTTAGCCTCCGGAACGACAGGATTAGTTTTTGGGGTCAGAGGAAAAAAGGCGCCTGCGCTACTTACACTCGGACTTGGAACTACGGCGCTAGGCTGCGTTGTTGCCGAGCACTACGACGACAGACCAGCTGGTGAATCTAAAGCGAGCTAATCGCGCTCTTAAATTAAGCCCTTTGATAACGAGGGACTTGAAGAAGATTTTCTATAAAGGGAGGTTTAAACCTCCC
>RGYU01000021.1 GCA_010031885.1 Chlamydiota bacterium | reverse complement strand
ATTCACCCCCCTCATGGAGAGGCCCAACCGTTGTTTTGATTGATAAAGCTACTGCCTCTTCGAGCGAAATTGTTGCCCAGTGCCTCAAAGACTTCGGACGCGCTCTCATTGTAGGCGATAGCTCATCCTATGGAAAAGGATCCTACCAGGTCCTTTCCATCGATAGCCATCGTTCAATTGATCCTAAAGGTGAATACCGAATCACGCGCGGTTTATATTACACAGCATCAGGAAACTCCCCTCAATTGACCGGTGTCACACCCCATGTACTTGTGCCGGGACCGCTCGATAAACATGAAATTGGGGAAAAACACCATAAATTTGCACTACCCTCCAGATCCATACCAGCAAGTTTTATCGATGAGATGCACGACCTCAATCCGGTTGCAAAAATTCGGGCGAAACGGGGTGTGCAACAACAAAGACAGTTTATCCATGACAAAGTGCTCGAACACCTTAGTCGATCCTCTTCAGAGCGTCTTTTAAAACAAAAAAAAGGGGAAAACATCTCCTTTGATGAGGAAAAAAAGCTAGTCTTAAACGAGGCCATAGAGGTCCTCAAAGACTGGTCTAAATTTAAAGAATCACAGCTTCTTTATTAATCTTTATTTTACGGATAAGAAAAGAGTTGTCGGCAGCACCCCTTGATGTTTTTTAAGTTTTCAAGGTATACTGTCCTACAACTTTTTTAGGATTTTGTCATGTCCCATTCTTCCCCGGTTCGCGTCCGCATAGCGCCCTCCCCGACGGGTTATCCTCACGTGGGTACCGCTTATATTGCCTTAATGAACCTCGCTTTTGCCCGGCACCATGGTGGTCAATTCATCTTACGTATTGAAGACACCGACCAGTCGAGAAGTCGCCCTGTCTACGAAGAGAACATCTATAAGGCGCTACACTGGGCTGGGATCGAATGGGACGAAGGTCCTGACAAGGGTGGGCCATTTGGACCTTACCGTCAGTCAGAGCGCACCTCGATCTACCAGGAGTACGCCCAAAAACTTTTAGATCGCGGAATGGCATATAAGTGTTTTGCGACTTCGGAAGAGTTGGAGCAGATGCGTATCACCTCCAAAAGCGGCTATAACCGCCTTTACCGTAATTTGACGGAAGAAGAGATAAAAGATCGAATTCAAAAGGGTCAAAAATACACCGTCCGCCTTAAAGTTCCTCTTTCGGGGGAACTCCAGTTTGAAGATGGTATCATGGGAAAAATCATCGTTAAATACGAGGAAATTGATGATCAAATTCTTTTAAAAGCCGACGGATTTCCCACCTACCATCTTGCCAACGTTGTTGACGATCACTTGATGAAGATCACCCATGTACTTCGCGGTAGTGAGTGGCTCACCTCAACACCTAAACACATCGTTTTGTACAACGCATTCGGATGGACCCCTCCAACTTTTTACCATTTGCCACTTCTTTTAGGAGCTGACGGAAAAAAACTTTCCAAACGTAAAAACCCCTGCTCTATCTTTTTTTTCAAGGATAGTGGCTACATTCCCGAGGCGTTTTTAAACTTTTTGTCATTGATGGGGTACAGCATGCCCAATGATGAGGAGATTTATACGCTCGAACATTTTTGTAAATCTTTCGACATCAAGCGTGTTGGTTCCTCAGGTGCGTTCTTTGATTTTCAAAAATTAGATTGGATCAACCAGCAGTACCTTATGCGAACCGAAAACCCGAAGGATCTTTGGCATAAAATCTCTTCTTGGGCTTTTGAACAGTCAAAAATGCTGCAATTGATGGAAATGGGGCGCACTCGGATTCGAACCTATTCTGAATTTTTTGACCTTTTTCATTTCTTTTTTACTAACCACCTTGAACTTGACCTAAACAATCTCGTCCCTAAATCATTGACTCAAGAGGGAGCTGCCATGTTACTGCAGGCAACGCTATGGAGACTGGACGAGAGGGAAAACTGGGGCAAGGAGAGTATTGAGGCCGTTTGTAAGGAATTTGTCGATCTTTTCGGTATCAACCTTAAAAAAGAGATCATGCCTGTCCTCTACACGACGCTAACAGGAAAAACCCAGGGACCACCGCTATACGCTTCATTTGAACTTTTAGGAATCGATCGGACTCGCGCCCGTATTTTGCAGGCAATTTCATTTTTAGGAGGAATAAGCTCCAAAAAAATTGATCTTTTGAAATCCTCCATGCAAAAAAAGGATTGCCTTCACCTCTTGAAAAAAGGGGAACCCGTTAAGCCAATTACTGCCTAGCGGATCGGGTCTGACAGGGGTTCTTTCAGTTTTTTATTACCGGTTTTTGCCTCCTCAGATAGTGGTTGATCGGTAATAATGTAAGACGGTTTGTAGCCAGAAGCGGTACAAGAAGCTAAAAGCACTAAAAGTAAAATTTTTTTGTATTTCGCAAAAAGCATAAGGGTTACTTACCCTAACTAACGAAGAACACATATTTATGTCAAAACACATAGCTAAATTGCTAAAAAGAGAGTTTTTAACCCCCCTCGATGCAGAAAAAAAGACCATCCACCTTGAGATTGGTTTTGACTCTGCCATCCCGTACCTCCCTGGTGATTCTATTGCCATAGATGTAGTCAATCCACACAACCAAGTCGAGTACTGGTTAAAAAAACATCAACGCGATAGGGACGAGAAAGTCATCCATCGTCGCACTCAAGAAGAGTGGAAACTTTACGATTACCTTATCCAGTGCGTGAACCTCACCTCAATACAAGATGGGAATTTGGATCGTGCCCGACCCTTAATGCCCCGTTTTTACTCGATTGCCTCCTCCAATCTTTTGCATCCTCGATCAATTCACCTGCTTGTCACAATTGACGAATTCATCAACGAGGACAACATGTTGATGATGGGTGTTGCCAGCCATTTTCTTTTAAAAACTCTTGCTGTAGGTGATCCTGTTAGCTTTAAGCTTTTTGCTAATGACCATTTTCGGGTTGCCTCTGCCAACGTACCTATGATCATGATAGGCCCTGGCACAGGGGTTGCCCCCTTTAAGGCATTTTTAGAGGAGCGGATTGCACAAAATGCAACAGGGCCAAACTGGCTTTTATTTGGGGAGCGAAATCGCAACACCCATTTCTACTACGAGGATTTTTTTCAAGATCTTGAAAAGAAAGGAAAACTTAAACTTTCACTTGCTTTTTCTAGAGACCAAGATGAAAAAATTTATGTGCAAGATCGATTAAAGCAGGAGGCCGATACCCTTTTTGACTTTTTAGATAAAGGTGCTACTATTTTTATTTGTGGAGATGCCAAAGTAATGGCAAAAAGCGTTACAGAAACGTTGGAAAAACTCTACCAAAAGCGACACCATGCGACAATTGATGAAGCAAGAGAGTGGCTCCGTAGCTTAAAGGCCAGCAAAAGACTTTGCCTAGACGTTTATTGATTTGGGTCTTTCAAAACTTAAGACGGCACGGCAGGTAACCCCTTTCCCCTCTGATGCAAAACACAAAGAATTTCCCGTTGTAAAGATCATACCCACTTTGTCTAAAGACAAACCAAGGATGGTAGCAATATTTTCCCGCATCATTTTTTCGTGTTGCTGAAGTCTAGGCCTTAAAGCGGTTAATGAGATCACGCAATGGACAATTTTTATCTCATTGAGCGTTTTAAGCGCTTCTTTCAAAAAAACCTCGCTATTCCTCACCCCCTCTTTTTTGCAAAGTTCGATTGCGATTCCCCCGAGGACGGGCACATGGGTCACCGAGGTGATTGCTTGGCAAATGGCATGAAATACTACATCTCCGTCCGAGTCGGCATCAAATTGCGGGGCATCGGGGAAGTAGGTTCCGGCGATTACGCATCCTGTTTGATCTTTTCGAAATTGGTGGCTATCTTCCCCAAATCCTGTAATATATTCACAAAAATTGTGCACGTTTACACCAAAAAACAAAGTTCACTAGAAAAAGATAACATATGACCTTGCACTACTGCAATACCTGGTTTGAAGAGACACTGATTGCTAAAAAACAGACTTTACGCTCATTGCACTACCTTTTTCAATATTTACCTCTCCTTTACGCAGATAAAAACGATACCATCCTCGTCGATGCGTTTCCCAAAGATCCAATTAGGGATTTTCAAATAAAACCCTATGAACCCCATTTTTCCCCTTTAAATCTTTGGGTAAATGAGGATCCTTTAACAATTCGACTTCTATCCAAAGAGTTTATCTTTCACCATACGACACGGCCTCAAGGCTCTCAAATTATCTACTCCTTAAAAGAGGCCGAAGCATTTGAAAAAGCTTTTTCTCAACAGGTAGTTTTTAAACAATTCCTTAGCTTTTCTGCCATAGGGCATGCACGGTGTGCAAAAGATATCTTGCGTTTCCCGTGCCTTGCGGAACCCTGGTTTGAAAGAACATTGGATTTTAGTACTCAGTGGATATTGCATGAAAATGGGGTAGAATATCTTGGGTTTACCCATCTTTTAGTTGCGTCTCAAGGAGGGTATCGGGGTACTGAAATCGGAACAATTCAAATTGAAAAAAAATATTTTGATACACACATGCGTGAAGCCCTGGAACTTTTGAAATATGTTCAGGAATTAGGATTTCGTGGAAACGTGGGTCTTGATGCATTTGTTCATAAAGATGGCTTTCAATCAATCTGCGAGATGAATCCAAGGAAAACGATGGGTTTTGTTGCCCTGATGTATGCCAGACGAGAAAATATACCCGCCCTTAGATTGAAAATTGGGCCATCACCTCAAATTCCGCTCCTTCCTACACAGTTGATTGATCGTTACCAAACACAAGTTCGATTCCCAAAAAATCTATTCCTAGATAAGCTCTAGCAATGACTACGGCAAACTTAACATGCACCGAAAAAGGGTACCAAATTTATGGAGGTACACCTTTATCTGGAGCGATTCAGGCACTGGGGGCTAAAAATAGCGTCACAAAATGTCTCGTGGCTACCTTGCTGACCGACGAAGTCTGTTACTTGGAAAATGTCCCCGACATCCAAGAAGTAGAAATGACAATTGAAATGCTAGAATCTATTGGTAGCATCGTCCGCTGGAATCGTCAAGAGCACCGGATTGAAATACAAACAAAAGAAATTCTCACCACCTCAGTAGCCAATCGATTTAGTGCCGTTAATCGGATACCTATTCTTCTTTTAGGGGCCCTTTTAGGTCGAACGGACAAAGCTGTACACATCCCTTCTGTTGGTGGCTGTCAAATTGGGGCAAGGCCCGTCAATTACCATCTAAATGCCTTAAGGTGTTTAGGAGCTAAAATTGAAACCATCCAAAACGGCGATACAACAATTTTTGTTGCAAAAGCACCAAACGGACTGGCGGGAAGTTCCATTCACCTTGATTATCCTTCTTTGGGCGCAAGCGAGAATGCTTTGCTTGCAGCCTCATGGGCCAGTGGCTGCAGCACCATCTACAACATCAGTATAGAGCCTGAGTTCATTGATTTGATCCATTTTGTCCAGAAAATGGGGGTGATTGTCACTTTCTTGGATGAGCGGACAATCCAGGTCCAAAAAGGCAAACGCCGCTCAGCTCATCATCGTCTCATTTGCGATCGTGCCTATACCGCCTCATTTGCAATGTTAGCCTATGCAACCCGAGGGGAAATTTTTATTGAGGGGGCGCGACAGGATCATCTGGGAAATTTTTTAAGTGTTCTGCAACAAATCAATGCCCCCTTTTATGTCGAAGACAGGGGGATTCGTTTCAAATACGAAAATCCCCTGGAGGGATCTTGTCATATTGAGACAGGTCCTTACCCTTGCTTTTTAACCGATATGCAGCAACCCTTGGTGACTTTGTTGACCCAGTGCAAAGGGATCAGCACGATCCATGAGACCGTTTATGAGCAACGTTTTGGTTACACAAAAACTTTGGTCGAAATGGGTGCGCATATCCAGGTCTTGACCACCTGCCAAGGCTTAGTCCCCTGCCGTTTTCATGATAAGGGATTCCATCACTTTGCCCAGGTCAGTGGACCAACCCCTTTGGTTGGGAGAGATATTTTGATACCTGATCTTAGAGCCGGATTTGCCTACGTAATCGCATCTTTGATTGCAGAAGAAAAATCGACGCTAAAAAATATTCATTACTTAAAACGGGGTTATGGAGATCTTATAAGTCCCTTGCGCTCACTGGGTGCTAAGATTGAGCCCCTCCTCTAAGGCTTGACAGACTTCAAAGAAAATCAATTATTTATTCGAATTCCCCCGCTTAGCAAAAAGTGTTACAATTATCCACTTTTCGGTTAAAAAAATGCCTTTTTTAGAAAAAAAAACATTCACGCGTCTGACCCCACTCTTAGATTTTTTGGAGTTTTCAGAACAAAATCGGGATCTTGTTTGGGACCGTCCAAAATTTCCCTTGATGGTCCCTTTGCGCCTAGCCCTTAAAATGGAAAAAAACAATCCCCACTGCCCCCTATTTCTCCAATTTGTCCCATTGAAAAAAGAGAGGCTCGTCGATGAAAACTACAGCTTGGAACCTGTAAAAGACCCTATTTTCAGGCTCACGCCAAAACTTTTGAAAAAGTATGAGGGGCGCTCACTTCTGCTCGCAACCAAAGCGTGCGCTATGCATTGCCGCTATTGTTTTAGGCAAAACTTTTCATATGAGACAAGTCAAAAAGGTTTTCAAAACGAGATCGCACTCTTGCAAAAAAACGATACCATTCACGAGGTTATACTTAGCGGCGGCGATCCCCTTTCTTTACAATCAAAAGATCTTTTGGAACTTGTTGGCCAACTTGATGCAATAGAGCACCTGCGGATCATCCGATTCCACACACGCAGTTTGATTGCCGATCCCCTAATCCTGAAGCAAGAACTATTTGACTTTTTTTTGCAAACAAGAAAAAAAATCGTATTTGTTGTCCATGTAAACCATCCTAAAGAATTGGGAGAGGATCTTCGTGTCTGCTTTCAAAAGCTAAAAAAATGCGGTGTCACACTCTTATCACAATCGGTACTTTTGAAGGGTATTAATGATGAGGCTGCTATACTAAAAAATCTCTGTCTAGAGCTTTTTGACCATGGTGTCCTACCCTACTATTTACACCAACTAGATCAAGTGCAAGGGGCAGCCCACTTTTATGTCGAACGAAAAACAGGATTAAATTTAATTGAACAGATTAGAAGCTCTCTTCCCGGGTACTTGGTTCCTAAATACGTAGAAGAGATCCCCAAAAAAACTTCCAAAACTCCAATTTTTTCTCTACATGCGATCTAGCGTTTTTAAACCCAATAGGTCAAAACAGATTTCAAACGCTTTTTGAGCTTTGTGCAATAGATGCACCCTGGATGACTCCTCATCAACCCCCTCTACACGGCAATCTCTAAAAAATTCATTGAACGTCTCTGCAAGGTGGTATAAATACTCCGCGATTCGGTGGGGCATAAGATCTTTTCGGACAATATCTAAAACTTCGTAAAGCTGAAAAAGAACAATCAAAAGTTTTCTTTCACTTGGATGAGTCAAGCTGATAGCGCCCGCCCGTTTTTTGCATTTTTTCAGGATACTTTTAATACGCACATAAGAGTACAAATTAAAAGCGGCCGTATTACCGTCAAAACGGAGCATCCGCTCGAAATTAAAAATATAATCCTTTGTTCGAACAGTAGAAAGGTCTGCATATTTAATTGCATTGACCCCTAACGTTTGTGCCATAAGATCAAGTGTGCTTTCATCCATCTCCCCCTGGTGGCGAGCTACAAGAATCTCTTTTGCTTTGGCGATAGCTTCATTGATCAGATCAATCAGGCGGAAAACCTCTCCCGAGCGCGTTTTCATTTTGGTTCCATCTTGATTAAGCACCAGACCAAAAGGGGCATGCTCTACTAAAAGCTGGTTTGGATCGTAATACCCACACTTTTTGGCCGCATCAAAAACCATATTAAGGTGCTGTGCTTGTCCTAAATCGGTCACATAAATAATCCGGTTGGCTCGATCGTGCTCTATCCTATAGTACAAAGCGGCTAAATCTGTTGTCGCATAGTTATAACCCCCGTCCGATTTTTGTATGATGAGTGGAAGCGGGTGATCATTTTGGTCCTTATAACCCTCTAAAAAGACACATTTTGCTCCATGGGAGACCTCTACAAGCCCTTTTTTTTCAAAGAGATCAACGATATTTTTTAGATAGGGTTGATAAAATGATTCGCCCCTTTCTATCAATTCCACACCTAACACATGGTAAATTTCACTAAACCCTTTTCTTGAAATCTCCAAAATCTGTTTCCAGATTTTTTGAATAGGCGCTTCGTGTGCTTGAAGACGCACAACCATCTCTTGTGCACGCTTTTTAAAATGGGCATTTTCATCAAATTCCATTTTGCTTTGGCGATACCATTCCATCAAGTCAGGCAAACAACTTTTTTCAACGTCGAGCTCTTTTTCCAAGATGTAGGTTACAAGCATCCCAAACTGCGTACCAAAATCACCGATGTGGTTGATTTTCATCACTTCAAATCCCAAAAAATGGAATAATCGAGCTAAAGAATCTCCTATAATCGTTGAGCGCAGATGCCCCACATGGAGCTCTTTGGCAACATTTGGTGAGGAATAATCGATTAAAACCTTTTCCGATTGTTTTTGAAACGGATGAAATAATTCGTCAGACAAAGAGACAAGATGAGCATCTTTTAAGAAGATATTGATGAATCCGGGTCCAGCCAACTCAAGACGATCGATCAGAGGATCCTCCAGCTGCTCAATTAGCATCTGACCCACCTCTCTTGGATTTTTTTTCATCTCTTTTGCAAGCGCCATCGCGCAGGCCGTCTGATAGTCGGCTTGCTGGGGAGCTTTACAGCGAGAAATTTCTGGCAAAAATGAAATTTCAAATACTTTTTTTAATGCTTTTTGAAAAATTTCCTGCAATTGATGCTGCAATTGACAGGCGCCAAGGGGTATGTTCTTCATCAGAATTTATTCATTTTATCTCGTAAAGAGGAAGCATAACAGCTGCTTGATTATAATCAAAGAATTGGGTAAAGTGGCTTATTCAATTTAGAATACCCAAGAGGTTTAGATGACAACCGCGGTCATTCCAACGACACTTATCGAAGAGCTTAAAAGCTTTTTTAAAAAAAACCGCAAACCGGACCTGATCACCTCCTATCTTTTTTTCCTCGAAAAAAAGCACCACCTCAACCCGGTTATCTTTTTGAAGGAAAAAAGGATTTACAAGAGCAAAGAAGAGCTGATCCATTTCCTCGAAAAGCAAGGAAAGCTCTGGAGAGAAACCGAGATCAAAATCCAGATTGGTGAACCTGAAGTCAACACCCATACAAAAAAAATCTATATATGCCCTTTTTCAGGGAAGGTTTTTGGCGACAACACACACGCAAATCCCCAGGATGCAATTTATGATTGGGTATCCACCTGTAGGGAAAACACCGAGCGGGTTGATGGACAAAGGGTAAAACGCTTTTTTGTGTCTGAAGATCCAGAAGTGATCAAAAACTACATCAAGCCTCAAAAAGTTGCCCTGAAAAAGACCGTTTTTTCGTCAGCCGTTACAGGAAAACTTTTTGCGAATAAACAAACTGTTGTTGAAGATTTTGTCCAACACATGCTCAAATCGATCCCCCTTGCAGAGGTGCCCTCGCAAAACCGGTATGAAATTCAAGAAGATTTTTTAAAATTCATTGAAGAGCATCTTAAAGAGACTCAAATCTCCAGCTTTGTCGAAGCAATGAGTCAATATCCTGAATTTTCCAAGTATGTTGCGTCGTGGCTGGAAGAGGGGGAACAAGAGGATGCAGCTGAGGGCTAAATCTCTAGAGGAGACGGCCGAGCTTGCCCGTCTGATCGCTAAAAAACTCAAAACCACCCCTTGCCTTCTGCTTCGCGGCGGGCTTGGGGCTGGTAAAACCGCTTTTTCAAAATTTATTGTACACCATCTTCTCGGGCTCGAGCCTGATGAGGTTTTAAGTCCTACCTATTCCTACGTCCATCTTTACCAAGATAAAATTGCCCATTTTGATCTTTATCGTCTAACCAATCTAGATCAGATTGAAGAACTTGGGCTTAAGGAGCTTCTAGCCGATCCTTTCCTTATAAAAATTATTGAGTGGCCCGATATTGCACTTTCCCTGTTGCCCCTAAACAGAATTGAGATTACAATCGACACTCTAGATTCAACGGATCGTCTTTTTTTGATCCAAGAAGCGACGAAAGCATCAAAAGGCTGCGACATAGATGAAAAAAATTAATTTTAAAAACGCAAAATTCTTAAACACTTTTGTCTCGCTACCTCTCAAAGGGTTACGCCCTAGCGCTCCCCGTTTTTGCTTTGTTGGTCGCTCTAATGTCGGCAAATCCTCTTTAATCAACCATCTCACCGACACCCCGCGCTTGGCAAAAGTGTCTCAAGTTCCTGGCAAAACACAGGCGATAAACCTTTTTGAAATTGATGGATTGGCCTATTTTTTTGATCTACCCGGCTACGGATTTTCTCAAACCGGGAAAGATCTAAGAGCGAGCTGGGGCAGCTTAATGGGTGGTTTTTTAACCGAGTACCGCCCTCATGTATTTTTACTTACGGATAGTCGCCACCCCCTTTTTGAATCGGACCATCAGATGTTGGATTGGCTTCAAGAAAATGAATTACCCTTCACCCTAGTTGCAACTAAAGCCGATAAGCTCAACCACTCTCAAAGACACACCAAAACGCAGGAAATTATCCGTAAATTTCAAACAAAACCGCTTTTTTACTCCGTTGAAAGTCCACAGGGAAAACTTGTGCTGATTCAAACAGTTCAGCACCTTTGTGAAAACTTATCTGTATCAAATGAATCAAACCAAGTAGCCTTAGCATGACCCCTATTTCTGAAGAACGATTTGTCTGTATTGACGTAGAATCGACTGGACTTGATATTGAAAAGGACCGTATTTGTGAAATTGCTGCGGTTCAATTCTCTTTAGACGAAGAATTTCTTACCTTTGAAAGTTTAATCGATCCTGAGGTTGTGATTCCACAAGAGGTGATCGATATCCACCACATCACAAATGATATGTGCAAAGGGGCGCCAAAAATTGAATCGGTATTACCTCGCATACTTAAAATGATTGATGATCATGTGATTGTAGGACACGGCATCTCTTTTGATATCAATATGCTCAAAAGTGCATTTCAAAGAGCAAATTTGACCCAAAACCTTGATAAAATACGCGTAATCGACACACTCAGATTAGCTCGCCTCTATGGCGAAAGCCCGTCAAATTCACTAGAGGTTCTTCGCAGGCATTTTAATGTCGAAGAAGAGGGCGCACATAGAGCCATGAACGACGTTCGAGTCAACATACAGGTTTTTAAGCGCCTTATTCGCAAATTTCGCTCCGTTAAGGAGATCCTTGAACGCCTGAAATCTCCCATTCTTTTAAAACACATGCCACTTGGCAAATACAAAGGGCGTCCATTCGGTGAAATTCCCATCAATTATTTAGTATGGGCCTCAAAGCAGGATTACGATCAGGATCTGACATTTAGCATCAAAGAGGCGCTTAAAAAAGGTAAAACCAAGGGGGGCTTTTTGAGAGCCAACTCCCCTTTTAGTGGACTGGATCTGTAGCTATGACACAACTCAACGAATTAAAAACATTAGCTAAAATGCCCTGTGAAGAAACGGTTCTGCTACGAGTCGATTTGAATGTCCCTACAAAAGATGGCGTTATTCTGGATGATTCTAAAATTCGCGCTTGCCTTCCTACAATTGAGTTCCTTCACGCCAAATGTCGTGATACTAAAATTGTACTTTTGAGCCACTTAGGACGCCCTGACGGCGGAGACGACAAGCTTAGTCTCAAGCCAGTTCAAGAAAGATTAGAAGAGCTTTTAGGACGTGAAGTTTTATTTTGCAAGGAATCGATAGGTCCTGAACCAAAATTTTTAATCCATCAAGCCAAGCCCGGCTCGCTGATTCTTTTAGAAAACCTCCGTTTTTACCCCGAAGAAAAAAAAGGGGATTTCAACTTTGCCAAACAACTCAGTGAGCTCGGAGATGTTTATATCAATGATGCTTTTGCAGTAAGCCATCGCAACGACGCATCTGTTGCCGTTTTGCCGGAGCTATTTCCTAAAATGTCCTTTGCCGGCTTTTTACTGGATAAAGAAATTTTACTTTTAACAAGAACTTTCAAAAAACCTGAGCAGCCTTTTATCGCAATCATAGGCGGTTCAAAACTCTCCTCAAAACTTCCGTTGATTGAATCACTTATTGAAAAAGCGGATACTGTCATCATTGGCGGCTTGATGGCTTACACTTTTTTGAAAGCGCGTGGTGAAAACGTAGGCGCAACAGAAGTTGAAGAAGACTTTGTAGACCAAGCGCGTAAAATCCTCCTAAGTCGTGATGGGCGTAAAATTGTTTTACCCGTAGATCAAATTGTTGTGGACGCAGACGGTAAAATTTTTGAGTCCCAATTCCCGATGCCCGAAGCAACGCGCGCGTGCGATATAGGAAGTGGCTCCGTTGAGCTTTTCAAAAAAATACTATCTAACTCAAAAACTGTACTATGGAACGGACCAATGGGCATTTTTGAGCAAGCGCCTTTTGAAGCTGGTTCTAAATCACTTATCCAATTTCTAGATGGCCTCAAAGCAACTAAAATTGCCGGCGGGGGGGACACACTTCACATGGTAGAGTCTCTTCAGGGCAAACATGCCTTCAGCTGGCTGTCCACAGGCGGGGGTGCTATGGTTGAATATATTACAAAAATGGATTTACCCTCCTTGAAATGGCTAAGTGAGTAAAGAAATTTTTATAATTTTTTATATTTTTATAAAAAATTAATCAAAAAAACTCTGCGTGATTGTCAAATATCGGAAAACCTTTATAATGGTGTCCTGTCTTTAGCCCGATGGTAGATAATGACAAACGCATCTGCGGTTCAATTTGGTAGAATAAGGTCCACTTTGTGGCCCATTCACGCCTCTGAATTAAAAAAATTCATTCCCATGTTAATTATCTACGCGCTTATCGTATTTAATTACAGTATTTTAAAAACCACTAAAGATACTCTGGTGATGACCGCCAAGGCCTCGGGAGCAGGGACCATCCCTTTCATCAAGGTCTGGGTTCTCATGCCAATGACCCTTTTTGTGACCTATCTCTATACCAAAATTGCCAACCAGTACCGTCGTGAGCAGATTTTTTATATCATGATGGCCCTCTTTGTCGGCTTTTTTGCCCTTTTCGCATTTGTACTCTACCCGTTCCAAAACTACATCCATCCACATGCTTTTGCTGACACGCTTCAAAGCTATCTCCCTGAGGGATTTCAAGGCTTGATTGCCATGCTTAGAAACTGGAGTTTTACCCTTTTCTACGTGATGTCGGAGCTTTGGGGCACTACGATTATGACCGTTTTGTTTTGGGGGTTTGCTAATGAGGTTACAAGCATCCAGGACGCCAAACGCTACTACGCTATATTAGGGGTCGGGGCAAATATAGCCACCATGCTGGCTGGCGAGGCGATAAGCTACCTCTCATCAGACGGTTTTTCGCTCCCCTTTTACCATGGAGACAGCTGGGGCCAATCACTCTCCCTCATTTCGTTAGTCATTGTTTTTTCGGGTCTTGCGTCGATGCTTCTATTCAGGTACGTCAACAACGCTTTCTACCAGTGCAATCATTGTCCTTTCGTATAATATTTCATTGAACATGATTGAAGTAGTCTGGAAAGATCAGTTGCACCATCAGTTCCCCAATCCGACCGATTTGAATGCCTTCAACGGTAAGGTCATTTGGTGGATTGGTGCCTTGTCCACCCTTTTATCGTTAGCTGTTACAGGACCGGTTACTAGACGCTTTGGCTGGACTGTCAGCGCTCTTGTGACACCTGTAATTCTCCTGATCACGGGTGCCCTCTTCTTCTTTTGCCACTATTTTCGGGAAACCTCTTTTTTAAACCATTTAGCTTTGATTCTTGGAACAACTCCCCTGATGTTAATTGTTTTGATCGGATCAGCTCAAAACGTCTTTTCCAGAGCTTGCAAATTCACCTTTTTTGACACCACAAAAGAGATTGCGTTTATCCCCTTATCCCCCGAGTCTAAGTTGAAAGGAAAAGCCGCAATTGACGGAGTGGGTTCGCGCCTTGGTAAATCGGGAAGCGGCTTGATTCACCAATCACTGATCATTACTCTTGGATCTGTGTCCATGAGCACACCGGTAGTAGGTGCGTTTTTAGGGCTGTTTTTTATGGGATGGCTGGCAGCCGTAAAGTCTTTGGGTAAACAATTTGACGAACTCTCCCAGTCACCAGTAGAAGCCGATACAGCTGTTGCAACACCGGCTTCAACAGAAACCAAACCTGCTGAAACTCTTGTACAGGTTTAAAAAGGATGCTTGAATCGGTCTCGCAAAAACTTAACGATATTGTCCATCAGTACCCCGATTTTGCCCCGCTTTTAGTTTTTCTTTGTATCGCCTGTTCGAGTTTAACGTTTGTCGTCAGCCTCGATCTTCTCATTCTCACTGCTGCAATGATTGGGGTCTATTTTGAATCTTACTATCCTTTTCTTATCGCTTGCTTTTGCGGAACGTTTTTCTGTGGGCAGGTAGATTACTGGATTGGTCGATTAGTGGGAAATCGGCTTTTGAAAGTCAAAAAGATTTCTAATCTTCTCCCGCAGGAGAGACTTCAACAGGTGCAGGGATTCTTTTTACGCTATGGCCCGCTCACCTTTATCATCGGCAGATTCATTCCATTTGGATTTAGGTTGGCGATGTTCATAGGAGCAGGAATATTTAAGTATCGATACCCCACGTTTGTCATTGCGGACCTTATTGCCTCATTCATTTGGACGAGCTGTATCTTTACCCTTTTTTATAACTTCGGACAACATGCCAATATCATAAAAGATAAATTGGGTATCGCAGTCGCTGCCCTCCTTTTGATTAGTCTTGTCGTTCTTACCCTATATCTAATACGAAAACGTTATGCGTCATCTACCAACGATACTATCGCTAACAAGGATTCCGCTAGCTCTAGCCTTTCTGACGACGAGCTTTGAAATCCGTCTTTTGGCGATCCTACTTGCGGCGATCTCCGACTTTTTCGATGGTTGGATTGCCCGTCGGTTTAATTTGGAATCGCGCCTTGGGGCGATCATGGATCCTCTAACCGATAAATTATTTGTGCTTTTTGCCTCTTGTGTATTGTTATTGGAAAAAGATTTTCACCCCTTTTTCTTCTCGCTTTTCTTTTTAAGAGATGTCGTTTTAATAGTAGCCCTAATTGTTCATAAAAAATTGCTAAGATCTGCAGAAATCGGCTCAAATGTTTATGGCAAGCTTACTACTTTTCTACAGTTTGTAATTCTAACATCCACAATCGTAGGGGTAGACAGTCTCCAATATTTGTCTTTATTGTTCCCTTACCTCTCATTTCGCTATCTCGGGATGATCCGTCAAAACCTCCATTTGCCACCTAATTCCCCTTTTTCATTTCTAAAAAACTAAATTTAGGTTTACAATTGCCAATACCAAGCTCTTCCTGACCTATTTCAATATAAGGCCAAGAGTTTACTACCATCTATCAAGGAGTAATTCATGAATTTCATCCGCGAGTCGATTTTTGCATCTGCACTCCGCGCCTTTTCATCCGCATTTTTAGGCATTTTAGGTGCGCTTCTCGGCTTTGGGGTCTTTTTTACAGTCATGTCTATCACCTTATTGCCTTCTAAAGACATCCCCCCTCCAAAACATATTTTTTACAATCAACCGCGAGCCGACGGGACGCTGAGCACAAAAATCAATGAACCGACTTTTTTAAGGATAAATGTTGATTCGACAATTGGGACTCCAGGTTGCAACGCCGAGAGTCTTAATAGTCTCATCCTCCAGATTGATCAAATGATCCCTCCCGGACAGTTGAAAGGGATTCTGGTTTATTTAAATACCCCGGGTGGTAGTGCAATTGATTCTTACAATATGTACATCTCCATCAAACAGCTTAAAGAGAGATTAAAAATACCGGTTTATGGTTTTGTGGATGGGATGTGTGCATCGGGTGGAGTATTCATATCCAGTGCTTGCGATAAAATGTTTTCTACGCCCCCCTCAATTTTAGGTTCTGTGGGTGTGAGAATGGGACCATTTTTTAACGTGACAACTTTTTTGAAAAACTACGGTGTAGACTCCCTGAATATCTCAACAAAAAACAAAATCCACCTTGATCCGTTTACCCCTTGGACACCTAACGAGCAGGACTTTTTCAAACCGGTTTTAGATGGTCTTTACAACCAGTTTGTCGATGCAGTTGTCGATGGCAGGACTCCTGATGGGATGACAAAAGAGCAGTACCGCGCAAAACTTTTAGATATTGGTGCAAACATCTATATGTCACAGGATGCTGTTCAGTACGGTTTTACTAACGATCCGAACGCAACATTACAAACCGCCTTGAGAGCCCTGACCGAGGCCGGTGGTGTTCGTGATATGGAGTACAGATTTGTGATGGCCTCCTATGTACCACCTTTTAACTTAAGTGGCGTTCAGTCATTGCTAACAAAAGGCAAATTTGTGCATGAGCACCGATTGGCTGGAGACAACGTGCAAGAAATTCAAAATGATCGTTTCCTCGCAATTTACCCATAAAACCACAATATTTCAGAAGAGGGTTAAACCTCTTCTGAACCAAATCTGTACCCCACATGAAATTCTACATCATTGACGCCTCTTCTTTTCTCTTCCGTGCCTATTTCGCCATCAGAAATATGCGTGCACCGGATGGTTTTGCAACAAATGCTTTATACGGTTTTGTCCGTGCCCTTTTAAAAATTCAAGAGGATTTTCACCCTGAACATATTGCTGTTGTTTATGATGCCCCATCAAATAAGGCTTCCAGACAGGCTATTTACCCCGATTACAAGGGGAAAAGAAATAAAGCTCCAGATGATCTTCCTAGACAAATAGAGGCGTCCAAAGACTTTTGTGATGCTTTGGGAATTCCACGGGTCGCTGTTGAGGGTGTTGAGGCCGATGATACAATTGGAACCCTTGCAAAAAAATACGAAAAACTAGGCTACGAAGTTTTCATTTTTAGCTCGGATAAAGATCTTTGTCAGCTCATCGATGTAAAAATTCACTGTGTACATGCCCATAAGAATAACCTTTTGATCAAAAAGCAAGAGGTTTTTGATCTTTACCAAGTCTATCCAGAGGAATTCACCACATACTTAGGGTTGATTGGAGATGCATCTGATAACATTCCCGGCGTTGATGGCATTGGCCCAAAAAAAGGGGCAGCCCTTATTCGACAGTATGGATCTTTAGACCTCATGCCGTTATCACCAGAAAATCTAGAAATTGCGAGACTTTCAAAAACCTTAGCGACCATCGATCTCCATGTCCCTCTTCCTCGTCACCTGGATGGTTGTGAAAAAAAGCCGACCAACAATTTGATGTTGGGTGAGCTTTACCAACGTTATCACTTCAAAAGTTTGATGGCAGGGTTAGAAACTGTCCCCGAAAAAAAAGGGATTCAAAAACCTAGTGAAACCGTATTCATCCATAAAGTATCTGAAGCAACCAACAATCCTCTTCATTTCATCAAAGGAGGTATTCTTTCCCTTTATCAAGGTGTCCATGAAGAAGTAGAGGGGCTTTTTGTAAGCGTAGAAAATCAACCTATCCAATTTTTTTCTAAAAAAGATCTTCAAAATCAAACCTCCATCGATTTTTTTAAGCAATCAACCAAGATCATTGCCTTTGATTTTAAATATTTATTGCATCGTTTCAGTGATCTAGAATTTCTATTGCAAAAAGATTTTTTTGATATCATGGTGGCAGCCTATGTATTAAATCCTGATAGTTCCCTTAAATTAGCCGATATTTTGCAAGAACACGCAAATGAGCATGTAGCTGATCAAGATGCAAGTTGGTTTGTTCAAACGTTTGCCCCTCTAAAAGATCTCTTAGAATTGAAGATTCAAGAGGCTAACCTTTCTCATGTATTACATAAAATTGAAGAACCTCTTCTCAAAGTCCTTTATAAAATGGAAAAAAAAGGGATCTACGTTGATACAGCTGAGCTTGAGTCATTATCTAAAGATCTTTCTCATGCATGTACAAAACTCAAACATGAGGTGGAAAAAGAGCTAAGTCATTCCATCAATCTTAACTCTCCCAAACAACTGGCTCAAGCCTTATTTGACGAGTTAAAGCTACCCGCCAAAGTAAAAGGTAAAACAGGCTATTCGACAAGCATAGAGGTGCTTGAGGAGTTGAGGGCTGAGCATCCTATTATAGAACACATCATTGAATATCGTTCTCTAGAAAAGCTTCGCTCCACTTATACGACAAATCTGATTGACCTTGTTGATCCCAAAACAAAAAGAATCCACACTACATTTAGCCAAACAACAACACAAACTGGGCGTCTTGCGTCGACAAACCCAAATCTGCAAAACATCCCAGTGCGAACCGAAATCGGAAATCAAATACGTCATGCATTCAAAGCATCCCCCTCATCAAAAAGATTTTTATCCTGCGATTACTCGCAGGTAGAGCTCAGACTTTTAGCTCATATGTCTGAAGATCCCAACCTTTTAAAGGCTTTTAGAGAAAATTTGGATATTCACCGATACACAGCCTCTTTGGTTTTTGGCCTCTCCATGAATGATGTCTCAGATGAGATGCGCTTTAGGGCTAAAGCTGTAAACTTTGGAATCATTTACGGTCTGGGGCCGCATGGACTTGGTAAGCAGCTCAAGATTCCCATGCGCGAAGCATCCCTGTTTATAAAAACATATTTTGATCGCTATCCGCGTGTTGAAGAATTTTTGGAATCTTTGAAAGAAGAAGCCCGAAAAAGTGGCCATTCTACCACCCTGTTTGGGAGGAAAAGGCCCATCCCTGAAATACTGAATCGAAATGCCCCAATACGCGCGCAGGCCGAGAGATTTGCCGTTAACTCCAAGATTCAAGAGGTTAACGCATCAGTTGCTAAAAACTGGGGGGAATGTTAAAATTAAACGTATACTCGTATTTGGCCTGATAGGCTCGGGGAAAAGCTCCATTTTAAAACTTTTTAAAGAGTACGGAGCATATACCATCGATTGCGATCGTATCGCAAACCAAATCCTTGAACATGATCCAGAGGTACAACTCATTTTGAAGGAACATTTCGGCCCCTCCATCTTTGTAGGGGGAAAAATTTCTAAAAAAAAGCTTGCCAAGCTTGTTTTTGACTCAAAAAAAGATCTTCTTTATTTGGAAAAAACAATCCATCCAAAGGTCTTGGCAGAAGTGAAAAGCCATTATAGCTTACAAAAAAATGAACCTTATACCTCTTTTGTAGTTGAGGCCTCGGTTTATCCAAAAGTACAGGATGACTTTAGTAGCTTTTTTGATACAAAAATAGCTGTGCAAGCAAGCTACGAGAATAGACTTAAGCGGGCCCACGAAAAGGGTCTTAGCGAAGAAGAATTCAAGATCCGGTCCATGCACCAAATGGGGGAGGAAAACCTCTTAATGCATGCCGACCTGATTCTTGATAACAATTCAACATTTCAAGAACTTAAACAACAATTCCTAAACAAAGTATCAACATGAATGATGAACAAACCGGATTAAAGGATAACAAGGAGAAGGTTATACTTCCTCCACCTGAAATGGTCGATTCCGATCTGAATTCTGAAACCACGAATAACTCTCATGAGCGAGCAGCTCCACTCGAACCCCCGGCAGTCATCAAAATCGCTGACCTTCAGCGCATGGGAAGTGAAGCGCTTGCCCAATATGCCAGGAATTTGAACCTTAGAAACCTCTCCAATCTTACCAAGTCTCAGATCGTTTTTGAAATAGTAAAATGGAAATCGGACCATACGCAAGATCTTCTCGTCGCGGAGGGTGTACTTGAAGTTTTACCCGATGGTTTTGGTTTTTTACGCTCGCCTAATTACAACTATGTATCTTCAGCTGAAGATATTTACGTTTCCCCCGCTCAAATTCGTCGATTTGACCTCAAAAAAGGGGATCATATCCAAGGGACCATTCGAGCACCGAAAGAAAAAGAGAAATTTTTTGCCTTGCAAAAAGTTGACAGGGTAAATGAGCGCTCACCGGATCACCTCAAAGATCGGATCTCTTTTGACCTTTTGACCCCGTTGCACCCACAAGAGCGTTTTATCCTCGAGACCACACCGGATCAGCTCTCAAATAGGATTGTTGACCTTGTGGCTCCGATCGGAAAAGGGCAGCGCGGACTGATTGTTGCTCCCCCCAAATCGGGAAAAACTTACCTTTTGCAAAATATCGCGAATGCAATTACGACTAATAACCCTGAAGCAATCCTGATGGTACTGCTGATTGACGAGCGCCCGGAAGAGGTGACCGATATGCAGCGACATGTCAGAGGTGAAGTGATTTCCTCTACATTTGATGAACCACCGGAAAGGCACACACAAGTCGCAGAAATGGTGATTGAGCGGGCTAAAAGATTGGTTGAGTACGGACATGATGTTGTCATTCTTCTTGACTCTCTCACCCGTCTTGCAAGAGCCTACAACGCTACCCAACCTCACTCGGGAAAAATTTTGAGTGGTGGTGTCGATGCTAATGCTCTCCATAAACCCAAAAGATTCTTCGGCGCTGCCCGTAATATAGAGCACGGCGGATCGTTGACAATCATCGCAACCGCCCTCATCGATACAGGGTCAAGGATGGATGAAGTTGTTTTCGAAGAATTTAAAGGGACCGGTAACATGGAATTGGTACTGGATCGACATCTTGCAGATCGTCGTCTCTTCCCTGCAATCAATGTGGTCAAGAGTGGTACCCGTAAGGAACAAGATCTTTACCATCCGGATGAATATTCTAGAATCTGTAAGTTCCGACTCGCAGTTGCGGATCTTACAAATATGGATGCTATGAATTTATTTATGGCTAGATTAAAAAAGACAAATAGCAATTTTGAATTCTTACTATCACTGAAAGATTGAGAATTAATTATTTTATTTGCTAAATAAAAAGAATGAGACATCCTACAATTCTTTTGATCACTTCATCGGGGGGAAGTGGTCATTTAATAGCTGCTAAAGCAATCAAAGAGAGCATAGAAAATGGTCCCCATCCCAAGGTTGTTTTAGAACAGGATGTTTCGAAAGATTGGCTTGGCAATTTTTTTGGCCAAATCTTTATCTCGATCTGGAACACATCCCAAATCAACGGCTGGATTTTTATGCAGGAGTTTCTATCCACAATCCATCCGTTGACTTATATCTTTTTTACCCCCTCAATATTTTTTCATTGCTTCAGGCTTTTGATAAAATACGACTTTGAGCGTGTAATTGATGATCAAGTACTAGGGACTAAAGCAATTACAAATGCTGTTAGACTTTATAATTGGCTAAAAAAAACCAATCTTAAGGTGGAGAAAGTTTTAACCGATCTTCCGACCGATTATACTGCCCATTTTTTTTCAGAAATCAAAACTTTGAATCGCTTTGAGCGCACAAGCATAGAGATCTATGCCCAAGACCCCCTTTTGTACGGGGAAATGCCTCAAATATTTTGGAAACGAAAAACAGGTCTGCCAATTGAGCAAATTCATATTGTTCCACCCCCCTTGAGAAAAGCATTTATGAATTCTCCCGTCAATAATAGTTTGCCGGTAGATATAGACCTTTGTATCGATAGTGAAGTTGCCAAGCTCCGCTTGATCAAAGCATCCCAAATTCATACACACCCACCCGTATTTTTTGAGGATAAAGGGCGCGTACAAATTCAGCCTCAAGATCTTGTCTTTACAATCATGTTGGGTTCCCATCCAAGCAAATGTGCGCTATACGATTATATAGAAGGTTTTTATAATCTAGTCGAGTCAAAAGAGGGGCCTACAGTCCACGTCTTTATCCTATCTCAAACAGGTAAGTGGATCGAAAAAGGGCTAGTTGATGATATTGTATCCCAGATCATAAGCCACCCGCTTGCCCCAAAAAGGCTAAGAATCTACCCCATATCTAAACAAAATGGCGAAGTTGTGAGCCGACTTTTTAATCGTTCTAACGCTACAATTACCCGCTCAAGCGGAATCACAACAATGGAGCTCATTCAGGCAAGCCGAGGCGATATCTGGATCCATCAAGAAACTCCTCGATCCTTTTTGGGCTTTAGACATCACGGAATGGTTTTGTGGGAGTATGGAAATGCTCTGTATCTGAATCAAAAAAGAGGCGCGCGCTTTGTCTCCCCCCAATTTTTTGAACAGGCTTTTCGCTTTTATTTCAAACAAGAAAGAGAAGTGGTAGTCCCTTTTCAAAAAAATCTAGAAGCCAATCTAGGTTAAAAACAGGTAAATAAGATTTATATAAAATAGTTTGTC
>RGYU01000003.1 GCA_010031885.1 Chlamydiota bacterium | reverse complement strand
ATTGAAAAGCTATGACTCAACGCCAAAACATTCGCAATATCGCGATCATTGCCCACATCGACCATGGGAAAACCACCCTCATCGACCAACTCCTCAAACAAGCCAATCTCTTCAGGGAAAATGAAGCGACCGACGAGCGGATGATGGACTCCAACGACCTTGAAAAAGAGCGCGGAATCACGATCTTCGCTAAGCATACAAGCTTACCTTACAAAGACACCGTGATTAACATCATTGACACCCCTGGACATGCCGACTTTTCCGGCGAAGTGGAGCGGGTTTTAGGGATGGTTCAATCTGTTCTTCTTCTTGTGGACGCTCAAGAGGGGCCGATGCCCCAAACTCGATTTGTGTTGAGCAAGTCCTTAAAAATGGGACTCAAGCCAATCTTAGTCATCAATAAAATTGATAAACCAAATGCCAATGTTGACAGAGCGTTGAATTTGACTTTTGATTTATTTGTTGAGCTTGGAGCTACAGATGAGCAACTAGACTTTAAGCACATTTACGCGTCAGGTATTGGGGGATATGCAATCAAAGAAATGGATGACGAAAAGGTCGACATGACTCCCCTCTTCGACATGATTTTGGATGCGGTAGATGCCCCAGAGGGAGATGAAAAAGGGCTCTTTTTGATGCAGGTAAGTACCTTGTCCTATTCAGATTACCTTGGACGTCAGGTGACCGGTCGTGTTTTGAGCGGCTCAGTCAAGCCGGGGCAGCAAGTGCTCCTCTCGGGTGAAAATGGCAAGTCTGAACTTTACAAAATTACAAAAGTAGAGGGGTACCGTGGGATCAAGAAAGTCGAATTCCAAGAGGGTACTACCGGAGATATCATATGCTTGAGCGGTTTGACCAACGCTATGATCGGTGATACCGTAAGCGATCCAAACAATTCTAAACGCCTCCCCCCTATCCCCTTGGATGAACCAACAATTTCGGTCAAATTCATGGTCAACTCTGGCCCGCTAGTCGGTAAAGAGGGGAAACACGTAACCATGAACAAGATCCGCGAGCGCCTCTTAAAAGAAAAAAGGGCCAATATCTCCTATAAGATCAACGATTCGGGAGATGATGCGATCGAAGTTTGCGGACGCGGTGAGCTACACCTCTCGGTATTGATCGAAACGATGCGTCGTGAGGGCTACGAATTTTCTATTTCCAAACCTGTAGTAGTTCTCAAAAAAATTGAAGGGGAAATTTTTGAACCGTTTGAGCGGGTATTCATCGAAGTTCCCGAAGAATTTTCTGGCTCAATTATTGAGACCCTTTCCAAGCGAAAAGGAGAAATGCAGAATCTCTCTACCAACGAGCATGGAATCAGCTCTATTGAGTTTGTGATGCCAATGCGTGGTTTGATGGGCTATAGAAGCGACTTTTTGACCCAGACCAAGGGGAAAGGGATCCTCACCTCTTTATTCCACTCTTACCAGCCACACAAAGGGGAGATTGAGGGGCGTCACAATGGTGTTCTGATCTCAAATTCTGCAGGGCAAGCTACCGCATACTCCATTTTTGCCCTACAAGACCGCGGAATCATGTTCATTCAGCCAGGACAAGAAATTTATGAGGGGATGGTCATCGGAGAACACAACCGGGACAACGACCTCGTAGTCAATCCGGTGCGTGGAAAACAGTTGACAAATGTCCGCGCTTCAGGTTCTGATGAAAATATTATTTTAACACCTCCGAGAATCTTGAACCTAGAGCAGGCGATCGATTTCATTGAGGTGGATGAATTGATTGAAGTCACTCCAAAGTCGATCCGTCTGCGTAAAGCGGAATTGACCGAGAATGAGAGAAAAAGAAGGGGGCGTAACGCTCCTTAGAGCAGAGAGGAGTCAATGCTGAAAGATCGCTTTTATCCAATGGTTGTAACTGCGTTTACAGGTTATACATTTGGACAATTGTCAAAAGATCTTTTTGCTGGTCTTTTAGTAGCGATCATTGCTCTACCCCTTTCTATCGCATTCGGTATCGCTAGTGGTGTAACACCGGCTATTGGCCTAATGACTGCGATCGTAGGGGGATTTATTGTTTCTCTCTTCAGTGGAAGCTCGGTACAAATTGCAGGCCCTACAGGATCATTTATCGTTATTATTTACGATATTTTTAGACAATTTGGTCTTGTTGGTTTGATGCAAGCGACGATGATCGCGGGTGTACTTCTTATTTTAATGGGTGCTAGTGGTGTGGGATCCTGGTTGAGGTTCATTTCTCGCCCTGTAGTTGTAGGTTTTACCGCTGGAATCGCAGTAATTATTTTCACATCGCAAATTAAAGATTCTTTAGGTCTTGAAATGGGTGCTGTTCCACCCCATTTTGCGGACAAAATGCTTGCCTTTTGGCAACATATAGAATCCGTAAACCTTTTTGCAGTGATCATCGCAGCACTAACCATTCTGTGCATCCAATTGATCAACTTGCTTAAAAAGAATTTTCCAGCCCCTTTTGTGGCACTCATATTAGTAACTTTTATTAGCTATTACTTTGAATTCCCTGTTGAAACTATTCAGTCCCGCTACGGTACCCTTTCGTTAGCACTTGAATATATTCCTCTTTTGCCCATTAGTTTGGATACTATTACCCTGCTATTTCCAGCTGCTCTAACTATTGCCTTGCTTTGTGCAATAGAATCTCTACTTTGTGCTCTTGTAGCTGATGGTATGGTCGGCGAAAGGCATCGATCCAACACTGAGCTCATAGCTCAAGGGATCGCAAACATCACCACACCCTTTTTTGGCGGTATACCTGTATCAGGTGCGATAGCAAGAACCGCGGCAAATGTCCGTGCAGATGGCAGAACCCCTCTAGCAGGATTATCTCACGCCATATTTCTATTTTTGATCGTTTTATTTTTAAAAGATATTGTGGTTTATATTCCGATGGCATCTTTAGCTGCTGTTTTGATGCTTGTTGCCTATAACATGTCTGAATGGAAAAGCTGGGGCCATATTTACCGCTCAACTCGCGCTGATTTTTTAGTCTTTGTTACGACTTTTAGCATTACTGTTTTCCTTGATTTGATTGCTGCTATTCAGGTCGGAGTTTTAATGAGCGCTTTCCTTTTCGTTGATCGTATGTCTAAGGCTGCCTCCATAAAAAAACTTGAAGGGGAATTTTTGACAGCGACAAATACAAAAGGTTTCGACGTTGATGCTACCAGCATCAAGTCTCTCAAAATCCCTAAAAACCTGGATGTTTTTGAATTTCAAGGTGCCCTGTTTTTTGGAGCTTATGCAAAATTCGACCTCACCTTTCACGAGTTGGGACACTTCAAAAAAGACATATGCCTTCGCTTCAACCAAATCCCTACAATAGATGGAACCGCAATCCACTTTTTATCTGGATTTGCACAGGATACCGCTAAAGAAAAAGGGCGTCTTTTTTTAGTAGAGCTCAATCCTGAATGTTATGAAACGATCATCGAATCTTCCTTGATGGACGTGTTGCCCAAAGAGAATATTTTTAATAAGATCGAGGATCTGTTGGAATATCTACAAAAACAACAAGCTCCCCCTCCACCTGGGCAATCACCTGAGGGTGCTGCTGGCGCAAATTCGAAATAAGCTGCCTCAAGCGCATCAAATCTGCCCTCTCAACTGCAAAAGACTGCAGCGATTGGACGATCCTCTCCTCCTGTTGTTTTAAGATGACCTCTTTTTCTTGCAGCATTTGCATTCCCTTGACTATTTCAGCCTCTTGGGCCAACAAAATTTCATCTTTTTGAGCCAAAAGCTGAAGCTGGCGAATCCCCTCCTCTTCCCTTATGAGCATCTGCTCCTCACGATCTTGACGAACAAGATCAATCTTTTGACGCTCAAGATCATGAGCTATTTCTTTCTCTTGTGCCGTTGAAAACTGGGTTTGGAGCACCTCAAATCGCTCTTTCATCATCCGAAAAGCCTGTTCATTTTTGACAAGTTCCCCGACACTTACCTCAAACTTCCCTTTCATAGTCTCAAGATCGCTCACATGACCTTTTAAAGCACTATTTGAGTTTTTAAGCTCTGCATTCTCGTCATTAAATTTACGAACACTTTCAAGCAATTCGCGTACTTTTTCAGATAGATCTAAGATCTGCCCCGATAGCTGTTCATTCGATTGACGTAGCTCATCATTTTCTTGGTCAAATCTAAGAACTGTCTGCTGTAAGGTCACGAGCTTATTACTCAATTCACCCACTTGACCCTTCAATTGAACGTTCGATTGTTCCAGATTTTTGTTTTGGCTTTCAAAAAAGACAACCTGGCCTTTCAATCGGCTGTTTTCAGCTAACATATCATCAAAAATCTGATTATGAGACTTCAAATCTCTGTACTTACCCGCAAGAATCGCACCCCCACCTCCCAAAAAGATCAGACCAACCCCCATAGAGAGAATATAAGGATCTTTAAGTAAAACCCCTGCAATCAATGCAATTACACCAGCGACACCTGCTATGCCTGATACACCTTGATAAATTGTAATCATTGTAGCT
Organism: Chlamydiota bacterium; assembly: GCA_010031885.1. Classification (GTDB taxonomy): domain Bacteria; phylum Chlamydiota; class Chlamydiia; order Chlamydiales; family RGXB01; genus RGXB01. The sequence continues at coordinate 42,941 of RGYU01000003.1, read as the reverse complement.
GCACGATCTTTAAAATATTCACGGTTTGATTGAACCTCTCTGGAGGCCTTTCTTGCTTGAATAGAGCCGCTCTCCAAGTCGTTATTGTTGTCCGTGCCAACTGCTGCGGATGCAACCTGATCGGACGCTACCTCAAGGACAAGACCATTTTAAAATTTGAAAATGTTGAAACAGCATCCAGAGAGGGTTTTTGGTTGTATATATAAAATCTTTCTGGTAAAAATCAGCTCATGAAAGTGAGTCAACGAATTCCTTCACGAGAACATGTTGCAGCCATGTTCGATTCTATCGGAAAAGTTTACGATATGACAAATCGAGTTATTTCTTTTGGTCAAGATCTGTGGTTTCGAAAGGCACTAGTCCAAACAATACCTTTTGATCGCCCTTTAGAAATGATAGATATTGCCACTGGAACTTGTGACCAACTTCTGATTAACCTAGAACTTCGCAAAAATATTGTAAAAGCTGTTGGGATCGATGTCTCGACGGAAATGATGAAGGTAGGAGTCAAAAAGGTCTTTAAAGCAGGTTTTGGATCTATTGTAAAGCTACTTGTTGAAGATGGTCATAGTACGTCATTTCAAGATCACAGCTTTGATATTGCAACACTCAGCTTTGGTATACGCAATTTTATGGATCCCCAAAAAGGGCTTAAGGAAATCTTCAGAATATTAAAAGAAAAGGGTTCTATTCATGTTTTGGAGTTTTCGACACCTCAATCTTTTTTATTCAAAAAAGGGTTTCTTTTTTATATTCGCTACATACTCCCATTTCTTGGCGCCCTTTTTTCTTCAAATCTTAAAGCCTACCGTTACCTCAATGAAACAATCGAGACATTTGCTCAACGGGAAGAATTCAACAAACTGCTGGAAATAGCCGGTTTTAAGGATGTTGCCTATCGCTCTATATTTTTTGGTATCGTAACAATTTATACAGGAAAAAAATTGTGATTGAGTGGCTTTTTCAAGAAGATGTTTACCCCAAATTCTTATTTGCAACACCCCAATTTACATTTGGTGGATTCGGAATCCAGCGCCAAAGCGAAAGCCCAACCCCCGATGTTTTTCCACAAATAGGGTTTCAAGACTTTTTCCCATTTGAAAGAAAGAGCGACCTTTGGAAAACCTTTCCAACCTCTATTTGGATCCAACCGGCAAGTTACAGGATAGAGTCGCGTATCTATCCAGTCATTGAACCGCTAGAAAAACCTCTCAATAGAACAGACCTTCCAGATAAAGCTTCTTACACAAAAACGGTTGAAAATGGATTCGAGGGGATAGAAAAAATTGTTTTAGCCCGAAAAACAGTCTTGAAATTTGAGAACTCGCTCGATGCAAAACACCTTATCAATAATCACCTTGCGATTTTCCGCTCTCAAGACATTTTTTTTTACATGCCCGAAAAGGGGATCGCTTTCATGGGCGCTACACCTGAACGGCTTTATGAGCGTAAAAAAGACCACATCTTAACTGCTGCAATTGCGGGCACCTTGCCTATTGATCAAAATCCAAGTCTTCTTTTGGAGTCGCAAAAAGACAGAAAAGAGCATCAGTATGTGATTGACGATCTTCTACAAAAATTGAAAACGGTTTGCCTTGAGGTACATGTGGATGATCACCCCGCCATTTTGACGTCACACCATTTGTACCATCTCAAAACATCGATTGAGGGTAAGCTCAAACCCGATGTCTCGGATAGCGACCTAATTCGACTTTTGCACCCAACAAGTGCTGTTGCAGGTTATCCAAAAAATACAGCGATCGAAAAGCTTTATCAGGTAGAACCTTTTGATCGAGGCCTCTACGCTGCCCCTTTTGCTTTAATGCTAGATGGAACGACCCTTGCTTCAGTGGCTATTCGATCCATACTTGTTAAAAATCAACATCTCTATTTGTTTGCCGGCAGTGGACTTGTAGAGGGTTCCACCATAGACCAAGAATGGAATGAGCTTGATCATAAAATTTCCCCCTACCTTTGGTAAATTATGAATACCGCGTACTGGAACACCCTTTTTTCTGAAAGCATTGTTGAAGAGCTTGTCGCTCAAAATGTGCGCCACTTTTGCATAGCACCCGGATCTCGATCCTCTGCTTTGAATCTGGCCGCTAAACGAAATCCTCTTGCCGAGGTTCATACACATTTTGATGAAAGGGGGCTCGGTTATATTGCACTTGGACTTGCTAAATCCTTAAACGAGCCCGTTGCCCTTATTGTCACCTCAGGAAGTGCCCTGGCGAATCTTTTACCAGCTGTAGTTGAGGCATTCCATACCCATGTGCCGCTTATTCTTTTAACAGCAGATCGCCCCCCTGAGCTCCATTTAGCCATGGCGAATCAAACAATTGAACAATACGACTTTTTTAATCCTTTTATCCGTTTGCATTTTCAATTTCCCCCACCGTCAGCTGAAGTTTCAGAGGGATTTGTAAAATCGATTGTGGCGCATGCAGTATTTGTATCTAAGCAGGAGAATGGAGGACCGATCCATCTAAATTGCCAATTCAGAACTCCTGTGATCCATTCCACAGTTAAGAATCGGCCAACACTCAAGCCAAAAACATCTTTTCAAACAATTGAGAGGATCCTCAGTGCAAAAGAGGCTTCAAAGATTCAACAGGAGATCCTTTTTTATGAGAGAGGGGTAATTGTAGTAGGTCAGACCGATTTGATAGAATCTAAAGCTCTTCTGGAATTTGCAAAACATTTATGTTGGCCAATCCTTGTAGATCCCCTTTCAAATTGTAGAAAACACTGCTCTAATCGTTACATTCTTCAAAATTTTGAAAATATTTTAGACGAGCTTAAGCCTGACATTGTTGTAAAATTTGGTGATCGTTTTGTAAACAAGATGATTGATCCCTGGTTGAATTCGATTGAAAGGGTTGTTTATGTGACGCCCCATACGGAGCGAGCCGATCCGCTACATGCAATTACCCATAGAATTGTTATGCATCCGGGCCAATTCATCCATGATATGATCCAACACACTCCTGCCCGCCTTTTTTCCAGTTATATTAAAAACTGCCTTGAACTTTCTGAGATCAGCTTCCAGTCTATTGATAAGGCTCTATTTGAGGAACCCCAAATCTCTGAAATTGCTTTTTTGCGACTATTGTCAAAATCCTCTATTTTTTTTAACCTATTTGTGGGGAACAGTATGCCTATTAGGCATTTGGATCGTGTTTTCTACCCCCATGAATTCAGGGGGGAGATCTATGCAAACCGAGGTCACTCTGGAATAGAGGGAAACATAGCGACTGCAATTGGTATAGCTTTAAAAAAGGATCGACCTACCTTAGCAATTTTAGGAGACATGACTTTTTGGCACGACCTCAATTCGTTATTTTTTCTCAAAAAAAATCCACTTCCTTTGATCATTATCGTATTTAATAATGGAGGGGGCCAGATCTTCAATTACCTTGAGGGGGTCAAGAGCCTCCAAGAGAATGAAGAACTTTTTGTTATGCCTCATACCCTTGACTATGCCCTTGTCGCCAAAAACTTTGATTTAGATTATTTCTTTTTTAACGAAGATTTGTGCATAGAAACCCTCATTCAGAAAAAACGGCCCGCTTTGATTGAGATGGTAACAGCCCAGGAGGTAGATTTACACCATCTAAAGCGTCTAAAGGATACTTTGGAATGCACTTTGAAAGAACAATCACTTCTTCTGTACAAATAAAAAACCCTGTTCTAGTGATAGGTGGTTTTTTATCCATTCACGAGGACTTCGAGGAGATGGTAAAAAAAATCAAGGAGTTTTGTAGCCCTGTCGTCATCCTCCTCCCTGAGGGGGAATTTTGTGAGGTTCTAGAAAAAATTTATTCTTTGATTATGAGTATGTTCGACAGGCCAATACCTGTAATCGGCTATTCTATGGGAGGACGTATTGCGCTTCAGCTTGTAGACCTCTTTCCGGATCTTTTCAGCCATGTAATTTGCATCTCATCAAGATTAAAGTTCAGCTCTTTTGAAACCGAAAAAAGGCTTGTATTTGAGAAAAACGTACAACAAAAACTACAAACTTTGAGATTAAGAGATTTTTTAAAATGGTGGTACTCTTTACCCATTTTTTCAGGCTACACTCCTCTCGATCATCTTTTGAAAAAAAAGGCCGAATTAGATCCAAAATTCCTTTTAAAGCAGTTCCAAAGCTTAAGCATATTGAACCAAAAAACACTTATTCCCCCCTTTCGTATGCCTGTGCATCTTATTTACGGAGATAAAGATCCGCTTAAAAAAGAGATGGAAGATTGCTTAAAAGAGTCTATGGAGCCTATATTCATCCATAGCATTGAAAAAAGCGGACATCTAGTACATCTAGAAAAACCTTTACACCTTGCCAAACTTATAAGAATGGTGCTCCTATGAACTTTCAAGATATTCTTTTCGAAAAACAGGATCAAATTGCATGGATTACCATCAATCGTCCCCATAAAAGAAATGCTTTTAGACCACAGACAGTAGCAGAAATGATCCAAGCTTTAGACAATGCTATTGAGGATTCGTTAGTTGGCGTTATCGTTTTATCAGGATACGGAAAAGAGGCTTTTTGCTCTGGTGGAGATCAAAGTATACGTGGCGATGAGGGTTATAAAGATGAATCGGGTCGCGAAAGCCTAAATGTGCTTACTTTTCAAAAAAAACTCCGTTCTTGTCCCAAACCAACGATAGCAATGGTTGCAGGTTACGCAATTGGAGGTGGCCATGTTCTGCATGTGCTTTGCGATATGACCATAGCTGCCAATAACGCCCGCTTTGGGCAGGTAGGGCCTAAAGTCGGTTCATTTGATGGTGGATTTGGCTCAAGCTACCTAGCCCGTATTGTGGGTCAAAAAAAGGCAAGAGAGATTTGGTTCATGTGCCGCCAATATTCGGCCGATCAAGCATTTGATATGGGGCTTGTAAACGCTGTTGTTCCCTATGAGGAGTTAAAATCTACGACTATTGAATGGTGCCGAACACTACTATCACACTCTCCTACAGCTCTTGCATGCCTAAAGGCTTCATTCAACGCCGATATCGATGGTCAATCGGGAATCCAAGAGCTAGCCGGTTTGGCCACAATGCTCTATTACAAAACCGATGAGGCAAAAGAAGGCAAACAGGCCTTCTTAGAAAAAAGAAAACCTAATTTTCAAAAATATCGAGGTAAGGATGCAACTATGGATCGAGGGGACAAGGCCGAAAACGTGGATAGCATCCATCAGCCCTGTTGTGATAGGGACACTTTTAGCGCCAAAACCTGATTTAGTCCTTTTTGCTATTACGTTACTTTGTGGACTTTTCATACAAATGGGCACAAACCTGGCAAACGATTACTACGATTGCATACAAGGCAAAGATACTGCCGTTAGAAAAGGGCCTAGGCGACTTGGGGCGTCAGGGCTTGTAACTAAAAATCATCTGTTTTGGCTGATGAGTATAACATTTGCGATTGGTTTTATACTGAGTATTCCTCTTATTTTTCGAGGCGGCCCCATCATACTTTGTATGTACGGACTTGCTGTCCTTTTAGGCATTTTTTACACTAAAGGGCCAATAAGTTATGCATACAAAGGGATATCTGAACCTATTGTCCTTTTTTTCTTTGGCTCAGTTGCTGTATTTTTTACAAACTACCTTCAAACACTACAATTTAGTATTTATCCTCTGTTTGTTGGTCTAGCTCCTGGATTTTTTTCTATTGCCCTTTTGGGGGCGAATAATTTACGTGATTTTGAAGAGGACAAACTCACAAAAAAAAATACTCTAGTTGTCCTCTATGGAACACATTTTGGAAAAGTAGAAGTTAGCCTGGCTCTTTTAGCTCCACTTGCAATAGTCCCATCAATTATGAATCTTTTTTTAATCCCTTTTATTTTCCATATTTTGAAAAAACTTTGGGATGAGGATGAAATCACCTCTTTGCTGCCTAAAATCGGAATTGCATTTATCCTTTTTACCTGCCTATTTGCTTTGAAAGCCTATTTTTTATGAAAGAAAAAATTTATCGCTTGAGTGAACCCTTTCAAGGAGAAAAAAACCTACTTCAAGTAGAATTCAACAACCAAATTGTTGAACTCCCCTTCATTCCTCAGGTCTATTTTCCCCTACAAATGGCTCTTTTTTCTAAAATAGGGCCGGTCCCCAAAGCCCTATTCGTCGCCTGTGAAGAGGATCTTTTGAGAGCAGATAAAGCATCCACAATCAAGGTAAAAATCACCCACCTGGACTTTGATCAGGGCCTTTTGCTCATAAAAAACGCTATAGAAAAAACTGATGCCAAAATTCGTATTGATGCAAACCGTACTCTTTCAGTTGACCAAGTAAAAATACTTGCTTCACTCATCCCCCAGGAGAGGCTCGATTTTTTTGAGGAACCTACTTCAACTATTGAAAAAGTTCTGGAACTCAATATTCCCTTAGCACTTGACGAAAGTTTTTTGGAAGAAGGCTGGCAAACGCGCCTTGCATACAAGCAAGTAGTCGCAGCGGTAGTCAAACCCTATAGGGTTTTTTATGAACCAATTTATGAATTGACCAAAAAACTGGGGAAACGATTTGTTTTAAGTAGTTCTTTAGAGGACAGCACACCAATTTTAAAACTTGCTACCTATTTGAATTTGTACTCTGAATCTGTTGGTATTGATGTGGATCGCTTTAAAATTGAGGTGATGACATGCCCTATTAAAAAAGCAAATCCTTGCTCGATAGCGATTATAACAAGCACAGAAAAAATCACCTACCATGAGCTCGATCAAAGGATTAATTCACAGGGTGTTGAACCAGGGGAAATTTTATGCAATTTGCCAAAATTAGACGCACTGATCAAATTTTTTGCCCTATTAAGGCAAGGTCAGCCCATCTCTTTTAATCAACCCCAAAAAGGGATAAAAGCAAAATCTCTACATACTATACCGAAAGATACCCAAATTATACTGGTAAGTTCCGGAACAACGGGATCGCCTAAAGAGATCACTTGGTGTTGGGATCAGCTTTTTACAAATATTCAAGACCAATATCTTTGTTATCCTCCTCTTAAAGGGGCGAGCTATCGGGCAAATCTGAGTCTTTCTCGTATCGGGGGATTAATGGCGGGTCTGAGACCTTTGCTCTCTGGTGGTGCTCTTGTTTTAGACGACCAGGTAGTGACCGATTTTGAAAACATGGTGCCTACCCAAATCATCAAAAAAATGGCTCAGAATGGGAGTTGGCATTGTAGAAACCTCTTGATTGGTGGAGCTTTTTGCCCCCCTTATTTAATAGAGAGATTGCAACAAAAATCTGTAAAATCGGTAATTATCTACACAACATCAGAGCTAGGAACCTGTCTGATAGACAACCATTTGGTTGCAAATGCGAAAGGGTGTGTTCACAATGGGCAATTTAAGATCCAGAAACTGGGGGTGTGTCAAAATTTAAGGCCGGGTGTTGACGGGTTTTTTGAAACCCACGATTTGGCTATTGTTAAGGAAGGAAAATTTACTATTACAGGACGTAAGGATCGTGTGATCAATTCAGGTGGGGAGAAAATTAGTCTGGATTACATCGAAAAAGTCGCTAGCCAAATATTTGAAAAAACGCTTTTCTTTGCGTTTGGTATGCATGACCCCTATTGGGGGGAGGCTTTGGCCTTGGCTTTTTTGGGATCAGAAAAGTCCCACACAATTCAATTCCATCTAAAAAACAATCTACCCTATTATATGGTGCCAAAAATTGTTTTCATGTTGCCACACGATGCACCAGAAAAACCCCCTTTGTCCTATCTGCAAAATGAGGCTAAAAAACTCATGATCCCCAATACTGTTTAAGAAAGGATTCACTATTTTTATTCACAACAAAGGTAATCTTCACCTCTATTGCTAGCTCCTTGTCTTTATAAATAAGCCCTTTCAAGTCAAAAGAGCGGTTTCCAACCCTTTCTATCTCCAAAGTCATATCATATGGATCGAACCAGACAAAAGGTTTAAAGTAATGGACCGAAGCTTGAACAATTACTACGTCTTCCTTCGTATGACAGATTCTATAGCACTCTTTTTCAAAAGCCTCGATCACCCACTCGATAGGTCTTGGACAATAGATCCTACCCGTAGCATCTGTATCTCTTATAAATACCTGACCGGCAATCTGAATTTTCTTGAATATCATGTACTGACCACCCCTTTTGAATGATAAACATAACTGACTTATCTTAAAAAAGTTTTTTATTTTATAAAAAGCATATCTATTTTGGATTGACATCTTCAGATATTCCAAGATCTATTTTTTGTAATTTTTTTTACTATTTTTTTCGGAATAGTTTAGCGAAAAAAAAATATCAGAAACAAAATTGACAACACATATACCCTTTCCTATACTGAGCTCAAAAGCCGAGGGAGACGAAACATGACTCCGTTCAGAAAAACTGGTCAATTATACCAAGCTTTATTCCGGTCAAAACCGACAAAGCTTGTCGAAAAAGCCCTTACCCACCTCAAAAACTACCAGCCCAGTAAAGATGAAGAGCTTGCGCATACTTCCCTGCTTGCATCTGCCTACGCTCTCACATCTATGTACTCATTAGAGTTGTCCGATGCAATCAAGTCTGTTCACTGTTATGATAAATTATTGTCTAATAACTATCCCCTTAAGCAAGAGGATTGGCTTAAGCTGAGCCAGGTGTATATCTTTATTTATGAGAAGACTCAAAATCTAGAACAACTTGAAAAAGCAGTCTACGCAGGAAATCTTTCTAGTAACAGCTACCAGATTTCTAAAGTGCTTCTTGAGCTCTATTTAAAAGTTCGTGATGAAGAAACATTCAATCTTTGTCTTGAAAAATGTTCCCGTTATCTACTTGATAAACCAAATGATCTTGATCTTATTTTTATACGAGCGGAACTCTATTTTGAGTATGGTTTAAGAAATAAACAAACACGTTTTTTACAATTATCACTAGAAGAATACGAAAAAATTGTTGCTCTTCATCCTAATAATCAAAAAGCTAAATCTCTAAGCGTAGCTACAAGTGCATTTTTATCCCTATTTCTAGAAGATGCGGAAAAGCTTTCAGAATCAATTTACAAGAGCCAACTACTTTCAGAACACACACCCCTAGAGTTGTATGCTAAAGGGGTATCCTCACTGTGTTACGCAATTTACTCTTCTGACCTAGACGAGCTCCAAGCTGCCATCCATTTTTTACAACACTCCCATCTATTGATCGCACATTTAGTCAGGGATGGCACTATTTGGGAATATGTTTCTTTCTACTTTATGAGGCGATAGAACACGATCGATATTTACATCTATCAATCCGCTTTTTTCAAAAAGCGATACAACATAAGCCGACCTCAGAAACCTATATTCAACTAGCAATCGCAACATCTAGGATTTTTGAAATCAATCAGGCTGTAGAACACTTAGAAGAGGCAAAAAGGCTTTTTGAAGTTGCATTCAACTTAGAGAAAGGGGCCCCCTTTCCCCCTACGGAGTGGATTTTTGAGTACGCGCTTTTGTTAGATAATATGGGCGAAGTCAAAGAGGATGAAAGCCTGTTAATGATGTCTATTGATCAATTAAACCGCGTTTTAATTTTAGATCCAACAACACAAGACATCCACTACAGAATTGCTTTAACCCTTTCTCATTTAGCAGACCTCACAAATGACAACAACCATTTCATGCGAGCTTTTTGCCATTTTAGGCTAGCCCATAGAAATAATCCAGACCATGATTTTGTTCTTTTAGATTGGGCTTTAACACTGATCCACTACGGCGAATGCGTTGAAGATGAAAATCGACGTCTTGGTATCATGAAAGAGGCCGAAGAGAAGCTCATGCAAAGTGCAAAGCAGGGAAATAACCAGGCATACTATCAAATCGCCTGTTTTTACTCGTTGGGTAATCAAAAAGAACTTGCACTTGACTGGATGAAAAGGGCACGTTCCATCAATGCACTACCTCCGATGCAAGAGCTTTTAGAGGACACATGGTTGGAGAACTTGAGAAAAACGGACGAATTCCGCCACTTCATGACTTTTTTGAATGATCAGTCATTTGATCATTAATACCCACTAGGTGAGGGACTCAACACAAGCAACCGTTTTGAAGCTTATAATAGCTAGAAATGTACAATTGCAGTGTAAAACCCCTCATCTCCCCCTTTTTTATCTATAAACAGCAAAAAAGACTCTTTATTCTGTTGTTTTCCGTACTACTTCGAAGCTGTATACAGGTTATTCAGCAACTGCTATAATTTTTTCCAAAAAAAAGGTTAAGGTCGCGTGGATAAACGTTCTTTTGTTTTTGTATTGATCCTTTCAATTTCCCTTTTCTTATTTAACATCTGGTTTTTACCCCCAGTTGCACCCCCTGCTATTCAGGTGCAAGAGCTCGCTTTAAATTCTCAAGAGCGTCTTTATGTTTTGGAAAACGGAACCCAGCAAATAGTTTTTTCCAATCTTGGTGGTGCAATCAAAGAGATCAATTTACCATTTCAGACAACCAAAGATTCTACCAGTATTGTTCGTGCCATCGAATTTGATCGAAAGATTCAAAAAGAATCACCGCAAAACAATCTTTTTCCATTGTCAAACGCATCCTATTTTGACTCCAGCTCAAATTCAATGGAGCCTTACACTCCCAAGCAGGGCGGTTACACCCCACTTCTCAGACGCTCTATTAAAGGGGAAAAAGAGGGCTACACCTACGTGATACAACCTAAATTCTACATGTGTCAGCTTGTAAGTGAACTCGGGGAAATGGATTTAACAAATTTTCAAATGACGAAGTTGTCTAAAAACTCCATTCAATTTTCGGGTCAAGTATACGGTCAAAAGGTCACCAAAACGTACGAGCTGGTGGAGCCCTACGGTTTTAAATTGAGCATAACCTTTCAAAATGCCCAAAACCGAACACTCTACATCACCAACGGCATTACTGAAGTAGAGCTCATTTCAGGGGCATATTCACCGGTTCTGCAAGCCCTCAATCAGCGTGGAGAAAAGTTCATCAGTGAAAAAATTGACCTACCAAAAGATTTAGGGGTCTATCCGGCAAATAGCCCGATCTGGCTCTCAAGCTCAAACGGTTTTTTTGGTACCATTTTACACCCAGATCCAAATGCGGCTCAAAACGGATTTAACGTTGCAAAAATCGAAGGGAATCTTGCCCCCACCCGTCTAAGCCTTATAGATCAAAAATACGAACTGTACCCTGTTAAATCCTACCCTGCATACCAGATTGCCAAACAAATCATTCCCCAAAATGGAATATTCAATTTTTCCTTTTATGCAGGCCCATACGAAGAACAAATTCTTTTAGAAGCCTCCAAAGCCTATTTGCAAAATCCCCAATTTGAGCTTGCACCAATCGTTCAGGGTTGGTTTAGTTTTATCTCTGAGCCTTTTGCGCGTTTGATGTTTTTTGTAATGAAAATATGTTACATGTTCACAAATTCTTGGGGCCTTTCAATTATAGGCGTTACCATAGTGCTTCGACTTTTGACGTTCCCTCTCAATAGATGGAGTACAAAATCGATGATGGCTCAAGCAGCATTACAGCCTGAAATTAACGCTATAGAGGAGCGTCATAAAAAAGACCCTAAGAAGGCTCAGATGGAAAAAATGCGGTTATATCAAGAGCGTAAGATTAACCCCCTTTCAGGATGCATTCCGATGCTGATTCAAATCCCCTTTTTGATTGGTGTCTTCGACCTTTTCAAAACAAATTTTGAGTTACGAGGTGTTCCATTTCTTCTATCTTCTTGGATTCCGAATCTCTCAGCTCCTGACATCCTTTTTAGCTGGGGCTACCCGCTCCCCTACATAGGGAATGAATTCCACCTGCTACCTATTTTGACCGGAATCTGCACCTTTCTACAATCGAAAATGATGAATACAACACCAAAAAAAGATCTCTCCGAGAAACAGCGTCAAGCTGCAGCCTCAACCTCATTCGTGTCAATCTTGACTGCGGTTCTATTTTATAATTTTGCAGCCGGTGTGAATATCTATTTTGCCTTTTCTTCGTTATTAATGATAATCCAACAATTTTTGATGATGAAAATCTCGCAAAAACCTAAGATACAAATCCTAAAGAAATGATACCTAGAATTTGGGAAGAATTCCTCGTCGAACAAGAAAACCACCTCACCAAAGAGGTGGTAGAAAGGTGGCTCCGCCCTTTGAGGATTGTCAATTTTAACTCCTGCAACCTGTACCTGGAAGCAGATGATGCTCTACAGATAAACTGGTTTAAAGAGCATATCGAATCTAAGATTGAAAAAGAGCTTCTCAATAACAACGGCCGAAAAATTCTCGTCCATATCAAAATTGGATCGACAGAAGGAACCAAATCTAAGGAAGATTCACCCTTTCAATCCCAGGAGCAACATTCCAAACCGATTCATTTTCAATCAGACGCTGTTGATCCAGATCACACCTTTGAGACTTTCGCCACGAATAGCTCGACTGAGATGACTGTTAAACTTTTTAAAAATGCCCTCTTACAAACATTTGAATTTTTAAACCCTATCTATCTCTACGGTCCCAATGGCAGTGGAAAAACCCATCTACTACAAGGGGCGAAAAAACTTTTAGAGGGGCTTGGAAAGACCGTTTTGTATATTTCCGCAGAGACATTTACCCAACACGTAGTAGGCGCCATTCGCTCCTCAAGGATGGAAGATTTTCGCAATTGTTATCGAAAAGTTGACACTCTCATCATCGATGATGTACACCATTTTTCCAAAAGATTTGCCACTCAAGAGGAACTTTTCCATACTTTCAATCATCTGCACATTCACGAAAAACAGATTATCTTAGCTTCAAGTTCCCCTCCTGCCCTTTTGGAGGAGATTGAAGATCGTCTTGTGAGTCGATTTGAGTGGGGTATTGTACTATCCGTGGAAAGGCTCCAAACCCAAGAGGACCTTACACAAGTTTTAAAGCTAAAAATGAACCGTTTCAAGGTGCCTATAGAGCCAGAGATTATGGATCGGGTAATTCAAACAATGAAAACGCCTAAATCTATCGAAAAAGTTGTTCAATCCCTCTCTTTGGCTCATAACCAAATGAAATCGAAAGCAGATGTAAAAAAAATTGTAGAGCAGCTGATTACCCAAGAAACTAAAGAGGTATTGAGTGCCGAGAAAATTCTGGAAATCGTTTCCCAATCTTTTGGAATCAAACCCGATGATCTACTCAATAAATCGCAGGCAAGAGAATCGGTTCTTCCCCGTCAGATCTCCATGTATCTTCTAAGATCATTACTGAAAATGCCTTATCTCAAGATTGGAAAATATTTTGACAAGGATCACTCAACAGTGATGTCTAGCATACGGCAGATCACTAAGGGACTGGAAAAACAGAGTCAGGATTTAATGTTTCACATGGGCCAAATCCAAAGAAAAATAGTTTCTATAGGTTGACCCTTATATTTCAGATTTTTTACCAAAAAAAGGGCTCAGTTTCTAACAGTAGCTGTCGAAAGCTGAACCTTTTTATCTCTTAACCCAAGAATTGAGCCGAATTTACACCCTTTTGTCGAACAAATTACCAGGTTTTCCGTGGTGTCCTTGACCTGGAGATGGATGGTGCGCACCCGGAGCTTGGTTATACGGACGGAGAGCTTCACGCTCTTTTTCATCATAACGACCTTCGCAAATTCTTTTTGCAATGTCGCGCCATTTTTCTACAGCTTCTACAAATACTGGGGAAAAACGTCTTAAACTAGAGGTATCTGCACCCTCCATTTCAATGACCGCGTGCATCAAGATCAACTCTTCCTTCACCGCGACACCGACTCCGCCACCTGCCATTTGACCACCAAGCATTGAGCCCTCAAGAAGAGTTTCATAAAGTGTCAAAAGAGTAGCTTTGTCTTTAGGAAGCCCATCAATGATGGGGGCATAAAGATAAAGGCGCTTCGAATTCGGTTCATATGTTATATGTAGGGAAAAGGTATTATCTATACCCAAGATGCATGTAGCGTTTTCATCAAAAGCGAGCCCGTCGAGGTTAAGTTCTTTACCGAACTCCTTAAGATTTGCAGTAGCGTTTTCCAAAGACATGTCTGTCGTCCTCCTTAAGAGATTGGGATACGGAGACTATAACTCAAACCCTTTATGAAAATCAAACAATTGTTGCCATATTTAACAAATTCTTGATTTCTCAATTAAAATTGAGTTTTTCTCAAAATTTTGGGTCACTTACACGAATTTGGTCGTCTGCTATATTGCTTCCGAAAAAGCTATACATGAGTGAAAACCCCTATAGCTCTCCAAGTTCCCCTATTCATTTCAATCAATATCAAAAATTATAATATATTCCTAGTCAAAATCTAATTCATTTGATTAAAAGAGGTTTAGGATGCCGCACACTCATAAATCCCGTCACGAATTTGGTTGCCTGCCCGAGTCTGACGGCTATAGATTCCACGTTTATGCAAAAGGGGTGGATCGCATCACGATTACCCTCAACGATATTGAATACCCTCTAGAGCAAGCCCCCCTGAAACCGGACGTGTATACCTTTTTTATGCCAAATCTTTCAGCCCCATTTCACTATGTCTATAATGTCTTCAAAAGGGGTGATTTTTATCCAGATCTGCTAGATCCTTTTTGCTCCCATACAAATGAGGAGGGGGTTAAAAGTGTTTACAAGGAGGAAAAAAACTTTGTATTTAAGCATGAAAAGCCAAACCACCCTCCGGAAAAGCTTATTATTTACGAGCTATGCGTCCGAGCGTATACCAAGGATTCCTCCTCAGAGGTTTCCTACCCGGGGACCTTTGAAGGGCTGATCGAAAAGCTAGACTATATAAAAAATTTAGGGGTTACAGCAATTGAACTTATGCCCATAACCCTTTTCAATCCATCGCAACTTTGGGGATACATGCCCCGCTCGTTCATGGCACTTTCGCCCCACCTGTCTGCTACTAAAAATCCCTCCCTAAGCCTAAAAAAACTCGTTGATGCAGCTCATGAAAAAGGTTTAGAGGTGTTTTTAGATCTGGTCTTTAATCACACCGATGTTATGGAGACAACCCTTTATCCTTTTTGCGATGATTTCTACCTGAAAAATTACGATGCAACGGGTTGTGGAAACACCCTAAATGTACAGCATCCGGTGATCAGAAAACTTCTTATAGAAGCTTGCCATATTTTTGTAGAACAGTACCAAATCGATGGAATTCGTTTTGATCTTGGGCTTGCTCTCTGCCGCGACGAAAAGGGCGAAATTTTGTCTGACCCCCCTTTTATTCATGAGCTGGAAAATTTATTTAAAAAGAAAATTAAAATTTTTTATGAGCCTTGGGATACCGCAGGATATCGCCTTTACGATTTCCCCACAAAAAATGGAATAGTTTGGGACGACCAAATTCGTGATACAATTCGCCGATTCGTCCGAATGGACGAGGGGCAGATCCCTTTGATTCATCAACGTATTCATAGCCCTAATATGGTTAAAATGGTTACATGTCATGACGGTTTTACCCTCTACGATCTTGTTAGCTATGAGCAAAAACATAATCTCTCCAACGGATATAAAAATAGGGATGGGCATGGCGGTAACTACAGCTGTAATTGTGGAGTTGAGGGAGAAACAGAGGATCAGAGAGTTCTGACGCGCCGTTTTCGAAAGGCAGAGATCTTGTACGGGCTTCTTTTTAGTTTTTGTGGACCAATCCTTTTGAATGCAGGTGACGAATTTTTAAGCACCCATTACGGAAATAATAACCCCTTCAACCAGGACAATCGAATTAGTTATATAGAATGGCACCGTAACCTCTACCCGAGCTTTTTGGATTTTACCAAAAAATTAATCCATTTATTTAAAACAACCCCTCTATCAAATCCTCAAGCTTTAGTCCAGTTTCATGGATCAGATCCAAATATTGCCCGTTTACAGCCTACCGATCATCTGTTGGCTTTCACTAAAAAGGATGCTTCAAATTCCATATTTGTGGCCTTCAATACATGGAAAGAGCCGTTATCCATCACCTTACCAAGTGACGACAAGGGCGAGTGGAAAATTGTTCTCTACACTTCTCAAAATCCCCTTGTTCTAGAGCAAGACACAATGGTAATAGCACTTCTTCAATAGGTTTTTTTACACTTTAGGGCAAAAATGATGGAAACATTTTTCTGTACAGGCTATTGTAAAAAACATGTTTTTATCTCGACACATGATAAAAAAAATTGTTTTTGTCTCCTTTGTTGCTTTATTTCAAAGCTGTTCGCAAGTCTCTCTTCAAGATCAGACTGCTTTTCATGATGATGGGCGAAAAAAGCCAATTGTCTGCCTTTTGGGAGTATTCGATTCAACAGTAAGCGATCTTCCCTGGAGCTTATCGGAGGAATTTACGACTCAAATTCAGCAAACAATCATGAAATCAAGACAGCTTTTTCTTGTGCAAGACTACCCCCTTGTTAATTATTTGCTTCAACAAGATCGCAATTATAAACCCTTTTTGCAAGACCTGAATGTTTTGCATAATCTCCCTTTACAATCCGAATTTGTTGTATTCATGGAACTGATTCAACACTCACTAGAGCATAAAACGGACAAGATTTCGTTTAGCGACCAGCTACAAATTGCTCTCAGACTTAGAATTATAGATTTGAGAGGAAAAATTCCAAAAATTATACTTCAAGAACTTTATGAAAAACGATCGGATATTCTTAGCTCGATGAGTTACATAGACTATAAAAACTATCCCTGGGGATCCTCTTCTTTTTCCGTATTACCGCTAGGCATCGCCCATCAAGATTTTTGTCGTAACCTTGCCGAAAGAATAGAGGAGTATATCCTTGTTGCAAAATTTAGATAGAAGGTTGTGATGGAAAATGTAAATATCCTTTATCAGTTTGCCTTATTGACCCTTCTCTCTATTTTTTCTCATTGGGCAGCGTTCAAACAGCAACTTTTTAGCTTTTCAAAGGTATCCTACCAAAACATACCTTACCCTATAACTGGTGCCATTTTCACTATTTTGACCATCCTCTTCTATTTGTATCCACTACCCTGGTTCCCCTGGTACCTCCCTTTTTTACTCCTCCTAGTTTATTTAGGAGTAAAGGACAAAAGACTTTTTATTTGCATTTTGAAGGATCGTCAAACGCTTCCCAAATCCTCTATTTTATGGGATATCCTTATAGGTGCAGCCTTTTTTATTGTAGCTCTTCCATTGCTATCTTTAGTTCAAAATGGCCTTGAATGGATTTTTACGAATATCTTTAATATGGAAATTCCTAAGCAGCACTTTATTGATTTTATTAAACAGATCAAAGAAGACAAGGTTTCGTTGGTGCTTTTTTTTGCAATCATTTGCATTCTTGTGCCGATCTATGAAGAGTATCTTTATAGAGCTAATATCCAAACTTGGTTAAAAAACTACTTTTCTCCGATTTGGGCGATTGTAATAACCTCCTCTTTTTTTGCGCTCTCCCATTTTTTTACGATCGATACCATACAGGGAAAATCGGTTGTCCTGGCCTCGACATTTTTGGCATCGATTTATCTGGGGCTAGCATACGAAAGACAGCGTTCATTGACGTCCTCTATTACCTTCCACGCACTTGTCAACACGATCACTTTTCTGCAGGTGATTTTTTTAACCCCTACACCTTCTTAATCAAAACCTCGCATGCCTAAAGCCGTCTACCCCTGCTATAAAACCTTAAAAACTCTTCAAGGGGAAAATCCCCTCCTTTGTTTTGATCCAACAAATTTAAAAAAAGATCTTTACAAAATGTGATAAGCGCTATTAATCTCGGCTTTATGATGGATTCGGGCTTTAGCCTCCACGCTTTTGGGCACTCTGATAGAGGTCTTTTTAGGCAAAATAATGAAGACTACTACGGGATTTTTAAAGATCTTTTCATTGTAGCAGATGGACTTGGAGGACATAACGCAGGAGAAGTTGCTTCCAAAATGGCTGTAGAAACCATTGCGGAAAAAATTTTATCCTTAAAATCTTTATTAGATACGCCCTCACCCGATATTGAGGGACAAATACGTTCTATCGTAAAAGAGACCTCAAAACGTGTATATGAAACATCTTTAAAAACTCCTGAACAAAAAGGGATGGGGACTACAATTGCATCTTTATGGATTCAAAAAAGCTATTTTACCGCTTTTCACGTAGGTGATAGCCGTA
The DNA here is from genome assembly GCA_010031885.1 of Chlamydiota bacterium. Lineage (GTDB taxonomy): Bacteria > Chlamydiota > Chlamydiia > Chlamydiales > RGXB01 > RGXB01. The sequence goes on along the minus strand of RGYU01000003.1, from coordinate 24,815 downwards.
TCTACCGCTATCGTAATGATCAGCTCACATTAATGACATCGGATCATGCGAATGAGGTCAGTATTGATGAAGATCAACTTGGAGAAATTCGTCGCCGATATCTTACACAAGCTATCGGGACTACTCCTGACTGTGAAGCAAGAATCTATAGAGATCAGGTGCAATCGAATGACCGCTTTATCGTTTGTTCTGATGGACTTACCGATTACGTAACAACAAAAGAAATGGAACTTTTGCTCCTGAAAAATAAGGATGCAAAACAAGCTACCCATGCTCTGATCGAAGCCGCGCTAAGCCGTGGAGGTCGTGACAACATCACCGCTATCGTTTTAAATGTATCTAAACAGATAGAATCGTCAAGTGATCAAGCAAGTTAAAAAAATCGATCTTCGTCCTCTCTTCGTGAAAAATAACCATCGCTAATACTTTCTTCCCTTTGTACTGAAGCGTCCTTGAAACTAAAACCCAAGGGTACAAAAAGGGATCATGAAAAGTTCCAACTTTTAGTCGACGCCCTGTCGTCATCTTGACATCGATAAATTTAAGCGGTGATAAATTGGCTTCAATTTTACCGAGCACCACATCTACCTCCTTAATATCCTCAAGCTCCCTTAAAAACAGGTAGGAACCATCCTCATCTAAAGAATAGGCTGCCCCTTTCGCTTTTTTTAAAACAAGTTTGGGCTGAAAAGAGGTCTCCAATTCCAATTTTCCCACCCCTATTTTGGCCATGAGGAATAGAGGAAAGATCAGAAAAATCAAAAATTTCATTTAAAAAGTATAAGTAAATTCTTGATAATTGTTAAGTCATTTTCATCTTAATGCTATCGAATCTAACAAAGGCGCGATCGATTCCCCCTTCTCTTTTGGATAGAAAACACAAACAATTGCTGTTTTAGATCCATCAAAATCGACCAAAACAGAAAAAGGGCTAAGAAGGCAATTACAGTTTCTACACTTCCCGCCATCAGGTTCAAAACGAAATAAAAACCTTGTCCCCTCCTCTCTTCTCTCTACGCAGCTATGCTTTTTTACAAAAAGGGGGTGATTTTCAATCAATTTGATATCGAGGAGATCCTTCGACGCAGCAAAATAGATGATAGACTTTGATCTAGGATCTTTAAACGCCCTTAAAAGTACACCCTCTGCTAACTGGATATTTTGTTCAAACTCTATTAGGCGGCTCTCAACCTCTTTTGAGGTATCGCAAAGAAACACAAAGCATGAATTTCCCACATGGATATCTGCGAAAATCAAAGTCGGAAAAAATATAAGAAATATTTTAAACATTGAACCTTAAGTTTTTAATAGATTTAGAATAACAGATCTCTTCTTTACACGATGAAAAAAAGCTGGAGCCCTGGAGTTTTTTCACCTAATCGATTAAACTATTTGGTAGATGATTTATCTTGATAATAACGCTACTACCCGCTTAGACCCGAAGGTTTTACAAGCCATGATCTCAATCTATGAGCTTGGCCCGTTAAATCCGTCCGCAATCCATCAACAAGGAAAAAAAGGTAAAGAAAAGATTTTACAGTCAAGGGATTGGATTGCCCGCTATTTTGGTGTCTTGCCTAAAGAGATCTACTTCACATCCTCAAGCACAGAGTCATTAACCACCTTGATTCGTGGATTTGTACAAGGCAAAAAAGCCAAACGAATCCTTTCTACGAAAATCGAACACAACGCTATTGATGCCCTGTTGCAAGCCTTAAATTCTGAAGGGTTAATTGTCGATACGATCCCTGTAGATTCTTGGGGAGCGCCCAGAATAGAGCAGCTTATTGAGTCCATCCAACCGTCGACCGATCTAGTCATCCTAAGTAGTGTTTATTCAGAAACTGGTGTGATGCTAGATCTTGAAGCGATTAGTGAGTATTTATATCACAAAAAGATTCCTCTCATCATCGATGCGACCGCGCATATTGGAAAAGCACCCTTTAAAGTATACAGAGGGATAAGCGCTTTTTGTTTATCAGCACATAAATTTCATGGCCCACAGGGTATGGGGATGATGTTTGCGCGCTCCAACTTCCCCTTCTCTCCTCTCTTAATAGGTGGATATCAGGAAATGCATAGACGTGCGGGCACTGAAAATGTGGCCGGTATTGTTGGCTTACAAACAGCACTCAGCCTGATAGATGAGTCGAGTTTTTCGTATATGCAAGAGCTTAAAAACATGTTGCTTTGCCAACTTTGCACTATCGGAAAAATCAATGGAGACGGTCCTACAGTTTCCAATACACTCAATATCGCATTTTTAGATGTTGATGCAGAGACTCTCATGATCCGTTTGGATCAGTGTGGCGTTTGTGTCTCGATGGGTTCTGCCTGCTCAAGTGGTTCAATTGAGCCCTCCCGTGTTTTACAAAATATGGGACTAGACCGTACCCTGGCACGCTCAAGCCTGCGCTTTTCTCTTTGTAAATTTAATACAAAAGAAGAAATAGAAAAAGTAATCCAAATTCTTCAAGACTTACTTTCGGCAACAACTTTGTAAAATAGAATTAAGTCTGCTAAGGGATGATTGTACGGATGTGAACCCTTGAATCCCCCATGAAATCCCCTTCTTTGAACACGATCTCTAGATTTTTTAATCTAATTGAATCATTGGAAATGGGTCTTTTTTTCAAAACCTCCTCCATCATTTCTATCAAGGTGTCTCCATACTCGGTTGGTAAATCTAAATCAAATTGCTGATTGACTTTAGATACCTCAGAAAAAGGGTCAAAAGATCGGTCTATCATCACATGACCCAACGCGCCTAGTTCTTTTTCTGATAGAAACATCGCCTGCAAAATCTCATCCAAATGTACAACCCCTATGGATAAGCCGGTAGAGTCGACAACAACAGCCAAAGGTTGCCCATTTTTTCTAAATTGCTCAATGACTTTGAAAACCGATTCTACTTCAGGAACGAACCAGGCGTCTTGCATGTAAAGGTCACATCTTGCCTCATCATTTGCCTTCAAAAGATTTCGTGTGCTAATGATCCCGACAATCGTATGCCTTTGATGGTAATACACGGGAAGATGCTCAATATTTTTATCCCGAATCAGCCGTTTTATGTCCTTGATCTTTGTCCCCGTTGAAAGCATAGAGACCTGGTCAATTGGGGTCATAAAATCTCGTGGTGTTCTTGATTTTAAACTAAATATGGCGCTCACCAGGTGGTTGAACTCCTCCCGTTCACTCACAGCATGTTTTTCATCCAAAGATTCGATAGCTTTTTGTAATTCCTCCTTGGAGATAAAAGGAGCATGACCCTTTTCTTTTTTAAAAATTCGATCGATCATAGAAAGAATTTGACTTAGACCCCAGGTAAAAGGTCTCATCATCGTAGAAAGGAAATAGAGGGGACCAATACCCAACATTGCGACCGATTCGGGATGTCTTCTTGCCGCAAATAGGGGTGCCAGTTCAGCAAAGATCAGAACAAGAATAATTTGGGTCATCGGAGCATAATCGGGATCTAGCCCATAAAAAGCGTACGCCCTGCGCGAGCACTCGGAACCAATCTGCAACGCAGTATTGACCCCTACAAGGGTCGTAGCAAAAAGGCGGGTCGGATCGAGGAGCATTTTACTAATCCATTTTGCCTTTTTTCCCCCACGGACCAAAAAATACTGTAATCTCACCCGATTAAAGGAGACAATTGCCATCTCCATCATGGCAAAAAAAGCCTGAAAAATAAGGCAGATAAGGGTAAAGATCAAAAAGAGATTCATCCGCCCTCACCCCTTGTTGGCAGTTTACGTATGTAAACTTTGTGTACCATCTTCTCATCCGCAGCCAAAATGTGAAATAACAAAGGCTCAACAATCAACCGATCTCCTACCTTGGGAATATCTCCCAGTTGCTCAGTCAACCAACCCCCTATCGTCACCATATTAGAAGGGCTTGGCAACTCGACTTCAAACCGGTTTTCAATTTCAGTAATCTCTAACTGTCCGTTTGATATTAAGATGTTCTCGGAAGATTCAAGAAGTTGATTTGGCGGATCAATTTTATCCTGAATGGGTCCGACGACAACCTCCATCAAGTCCTCTAGGGTGATCAGCCCCGCAACTGAACCATACTCGTCGACAACGATTGCAATCTCCTCTTTACGATGGTGTAGCTGCTGCATTAGATGCCGTGCAGATACCGACTCGGGAACGTAAAATGGCTTTCTTAAAAGGGGGATCACATCAAGCCCCTTTTTGAATCCACGATTGTGTAAAAAAAGATCTCTTGAAAAGATAAACCCTAGAATTTTCTCCAAAGTACCATCGTAGACCGGCAACTTTGAACACTCTTTTTTTATCATTGTTTCTAACAAGTTTTCTATGGGCGCTTGCACGTCATAGGCAATGATCTCGTGACGGGTGCGCATGAGCTCTTTGACAATGTGATCATCAAGATCTAAATATCCGCGCATCAGGTGCATTTCATCGGGGCTTATTACCCCAAGTTCTTTGGAGCTTTTAATCGCAGTCTCCAGCTCTTTGACAGAGATTTCCCTTTCACGAGGCAAAAAACAGAATAGAACCTTACTTACAAACAAGGCTATTCCGCTTAAGACAACACGAATTGGAGTCAAAACCCACTTGAAAAAATGGATTACTTTAACAACCTTTTGAGCTATTTCCTTATTGTAACGGATTGCGACCGCCTTAGGAAGCATCTCCCCAAAAAGTAAGACTAAAACCAAAGGGACACCCACTGAAAGGAAAAATGAGCCCGAGTCTTCAAATACGTTTGCAACCACGTTTTGTATTAAAATATTCACGGCAATATTCAGCATCAGCAAGCTTACAAGAAGCTGATGAGGAGCTTTCAAAAGTTCAGCTATCATCCTCTTTTTAGGATTGGCATCTCTTTTATAAAGATTTACTTTCAAAGAGGATAAAGAAAAAAAAGCAGTTTCGGAACCAGACAGAAAACCTGATAAAAAAATTAGCCCCACAAGAGTTGAAATAAAAAATGCAAGCCACATACACTATTCGGGTTGAAATACAATCTTCGTCTCTGATTGACGAACTAGCCCTAGCTCTTCCTTCATAACCTCTAAAGACCAAAGAGGATTTTCAAAAGCTTCTATTTCTCGAGATAACTCCTCTTTTCTTTGTTTTGCAAGATGAATAGCAAGATTGAGCTGTTGAATTTTAGCGTAAGAGGCAGAAGATTCCACACGTCTTTTATGAATAAGGGAACTTCCAAAAAAATGGATGGTAAACATGAGAGTGAAAACCCAAATCCATGGGCGTATTTTTTTTAGAACAAAGTCCATTCTCGCCAACTTACCGGCGTTGATTTATGACGCCGGCAAGGAACTCAATTACTTTTGTTCTTTGTCTTCGTGATGCTCGTCATCATGAACTACGTTGTGCTCATCTGTGTGAGAAACTTCACTTGTTTGCTCAACAACAACGACTTCTTCTTTTTTTTCTTCATCATCAGATGCGTAGGCATTGATGGAAAGAAGAGAAACTAAAGCAGCGGCTAGAATTGATCGAATTTTCATATTATCACTCCAATTACTTTTGGTTGGGGAATATCTCAAATATAGTTTAAGATTGAGAAAATTTCAATCAGGAAATAATGGAACCTATTTCATTACAAAAACTAAAACAACTACTAAAGGAACAATATTCTTCTATTTTTATCCTTGATGTACGCTCACCAGAAGAATTTTTTGATAAAAGACTCAAACATTCTATCAACATTCCTATCGATATCTTATCTAATAAATTGCAAAAAATACCTAGAGAAAAACAGGTAATAGTCCACTGTGCACATGGATTCCGCGCAAAAAGGGCTGCACAATTTCTTGAGGAGCAGGGTCTACAATCCGTCCTATGGCTTAAAGGGGACATTGAGCTATGGGAAGACGCAAATCTTGAGGTGCTTTACGGTCAAAACGATCTATAGCCAAACGAAATAAATTGTCCAAAAGCTCATTATAATTGATACCCGATAAACCCAGCAGTGTCGGGTATAAGCTGATCGGCGTAAACCCGGGTATGGTATTTACCTCGTTCAGATAAAGATTCCCATCATAAAAAAAATCGATGCGAGCCATCATTTCGCAGTCTAATGCCCTGAACACCTGCCTTGAGACTGTCTGGATATATTGTTCTAAATTCTCGTCAATATTTGCAGGCGCCTCAATCTCTGCACCATCAGGAAGAACATATTTAGCTTCATAGTCATAAAAGGCATTTTTAGGAATAATACGACCCACCTTAGATGTTATAAGTTTTTCAGAACCCAATACAGCGCACTCGAGTTCCATCCCCTCAATCGCCTTTTCAATCAAAACCTTGCTGGAAAAACCTCTTGCAAAATGAATTGCCTGCATAAGATCACTTTTTTGTAACACCTTGCTCACACCACAAGATGAACCACTAGCTGATGGTTTTACAAAACAGGGGTATCCGATTTTTTCTTCAATCTCTTTTTCATTGACCTGATCATTGGGGCTTAAGCAGATCCAGGGGACAACCTTGATTCCCTTTTGATCTAACAATTTTTTTGCCGTATCTTTGTCAAAACAAATCGCAGAAGACAACACAGATGGCCCTACGAAAGGGACAGCTAAAAGATTTAAAAGACCCTGGATAGAACCATCCTCCCCGAACCCTCCATGAACTAGCGGAAAAACCGCATCAAAGTGCTTCAAAGCATCAAACGGAGCAGGACAATCTGCCAAATCAAAACTGCCATAGGATGAAAACCTCTTCAAAAAAACCCCTTTATCAAAAAACTGCAGGGTGTTTTTTTTGTCTAAGCCAGCAATAGCAATTTCAAATTTTGTAGTCTCATAAGCCATCAAAACTGAGCGCAACGAAGTCACAGAAACTTCGTGCTCAAATGAGCTGGAACCGAAAAGAAAACATATTTTTTTCATCGCTACCTCCACTCTTACAAAAGGTTAGGTTACATCAGCGGTTCATCCAAATGCAATCTAGACTTTTATCCTTACATTTTTTTTAAAAACCGGCGTCAGATTTCAAAGTCCTCCGGATGAATAAATAAAAAAATTTAAGATAAATCCCTTAATCCTTTTTTCATTTTATGGTATTATTTCAGCCAATATGACCGTTTCAGTCCAAGAAGCTATCCAATTTCTCAAAGATAAAAATGTTGTTGCTGTCCCTTCCGAAACAGTATTTGGGCTAGCTGCATCTATTTTTTATCCCGATGCAATAAAAAAAATATTTGAAATCAAAGGCCGTCCTCCAAAAAATCCGCTAATCGTCCATTTTGCATCTGTCGAACAGGCTCTTGAGTATGTAGATATTGCTCCCGCTTTTGTCCCCAATTTGCAAAAATTTTGGCCTGGCCCTTTAACTGTAGTCGCCCCTTTAAAAAAAGAGATTGATCCCTTAATTACTGCAAATTTACCTACTCTTGCCGTTCGGGTCCCCAATCACCCCGTTTTTTTAGAGCTGATCCGAGCAGTAGGGCCCCTTGCGGCCCCCTCAGCAAATCGCTCTGGTTTCCCCTCTGCTACGCGCAAATGGCATGTTGATTTTGACTATAATGGAATGGTGCCTGTCGTGGAAGGGATGGAACCTGATCACGGTTTGGAATCGACAATTTTGATCCAAAAAGAGGGATATTTTTTAATAGGCAGGCTCGGCGCAACACCTATAGAGAATTTAAATGATTTTTTTAAAATTGTCGAAAACACACAAGATTTCATGGCGCCTCAGTGTCCGGGACAGATGTATCGCCACTACGCACCAACTTGCAAATTAACGACAGTCCTTTCGGATGAAATTGAAGCTATTGTGGGATTTTGCGATGTAAATTACCCTGTTGATAAACCTCTTTATTCAGTTGGATCTATCCATCATCCAGCCCAAGTTGCGCATCATTTGTTTGAGACTTTAAGGCTTTTAGATCATGATCGTATCAAGCTGGCTTATGTAGATACAAATTTTCCATCTGCTGGGCTTTATCTCACTATTCATGAGAGGCTATCTCGTGCCATTCAAGAAACATACCATCAAAACAGGGAGTTATATGTCTAAAATTGCAACGGTGCACTACACAGGAAAAAAAAAGGACGGCCAGACGTTTGATTCCTCGATTCAAAGAGATCCATTTACCTTTGAAATCGGAAAAAATCAGGTGATTGAAGGATTCGAAAAAGCGGTCTTAAGCCTTGCTATAGGTGAGAAAAAATCTTTTGATATACCCGCGCATGAAGGATATGGACAAAAAAATCCGGACCTTATTGGTAGAGTCAAAAGGGAACTTTTTCCGCAAGATTTGGAGCTAGAGCCAGGCGTTGTTTTAGAAATTCGGGGACAACCTGTTGTAGTCAAAGATTTGGATGATGAAAGTGTAACGCTTGATGCCAACCACTTTTTGGCCGGTGAAGATTTGGTTTTTGAAATCGAACTTTTGGATATGAAATGATCTGTTTGGGAATAGAAAGCACCTGCGACGAAACCTCTATCTCGGTTGTCAATGACCGCTTTGAGATCCTCTCAAACGTAATTTATTCCCAGGTTGACCTGCATAGCCCGTTTGGGGGCGTATTCCCCGAACTGGCTGCTAGAGAACATCTCGAAAAAATTGGCCCATGCTTTCTGGAGGCTTTAAAAAAAGCAAATATTTCTTTTGACCAGATCAATCTGATTTCTGTTGCTTATGGCCCGGGTTTAATCGGATCTATCCAGGTGGGTCTTACGTTTGCAAAATCTTTGTCCTTATTGCTGAACGTCCCTTTTGTAGCCGTCAACCATGTGCATGCACATCTTATCGCTCCAATTCTTAATCACAAGGATGCTTTTGAACAGCTTCCTGCAATCGGGATTGTTTTATCAGGTGGGCACACACAGATCAACCTTATGCACTCTTTAATGGATATCGAGACCGTTGGATCTACCATCGATGATGCGATGGGCGAGTGTTTTGATAAGTGCGCAAAAATCTGTGGATTGCCCTATCCTGGAGGGCCTCATGTTGAAAAAACGGCAATGAAGGGGGACTCTTCTAAAGTTCATTTAAAATCCTGCAAGGTTAAAGATCGCCCCTTTTCCTTTTCTTTCAGCGGGCTTAAGACCCAGGTTTTGTACGCTTCAAAAAACCAAAATAAAGGTTATGAAGATCTCCTTGCCTCATTTCAACATGTTGTTTTTCAGGACGTCTTAGAAAAAGCTCAAAAAGCGGTAGACTTTTACGATGCAAAAGCGATTTTTATTGGCGGTGGCGTCGCCTCAAGTAAGACGCTAAGATCCTATTTTGAAGATTTTTGTCGCCCAGTTTATTTTCCCTCGAAAGAACTTGCACTCGATAACGCAGCTATGATAGCTGCCCTAGGAATTCTCCAATTTAACCAATTGGGCCCATCACCAATAGAGATTGAGCCCAAATCACGTATCCCATTTACCACTAACCAAGTCGTTTGATTTCTGAATGGGCCTGGAAGCTAAAAGGCACGATTCTCTACAGCTCGACCCTTTTTAAAACGGTAAAGCCATAACAATTTGTATATTGCTCCGCTTTTACCCAATCAGGATGCCTTGCTAAAAAATCCTCTACTGCTGGATACAAACCCTTCTTTAATGGATTGATCCAATCGGGATAACAACTTTCAATATTTGTGTAATTAGGTTCATCCGCCCAGCCCCAGGGAAGATCGGTATCATGCATCGCTATATACTTTTTCACCTTAGAAGAAAATTTTTCTAACTCCACCGTTAAGTGTTGATAAGTGTGTAGAGTATCTATAAATAAAAGGTCACAATTGATAGGTTCAATTTCCAAATCATTCGCGACAATAAATTCAAAATCTATCTCAAAAGATTTGCACCAACGGGTAACCTTTCTAAATGTTCCCTGCGGAGGATATTTTAGATCGACCCCACAATATTTTTTAATCGCCTTGCCATTTTCAGTAAGACCCAAAAGCAAACCAAGCGTAGAAACCATATCCCTAGTCCCTAGCTCCACAACCGTCTCCGAGTCTTTTGCAAGCCGTCTCAAGTGCTTCAAGTGCTCACAAATATCACACTCTTTTGGATCTAATAAAGAATAAGATTGATATGATTTTAGAATTTCTTGTTGGGCGAGTATTTCTTGATTTGTTTGTTTGGAAGCCTCAAGGCATAATAATAAAAGACTCATTCCGCATAAAAATTTTTTGTACATTTTCTATACCCACCATATTTGAATAATTAGGACTTTACCTAGATACAAGATATTTGAAAAACTATTTTGGGCAATACATTTTTTATTTGAATATAAATAAAATTTTTGCAAAATATAACGTTTAATTTTAAAAAAAATTGCCTTCAAATCCATGAATGATCGCCGTTTTTTACCCCCTTTTTGCCTTGCCTACCTTTCACTTGTGTATAACTCCCAAAGCGGGTACAATCTCGACTCAAAGAATTCTATAAGGTATTGAGAAATGGCCAAAAAGAAAGCTGCCCGTCATACGATTCAATTAAGAAGTAGCGAATCCTCCCACATGTACTCCACTCAAAAAAATAAAAATAACACCACAGGACGTGTAGAGTTGATGAAATTCGACCCTATTGTAAAAAAACATGTCATGTACAAAGAGAAGAAGTAGTTTCTTTAAAAAAATTGCTTTGTTTGAATTAAAGACGATTTTTCGCTACATAGTTCCGAGAAAAGGGGAAGTCTCTTCTTCCCTTATGTCCTTTATTTCTCTACTCATCATTACCCTTGTCACCTGGCTTTCGCTAGTTTTTCTGTCTGTAGCCGACGGGATTGAGAAGGGTTGGATTCAAAAATTAACTTCCATCCATGGTCCTATCAAGATCATCCCGACTCAAAGTTATTATGAATCCCACTACAACAGGATTGACCTATACAGTCTATCAAGTGGCTACCATCAAAAATCACTTAAAGAAAAAAAAGAATCATCTTATCTAACCACCTTTGATCCTTCTGTAGACGAAGAGCTGCCCTTAGATTTTCCTTTGCCACACCTAGATATTAGTGGCCGGCCGATAGATTTGTTGAGCACACTCCATTCAATTTTCCATAAGGCTAGGGAAAAAAACCTGATTATAACCGCTCAAGAATACGAGATCACCGGTGCTATGATGAGGCTCAAAGTTTTTTCTGAAAAAACCATGGGCTTTCACCTTATATCACAAGCCTCGTATATCATGTCCTTTGATGATAAAAACGCCCCCCTGCTTCCTGAAGCTGCACCACAAAAGACTGGTTTTACCCCTGTGTTTCTCCCAAAAAGTTTCATGGAAAATGGTGCTAAACTCAACGATATAGGGCAGTTCACTATTTATAACGGCCTTTCCACAGGAAGTATGGAGGAGAATAATCCGTTTGAGGTTGTCGGCTTCTACGAGGCGGGAACACTGCAGATTGGTCCAAAGTGCATTTTTGCCCCATATGATTTCGTAGCGAGGATCTCCTCTGAAGGTCAATTGGAGTCGACTGATCCAATACTTAAAGGGGGATTCAGGATTCAAACAACCCCGTCAAACGATGTTTCTTCAGTTTACGAATTTATTAAAAAGGAGCTCGAGCGCGAAAAAATTGACCTTTATTTCGATGTAATTCCCTACTACGAGTATGGTTTTGTAAAAGATATACTTGTCTCATTCCAAAGCGATCGGGTTTTATACAGCTTCGTAGCCCTTCTCGTTTTAATAGTCGCCGCTAGTAATATTGTGTCGGTTTTGTTGCTTATCGTCTACCAATCCCGCAAAGAGATTGCCCTTTTTACCGCCCTTGGCGCGAGCAAACAGGCGCTTGTTCGCATCTACTCTGGTTTGGGTCTTTTTTTAGGCTCCCTCGGATCTTTTTTAGGGTTGGGTCTTGGATTTATTACGATGAAAAATCTCCCTTTAATTCTTCAAAATATTTACCTATTTAAAGGGTATGAAAACCTATTTTCCCAGTCTATTCCCACTCACTTAAGTCCTGGTGCTATGGCGGTCGTGTTAATAGGGACGCCCTTGATAGCTCTTGTCGCAGGCTTCATTCCCGCATTAAAAGCCTCTCATTACAAACCCAGCGAATTACTGAGGTTAATGTGATTATAACCGCAAAGAACCTAAAAAAAAGCTTTGAGGATCGCGAGCTTTTTAGTGAAGTAAATATCGATATCCCAAAAGGCAAGAAGATTGCCATCACCGGTAGATCTGGCAGTGGCAAAACAACCCTTTTAAATATTCTTGGCTTAATAGAGACGGCCGATTCAGGAGAAATTCTGATTTACGGTTCTCCAGTAGGGGATAAATCACACCTTATAAGGAACGAATCGATAGGATTTGTATTCCAATTTCATCATCTTAATCCTGAATTGACTGTATTTGAAAACCTGGAGATTCCCCGTTTAATCCAGGGAAAAAAACTTTTAAGGCATGAGGCCCTAGATTTTTTAAAATCAGTAAACCTTGAAGATAAGATCGACTCTATGGCTAAGCACTTAAGTGGTGGGCAAAAGCAACGGGTGGCTTTTTGCCGAGCCTTGGTCAATCACCCCGATCTGATCTTAGCTGACGAACCAACGGGCCAGCTTGACCAGGCACAAGCTGAGGTAATGATCCAACTGCTTTTATCGTTACCTCAGGCTGTTGTTTTGGTTACCCATGATCGGCAATTTGCCTCTCTAATGGACGAAAAATACGAACTGATAAACCACCGTCTCACCTCATGGTAATCAACATTCCCCTCTTTGTTGTCCTTTCGGTTGCCAACCTTTTTCCAAAGTATAAGGCTTTTTGGATCAATGTGATTGTCGGCTTCATTTATGATTTGTTTGTTTTAACTTTACCGCTGGGTGTCCACACCCTTTTTTTTGCAATCATGAGCCTTTTGTGGAGCATCATTAAACCCCATATCCCCCCTCTTACCTCATTGTGGATATTGCCCTCTCTCTTTGTATTCTTTTTTATTTTTTCGCTTCTAGAGTGTTTGGCCGTAAGAACGTTTGGTCACTTGTTGGAAGATCTTTTAATCGGTCCTGTTTTTGATACTGGGGTATTTCTTCTTATTGTCTTTTTAGGTAAATGGTCATTAAGCCCCAAAAAAGAGGTGGAAAATGAAGCCGACTAGAGCAGAACTTGCCAAGCAGCTGGCATTAGAGGTTGGTAAGTTTGCCCTCAAAAAATCAAAAGAATCCTTTCTCATCGAGTTTAAAGACACACTCAAGAGCGATCCGGTTACAAGTGTTGACCGCGAATGTGAACACATGATTGTTAAAGCAATCCAAAAACACTACCCTGATGACGGGATCATTGGAGAAGAGGGTGGGCCCTATAATCAAAATACTAAAAATTTTTGGGTGATTGATCCTTTAGATGGAACTCAAAACTTCTCTCATAACTTACCTCTTTACTGCATATCCATAGCGTATGTGGAACACAATGAGCCAAAAATAGGGGTCATTTATGCGCCTGTATTTGATGAGCTTTATATGGCTGAAAAAGGGCAGGGTTCTACCCTAAATGGAAAAAAAATTAAAGTTTCTGAGGAGTCGCAAGATTTTAGTCGCCATTTTGGAACTTCGGCTCTATCACTTGCCTGGGTTTCTTGCGGAAGACTTTCCTACTACAAAGCACATGAGTTGTTTCCATGGGATTTTGCTGCAGGAGCGCTCCTTGTCCAGGAGGCGGGTGGTTTAGCTTGCACCCTTGAAAATACTCCGCTCGTTTATTTCCAGCCTCAATCATTTTTTGCCTCGAATAAAATGTTAAAAACCAAACATTTTGAAGGGACTAAATGACTATACTTCTTGATGGGCGGCTGGCAAGCCGATCTCTTTGCTCAAAGCTAGAGGTAAACTTACAATCCCCCCCTCACATTGTTTTGATTTTGGTTGGCAATCACCCCTCTTCTCTATCCTACATTGCAATCAAGCAACGGATGTGCAAAGAATACCAGATTCGCTCGACCTTGTTGCACCTACCTCAAGATACCGCGGAAACCCAGCTACTCAACAGAATCGATCTTTTGAATCAAGAGCCGGATGTCGATGGTATCTTGATACAATTGCCTTTACCAAATCACATTGATTTGAAACGTGTGACCGTTGCAATCGACCCCGAAAAAGATGTCGACTGTTTTCATCCCATCAATTTAGGCAAGCTTTGTCTGGGCTCAATCGATGGACTTATACCCTGCACTCCTCAGGGTATTTTGGAGCTTTTGAGATTTTATCAATTAGACATTCAACGAAAAGAGGTGTGTATTCTTGGTAGAAGCACCATCGTGGGACGCCCTCTTTCCATTCTTCTTTCACTTAAAAATACCCTTGATGCCACAGTGACACTCTGTCACCAAGGCACAACTAATTTTATCCAACACACGAAAAAAGCCGATATTTTGATTTCTGCAATAGGACAACCACAGCTGATCAAAAAAGAACACATCAAAGAGGGAGCTATTGTCATCGATGTCGGGATTACCCGCCAAAATGATAAGCTCGTCGGTGATGTCGATTTTGAAGATGTGCGTCCTAAAGCGCAAGCAATCACGCCCGTTCCGGGTGGGGTTGGGCCGATGACCGTTTATGCATTGCTACAAAATACCACAAAAGCTCATAAACAAAGAAAAGCCAACCATTAGAAGAAAGCATAGATCTTGTGACAAAAAAATTTGTAGACAATCTCCCCGAGCTGGAAAAAAACTTCGCCCTGAAAGCGCCCCATTTAAAAGAAGAGATGCAGCAATGCCTCGAATTAATAGAAGTTTTTTTGGATAAAAAGGGTCGAGATGAATTTGATATTCAAGACCTGAATAAAACATTTCGCCTCCCCAATAAACTCAAGGCCGTTCTTTTCCTTTTTGTAGAGGAATTGACGCGCGAAGGTTTCTTGCATAAAAATCGTAATGTTTACCATATCAACCGCAACCGGAAAACGGCTCAAGAGCCAAAAGGGAGTGTTGGGAAAATCTCAATCCATCCAAGCGGATTTGGTTTTGTATCCTTAAAAGAGTATGATGTGTTCATTCCAAAACACCTTATTTTGAATGCAATGGACCAAGACACTGTTGAGGTGGAGGTCCTTTCCTTGGAGGGGCGTAATAAAAAAGGGCCTGAAGGACGGGTAACAAACGTAGTCAAAAGAAGCAAAGCATCTGTTATTGGAACTATCGTAGAGATCAAACCTGGCTCTTTAAGGGTCCGCGTCTCTTTGCAAGGGGAAAGTCAGCTCTTTTGCGTACCGATGCCAACAAGTCCTGTGGAAATTGGAGACCGCATTCTATTAGAGGTTCACTCATTAAGAAATCAACTCCATCTTATTTTTGAAAAAAAGATCGGATCCATTTTTGATCCCTTGAGTGATTTAGAGGCGGTAAAAGAAGAGTACGTTCTACCTAAACAATTCCCCCAAGCGGCTATCGATGAGGCAAATGCCTTTGGCTCTGAAATTATTTTATCTCAACATAAAGATCGTGTAGACCATACCAATCTTTTCACGGTTACAATTGACCCAAAGACAGCTAAAGATTTTGATGATGCCCTTTCTATCGAGCGTACGACGAAAGGCTACAAGCTCTATGTACACGTCGCCGATGCATCCTACTACGTAAAAAAGGGATCCCATCTTGATCAAGAGGCGATCTTGCGCAAAAATTCCACCTACCTTGTCGGCACCTGTATCCCTATGCTACCCCATGTCCTTGCCGATAATCTTTGTAGCCTAAAAGAGGGGGTGGCGCGACTAGCCGTAACGGTTGAAATGCACATGGATAAAAAAGGGAATCTTACAAGCCACAAGATTTACCGAAGTATCATTAACAGCAACCACCGCCTGTCCTATGAGGATGCTTTTGAGATCATGCACAGCAAAGACAAAACTTTCCTGCACGATCAGCTCCAGCTCATGAGAGAACTTGCTTTGCATTTAAAGGCGATTAAACATGAACGGGGATCTGTTGATCTTTCCTTAAGTGAATTGGTGTGGCGATTAGGAGATGATGGAATCCCCTCTGGTTTTGAGATAAGCCATTATGACATAACCCACCAATTGGTCGAGGAGTTCATGCTCAAAGCGAATGAGGTGATCGCAACAGAGCTCAAAAATAAAGAGGTCGCACTAATCTACCGTGTCCACGAGCCCCCATCCCCTGAGACTATGATGGAGTTTAAAAATTTCTGCGTAAAACTTGGTGTTTTGGTTCCGGAACAATTCGGCAGTAAAGAGCTCGCTAAAGTTTTTGAAGCGCACCGAGAATCGGCCTTTATTTCAGAGCTTTCATCTCGCTACATCCGCAGCATGCGTTTGGCAACCTACTCTACAGACGCGATTGGGCACCATGGGTTAATGCTGGAAAACTATACCCACTTTACAAGCCCCATCCGCCGGTATGTAGATATCATCATCCACCGGCTGATTTTTAATGAAAGCTACTCTCAAGAGGAGCTGGATGAAATTGCACAAAACTCCTCTGAAAAAGAACGCCACAGCGCGCGTGCAGAAATGAGCTATCTCACCCTCAAAAAAATGCGCTATATAAGCCGAAAATTTGATAAAGAGCCTCAACGAACTTACAAAGCTACGATCACACGCGTAAAGCCTTTTGGGATTGTTTTTGAGGTCAAAGATTTTGGATTGGAGGGCTTTTTACACATTTCAAAATTGGGTGAAGACTACTTTGAATTTCATCCAAAAAAGGAAAAAATTACCGGTAAGAGGTCCCAACTTACATTTGAAATTGGATATCAATTCATAGTACAGGTAGAATCTGTAAACCTTTTATTTCAGGAAATCTCATGGAAAATGGGGCCTAAAGGCGCATGAAAAAGTACTTCATTACTGGAATGATCATCTTACTCCCCTTAGCGGTAACAGTTGGTTTGATCGCTTTCATAGTCCGATTGCTCACGCATCCATTTGTAGGATGGGTCACTATATTCCTAGAGAGGCATGACCTGCAACCTGGAAAGATCTTTTTTTTGAGTCAAGATCAGGTGATTGTATTGATGGCTCAGTTTTTGATCCTTTTGGGGCTTTTCCTTTTCACGATTTTTTTAGGGATGATCACCCGTTGGTTTTTCATAAAAACAATCATTGAGTTTTTTGATTCGATTTTGCTGAGAATTCCACTCGTCAATAAAATTTACAAGACATCTCAAGAGATCATAAAAACCCTTTTTAGCGGTGAAAAAACCTCCTTTAAAGAGGTTGTTCTTGCACCCTTCCCGAACAAGGAGACGTATACATTAGGCCTTGTGTCAAAAAATGCGCCCGATTATTGCAGAAAAGCGACCGACAAGGATCTGGTTACCGTATTTGTAATGACGGCCCCTAACCCTACGACCGGCTATCTTGTAATGTTTCCCAAAGAAGAGCTTATTTACGTCGATATGAAGATTGAAGATGCGGTGAAATATATTATCAGTTGTGGCATTCTGCTACCCGATAGCCCTAAAAAAGGGAGATAGTTGTGAGACAGTCGTTTCTGACCGGTTTTTTGCTGTTAATTCCTGTTGCAATTACTTTTTGGATTGTGAAAATTTGCTTCGATGTTCTCTCCGATCCTTTATTAAATATAATCACTCCGTTTATTGATGTTTTAGGCAATGAGTGGGATCACCCCTACATCTTAAGGTTTTTTGCCCGCGTATCGAGCATTATTATCCTTCTTATTACGATAGTAACCATAGGATTTATTGGAGAGCATCTTTTTGAGGGCTGGATTCATCGGGCTATAGATTCTATTGTGTCACGCATGCCAGTAATCAAAACGGTGCACAAGGTTGTAAAAGAGGTCATAAAACAATTTACTAGCAGTTCCCAGTCTCCACTGGAAAAACCCTGTGTAATTCCCTATACATCAGGGGTAAGTTATGTAATCACATCACAGCTACCCCACATGCCTGATGCACTAAAAGATCTTTTGCCCGGTTATAAACCCTATTATTTGCCTACGTCCCCCCAGCCTTTACATGGAATCCTGCTGTTTTCCAAGGAGGGGAAACTACTGGATGCAAATTCGGAGGAAATGATTAAATTTATCATTTCCTGTGGTGTAATTTCATGAATGTGACCCTTTTTCCCATTCGACAAAAAGGTGATGTAACTAAAAAAATTTTAACCATTTGTCAAAAAGCTATTGAAAAAAAAATTTTCATCCAAATTTTTTGTCCGAATCCAGAGACAATTCAATACCTAAGCCAATTGCTTTGGGAGTTTCCGCAAAACGGTTTTTTGCCCCATGCCAGCGACGAGACCCACACATGCGAGCCAATCCTGCTTTCCCTAGAACGGCAAATAAAAAAACCTTTTACCCACCTTATTTGGCTTCATAAGGACCCCCCCTCGCAAGAGCTCAAGTGGAGCCATCTGTACGATTTTGACGACCAGCTAACAAAAGAAAGCCTGGCGCAATCGAAAAAAAGATACCATTTTTATAAGCAACTAGGCTGTAAAATTTCCCTTTTAACCCGCTAAACTTACTTGTGAGTAAATCTTTTATTGGGATACCTCTAGAGGGTTTTTATTTATCCCGTATTTTCGGGTTGATTCATAACAGTGGAGCTGGTATACTCTTTTTAAAACTTTTTAGACTGGGTTCAACCATGGTAAGAATCAGCAAACAACAAGAAAGACGTTCAGTTTCTCCTCGTAAACTAGCTTACAAACGTAAGATCACAACTGGACCCCTTCCTCAAAAAGAATTGAAAAGCAAGGTTAATGCAATCCAAAACGGATCCATTGCCGCCTTCATTCCTCAACTTTAACGCTTTATTGATAGGCTTTTACGATGTCAAAACATGCAAGTTACGGGAAACGCTTCCAAGCGCAAGGTTCTAAGACCGTTCTCCCACGTTATGAAAGAATCGCTATCCTCAAAAAAGAGGGTCGTATGGATAAAGACAGCCGCAAAGTTACCGGCTTACCAAAAACCAGGGCTTAGGTGAACGTCGAAGTTTTCGATTTCCAAAAATCTCTCAAAGTTTCTAAGCAAAGGGTAGCCCTTCTTGTCGAGGCTGCCCTAAAATTTCTCAAAATCAAGACAGACCTCGTTTCCATCCATTTTGTATCTAAATCAAAGATTAAAGAGATCCACAATCTTTTATTTCAAGATCCCTCCCTGACCGATTGCATCACCCAACCTTATGATCCCCCCGGGCTCAAAAAGGAGCACCATTTTTTGGGTGAAGTATTTATTTGCGCTTTGGTAGCCAAAGAATGGGCAAAAAAAATAGGGGCTGACCCGTACGACGAGTTGACCCTTTATATCATCCACACTCTCCTTCATCTCAGCGGTCTTGAGGACACAACCCCAGAAAAAGCTAAAAAAATGCGGGTTGCAGAAAAAAAGGTATTCGAGCATCTAAAAAGTGTACAAGTAAGCCTTAAATGATATCTTTATTTATAATATCCCTTGTTTTTCTTTTTGGATCGATCTCCTTGGCCGCTATAATGACCGCTATCCAAAAGATCGGTTATTTAGAATTCAAAGAGGCTATTAAACGCCACCCTTATACTTTCTTTATACTCCACCTCATACAAAAAACGAATAAAGAGGACAGGATTGATGAGGTGATCAATTTTATTGCACATACCCATCAAATCGTGCGCTTATGCTTTGGAATTATTGCTACTTTGTTAGTAATTTCGTTGCCCGCAGTGTCTCCGTTTATCTACAATGGTAGACATGGGATTGAATTCGCCCCACTGCTAGTTTTAGCTACCGTCCTTTTTTTTATTGTACTAACGGTAATTCTGGATACCTTGACCCATATCCTGACCTCGACAATCCCTTACTCCATCTTAAAAGGGCTTTCATGGACCGCCTATATTTTCTTGGTTTGCCTCTATCCTGTGACACTTGTGACCCTTTCCGTTCAGCGGAAATTGTCCGAGGAAGAAGAATTTTCTGGTTCATTTGGTGCCGAAAAAAGATTTCGTCGTCGTCTTATTGAGCTGTTAGATGAGACCGATAGCGAAAAAAGCCTCGATAACGAGGGGCAGAGAATCATGATTGCTATCTCCAACTTAGGCACTCGTCTCTGTAAAGAGGTGATGATCCCTCGAGTGAATATCACCTCTTTAAGCGAAAATACCTCGTTTAGAGTAGCTGCTGACGTTTTTATCAAGGAAAACTACAGCCGCATCCCCATCTATCACAGCTCGCAAGATGATATTATTGGAGTTGTCCACTTCAAAGACCTTTTTCGCAAACTTTATGAAAAAAAGGAGGGTGTCATTAAAGAACTGGTGCGCCCTGTCCTTTTTGCACCGGAGACAAAAAAAATTTCTACTCTGCTCAAAGAGTTCCAAAAGAAACAGATCCATATGGCGATCATTGTAGACGAATACGGAGGTACTGAGGGTTTGATCACCGTTGAGGACATTCTTGAAGAAATTGTCGGAGATATTTTTGACGAGTATGATCACGATGAGATCGTCCATAAAATTGAGACCGATGCTGATGGTTCTTACCTTGTAGATGCTAAGATGAATTTAGTAGATATTGAATCGGTTACTGATATCATTTTCCCAAAGCTACCAGATTATGACACGCTCGGGGGATTTATCTATCATAAAGCTGGGACAATCCCCGAAATTGGATACAAAATCTTTTTAGATAATTTTTCTTTAGAAGTAATAAAAGGAAGCGACCGGCTTATCGATAAGGTACGCTTAACGCCTGTTTCAAAGTCTGAGAATCTTTTCGAATAATTTTTCCCCATTTGCCGTCGCTTTTTACTACCATTGAAATTTTGCCTTCATCTGTTGACTCCCCTAATAATTCCTGCTATACTTAGGGCTTATTTTTTTTAGGGATACCTCATGGCCCGCGCCGTCACCTTCGTTGAACCAAAACAAATTTCTGCCGGAACAAAAGCCTCCTTCCGTTTTTTGTTTATGACAGATGTTGCACTTCCACAAAAAACTCTAGTCCGTTTTGATTTAGGAATTAACGACACGACTAAAGATTTTGAAATTCCATCTACGAGTTTGAAAGATCAACAAAACTGTATCTGGCTAGCCCTTAGCGACGGTAAAATGGTTGAGGGAAAGCAAAAAAAAGATCACAATGGACGCCCCGTTTTTGATTTTGTGTTGCCAAAAGCCCTTGAGGTTGGGGGCAAGCTCATGATTGTTTTGGGGAGCCAAATTGCTGAAAAAGCACGAGAATTTGGAACGCGCGCTCCATTAAAAGCGCAGCGTAAGCGCCCTATTTATCTTTACATCGACCCTAAAGGGAAAGGGGATTTCCTCGAACCTTACATTTTCAATCTAGATATCAAGGGGGCAGAACTTAAGCACATCCGAATTTTAGCCCCATCGCTTGTATCACGAAACCAACGTTTCGACGTTGTGATCCGCTTTGAGGACGAATACTCAAACCTCACATCAAGTGCTCCAAAAGATACTCTGATAGAATTTTCTCATGATCGTCTACGGGACAATCTCAAAATGCGCCTATTTGTATCGGAATCGGGCGTTACCTGTTTGCCGAATCTTTACTTCAATGAACCCGGTGTTTATCGTCTTAGCTTTAAAAACACCGTTACGGGTGAGATTACACAATCCCACCCTATTTTCTGCCAAGCCCAGGAGGGCGACCAGGCCTTCTATGGTGTATTTCAGGGGATGAAACCTATTGAATCCCTCGATCAGGTCGAATCAATCCTTCGAGAAGCCCGCGATACGGATCATTTGCAATTTTTTTCACTTTCCCCTTCAGATTCGGAAAACGATACGAGTAATGAGTTATGGAAAGAAATTCAGACCTATACTGCAGAATTTAATGAAGAAGATCGTTTCGTTACATTTTTAGGGTTTACCTACCATACAAATGAGCCACAAGAGGGTTCAAAGATCATCCTTTTTTCAAAAGATCAAAAACCAATCTATCGTCGTAAAGAGACAAAAAGTTCCTCTTTTTCGAAAATTCTTAAGGCCCACGTCCCTAAAGATCTTTTTTCCATTAGCGTTGAACCATCCTCTAAGCTGATCGAAGAATTTGAAAAAGGTGTCGTCTACCACCCTGATAAGCATGACGCTATTTTTAAACTCTATCACGAAGGCAAGCGCTTTGCCCTAATCGGTGAGCAGCTTACGTGTATTTTAGCGCCCCAGTTGAATCGCGATACTTTGATTGCAGCGATTGAAAATAGAAAAACATTCGTCTCTTCTGAAGCTAGAATGTTGGTTCAGTTTTCTATTGCAACCCAGCCCATCGGCTCAGTTTTGACCACAAAGGCAAGACCTGGTCTTATGTATGTGCGCCATCTTAAAGGTTTTGTTGCTGGAACGCGCCCGTTCAAGGAACTAGTGATCTACCGTAACCAAGATCCGATTATTAAATTGAAAAATCTTGACTCCTTTGTTGAATTTGAAGAGTACGATGAGGCAAAACTAAACGATGCTCTGCAGTTTGAAAGGGATGGAATCCGCTTTTGCTATTACTATCTAAAAGCGACACAAGATGACGGATCATACCTCATCACCTCTCCAATTTTTATCGAAGATAACGAGCATCAAGATATTGAGGAACCTCAGGGAAAAAAGAAAGGTTCGAACAAGAAATAAAAAAATACCGCCTTTAGGGGCGGTTATTTTTTAATCTAAATGCTTTAGAATTGTTTTTTTCTTTTTTTTAAAAAATTCCTGAATCTTTTTACAAATAGCGCATTCAAACCAAGAAAAACAGCCTATTTTGGTCTCAAGATCCTGTTCTTCTGTCAAAACGGGTGATTGAATGGGGCTGTCATCCATAGAATTTATGACTGTTGGATAAACCAATAGCATTTTACTTGAATCTAAAGGGGGAGATTCTTGTTCCAAAAGCTTCATTTCACAAAAGGGTGCTTTTTCATCCGCTAAGTTAGAAATCGGCTCCTGCAAGTTCTTGCCTAAAACATTCATACTGATTTTTGTCGCCTCTTTTTCTACCTCTTTTAACTGATAAACGACCGTATAATCTTCGTCATCTTGCGTATAAATTTTTTCTAAAGTTCCTACTTGCATATAACCTCGAGGAGTATTGGTAAGTCAATTTTATTTTAAATTTATTAAAAATTTATTATTTTTTTTAAATATACATCAAAAATTGATCTTAGTAAAATTGATTTCACATTTCTTAAGACCGAAAATATAATAGATCAAAGTTTTTTAAGACTTTTGCCAGATCCAATCTTTAATAAGCACTGTAGTAGATACTATGAAAAAACATCTTATACTGGCTTCCAACTCTAAACGAAGACATCAGATCCTTGAAAAAGTAGGAATTCGCCACCACATACGCCCTTCAAATTTTGATGAGGATCTTATCCCTTTAAATTTAGGTGTCGATCGCTACTCACTTGAGATCGCCCTGGCTAAAGGTCAAGTCATCGCTTCTTTAGATCCTGATGAGTGGGTTTTAAGTGCCGATACTTCCGTTTTTTTTGAAAATACTCATCTAAACAAACCTAAATCTCTAGTAGAAGCGCATCAAATGTTGCATTTGCTTCAAGGCAAATCGCATATTGTTTGCACTGCCATGGCACTTTATCATCAAAATAAAGTTTTTTCCATAGCCCATCTGAACAAGGTTTTTTTCAAACCTATCAGTTCTGACTGGATTCGATATTACCATACGACTATAGATGTGTTAGATGCGGCTGGCAGTTACATGATCGATTCTTTGAGCTCTCTATTTATCGACCACATTGAGGGTACTATGGAATCTGTTATGGGTTTACCCATCCACCAACTTGACGAGTTAATCCAAAAACACGGAGGTAACCTTTGCGATTTTACAAATTACTCTCTCTCTTTGTCGTAAGTTTTTCCCCTGTTTTGCACTCGATAACTGAGACGGCTCAAAAACAAATTCTCCACTTGGCAGCGATTGGGGAGGTCAACGAAGCCATCAGCACCTATTTAAGCCACTCCTCTTCCACAAAAGAACACTCTATCGATATTTTAGAGCAAATAGGCAATAAAATTATCCAAATGGGTTTTAAGACACAAGAGCCCGAGACATGTCTTCTCTCCTTATTTGGAGCGAATATTGCCCGCGTGCCTGTGGACCGAAAATTTCTTACTAGAGCATTTAGAAGTTCCAATCCCCTTTTACAAAGTGCCGCCTTACAAACTTTGGCGATGGAGGAGATGGATGATACGGAATCTATCCTAAAAGAGGGCGTTAAATCGGACTTTTTAATGATCCGTTTGGAGACCCTTTTTCAACTTGTGCACCGACACTCCAAACATGCTATGGGTCTCGTAGAGTCCTTGAAAAATATTTTACACCCTCAATTGCATTTCTTTTTCCCCGAATTTTATGCCCTTGACGGTACAGACGAATCGATTAATATTTTAAAACAAATGACCCATGACCCGAATCTTTATGTGCGTGTAAGTTCGATACTGGCGGCAATAAAATATGATCGAGATGTTTTATTGCCCGTGATTCGCGCTGTTGTGACGCACCCCAATCCTGTGGAACAAGAGGCTGCAGCCTCGGCGATTGGTTTTTTTAAAGATATACAATCCAAGGCTAATCTTGAACGCCTACTGAAATCGAATAGCCCTGATGTACGGTTAAGTGCCTCTATCTCATTGATCAAGCTCGGTTTTTATGAAGCTAAATCTCATGTGGTCGATTTGGCAAAACAGGGACATCCGTTCGCCATAACGGCGCTGGGTGAACTTGGAGGGGGAAATGACATATTGGTAGAGCATCTCAAAAATCCCCACCACATGACCCGCTACAGAGCAGCCCATGCTCTTTTAAAACAAAGAGACCCCAGGTGTTTATCGACTATAATTGAAATTCTTGTGACACCTACCTATGATCTAAACCTTGTGCCTTTTTTTAGCCCTGCACGTTCCTTTTCAAGCTTCGAATCCTATTTT
>RGYU01000191.1 GCA_010031885.1 Chlamydiota bacterium | reverse complement strand
TTGATATCTTTTTTTATTTCTCGAAATTATTGTAAAATGTTGCCGTAAAAAATGAGGTTTCTTCATGGCATCAGCTAGCGTTTCGAGCGATATGGCAATTATGAATGTCAGCGATGAGTTATGGCGCCTTAAAATGCACCATACAGCTTTGTGGTGCTCTTATGTCGCAGCGAAAGCATTCTCCCTTCTTTCCCCTTGTGCTCCTGTTGCTACAGCCTACCATAAATCTCAATTTATCCTTGGTCGCTTTTCTTACCCTGGAGTTGTTCTCACTGGCCTCATTTACGTGTTTCAGAGTATTACTAACTTTATCTCGAATAGATTAGTACGAAATGCAGGTCTTTCGCTTGCCGCGAGCAGACATAGAATTGAGGTACTCAACAAGGTTTATGATCGAATGGCAAGTCAAGGCTTAGCCCACAATCCCACTTTCAATCCTCTCTCCAAACTTAATCCATTCTACCGTAAGCCCCTCTATGTTTATCGGAGCGATTTTAAAAAAGTCGAATGTATAGTGGAGAAAGAATCGGCTGAGGCTGCATTCACCCGTTTCCAAGAAAACTATCGCCCCCCTCAAGAGCTAGATGATCAGCAGCCGGGTTTTTGGGATAGCGAAATGGCACTGCGTATCTATAAAAGAGCTAGCTATAGAATTATGGCTCATCAACTCGCCCCTTCGATGCTCAAAGTGCTGCATAACGAGTTAACTGAAAAAAGTATATTACCGGCAAATACTCCCCTGCCAAAAAAATTGGATTACAAAGGCTGGGATAACCTGCTCCAAAGTAAACCAGCTCACGGCATTTTTTACGTAGATGTCCCATTTGCTGATCATCAACAGATGCAACACATAGAAACTAATCCGAATGTTTCTAAAAAGCGCCCTTTTATTTGTTTGATTACAAATGAAGGAAAAAAATTTTTAAACTTCTATGAATTTGAGGCTTTGGTTGAGAAACATATGGGAAGTGATTTTGAAGTACTCCAGGCTGATTTTTTTAATCATTTTATACAAAAAT
>RGYU01000020.1 GCA_010031885.1 Chlamydiota bacterium | reverse complement strand
GCTTTTGCATCAAGAATTTTTTGTATACCTAAAGCCTCAGCCTCTTTAATCAAAAGAATTGCCTCGGCCTCTCCTTTGGCAACCAAAATTTTACTTTGAGCCTCTGCTTGGGCCTCAATCTCAATTTTTCGCTTTTGGATTTCTTGAGGAACAATTTCTTCTGCCTCTAAACGGTTGGTGTTGGAAATCGATTTTGCTTTCTGAATCTCGGCTTCGGCTTGTTGGAGCGCGATTTCGCTTCGGCGTCTTGCCTCGGCCTCTTTTTCGCGCAACATAGCTATTGTGGTTGCAATCTCTGCAGCAGATTCATTTTCTCCTCTGACTGCATCTGCATTGTAGCTTGCAACAAGGATTCTGCAATCTCTTTGTTGTGAAGCTCGCCCGACTTCTCCTTGCTTGTCTTGTTCTGCAACATCGACCTTTGCCTGGTTGACAGCGGTTGACGAAGCCTTTTTCCCAATACTGTCGATATATTCGGACTCGTCAGTAATATCGGTGATATTTACGTTTAGTAACGTCAGTCCAATCTTGTGGAGTTCCTCTTCAATATTGTCTTTGATTGCTTCTAAAAATCTTTCACGATCCTGGTTAATCTCCTCAATTCTTAAAGAGGCAATAGTCAAACGAAGCTGTCCTGTAATTATTTCAGTAGCCATCATTTCAATCCCACGTTGATCCAAATCCAACAGGCGGATTGCAGCATTTTGCATAATGTCCGAATCGACGCCTAAGGCAACTGTGAAAGTACTGGGGATGTTGACGCGGATATTTTGTTGGGAAAGTGCCCCTCTCAAAGAGATATGGATCGTCTTGGGTGTAAGATCCAAAAAGGCATGCCCTTGTATAAGCGGCCAAACGATTCGTCCACCACCATGGTGACATTGAATCGTTTTTCCAAAGCCAACTCGGCCATAGATCACAAGAATTTTATTTGATGGGCAGCGTTGATAAAGCTTAATAAGAATTAATAGAAGAAAACCAAACGCGCCGAAAAGGATTAAGGTCATGGATGCCATGATACCTCCTATATCGTAGATAGTTTCGATCAGGTTTTTTATTTTTTTCAAAAACCTTATTCAGGTTATTCGGGCAAAAAAAATAAGTCAAACATTTTATAAAGAAAATAAATAAAAAAATTTAACAGTATCTAGCTAGTCAAGTGGAGGGGGGATTCTAAGCAAATGGTGCCCATAAAGATTAATTGCTAGCCCCGTGAGGACCAAAATGGCTGCAAATATTTTCCAAAGAGCGAGCACCTCGTCAAGAAAAATGCTGGCAAATAGGAGTGCAAAAACCGGCGTCAGAAGCGTAAAAGGGGTGATCGTTCTTAGAGGATAGTTTGTGATAAGCCAACTCCAAGCCCCGTAGGCGAATAGGGTCGATAAATAGGTGATGTAACCTATGCCAATCCAGGTGTCGATCTCAATTTCAAAAAACGTGCACATGACCGATTCGGGGCCATCAATTAGAAGAGCAAAAAGAAGCAACACGGGCCAAGCAATAAAGCTTCCCCAGGCAACCAACGAGAGGCTGTTGACGTTACCAAGTTTTTTGGATAAAAGATTCCCCACACTCGAGCAGGCGGCCGTCCCCAAAATGGGTAAGAAACCCAGTATCGTCCCCCTCGAGTCAAGATGACCCAAAACGATTCCAATCCCAACAAACGAAATAGCACAACCCAAAATGTTCCAAGAGCGGATCTTTTCATTTAAGACAAATATTCCCAAAAAAAGGCTGAAAAACACCTGAATTTGGAGCAGAAGTGATGTAAGACCCGCCTCCATTCCAAGGTAGAGCCCCAAAAACAACAGGGCAAATTGCAGGGCAAACATAATTAAGCCGTAGAGAACAACGAGAGAAAATTTCCCCTTGGGTGGTGGGATAAAAAAAATGAAGGGGATACTAGCAAGAAAAAATCTAAAAAAGCACAACATGAGAGGGCTAATTGTGTGGAGGCAATACTTTACCGCTACAAAATTAAAGCCCCAGATGGCTGTAATTAATAGAGAAATAAAAAGGCTAAAAAAATGCATACCTTCTCTTCGTTTCCCTTAGGGGGATCAGACTATACCGATTAGGGAAATCTTTGGCGAGCTTAAGGAAAAATTAGGTGTGAAAAATTGTTGAGAATAGGTTTTTAGGCCTATTTTTTTTGTATAAGATATAAAAATTCGCTTTTTGTCTTTTAAGCCACGAGCTGATAGAGTTTTTTAAAAATCAATCTCTTTTGGTGTGGTCAGTGAAATTAGAGAATAATTATGGGCTGGTAATTTTAGCCGGGGGGGATGCAACTCGGTTGGAAACAGATACTCCCAAAGGGTGTGTGTTGGTGCACGGAATCTCTTTGATTGAAAGGCTTATTCGAAAAGGGCCAAAATACATCGCCATTATGGCCTCCAAAAAAAATGAGAAAGAAATAGAAAATCTTGTTCAAACTTTGTATTTTCCAGAGAAAAAAATTTTTATATTTTCGCAAAATTCTGCCCCATTCGTGGATATGGAGGGGGAAGGACCTATTGGAAATGGGGATCTTTTTCGATCTTTAGAAACAAGTGGGATTTTAAACACCTTTGAAAAAAATTGTTTAAAAAGAATAGTTGTTTGCCCTGTGGATAATCCTTTGGCCGCTCCAGGTATTTTAGAGTTACACCAATCTGAAGAGTTGATTGTTCTTGGAGTAGAAAAAAGGGGGGCAGATGAGGCTGTTGGCACTTTGATTACAGAAGATAAGCTCAGTGTCAAAGAGTATCTTTATGGCGCCACTGAGGGGCTTGCTTATACAGGAATTTTTTCCGCTAGTCTTTCGTTTTTTTTTCGGGCTGCAAAACAGGATTCCTTGGTTCCATTTCATCTGGTAAAAAAAACATACAAGGGGAAAACGGGATTCAAAAAAGAAAAATTTATTTTTGATTTCTTTCCTCTGGCGCAAAGCTATAGGGTGGAAAAGATCGACCGAAAGCTTTATTTTCTTCCGATAAAAAGAAAATCGGGCGTAGACAGTTTAGAAGAGGCTTTGAAGGTATTAGCATGAGTTTTCGTAAAGTGACCATTTTAGGTAGTGGTGCATGGGCTTTTGCCCTTTCGCAGGCACTAAAAGGGGTGGAGGTTGCGATGTACTCGATTGAGAAAGAGGTGATTGATTCTATTCGTCAACACAATAAGCATCCTAGGTTTCCAATTGTTGCAATTCAAACTAAAATTGACATTCATGATGAGCTCTATCATGCGATAAAAGATTCTGATCTTTTGATTGAATCGGTTACGTCACAAGGGTTCAAGCCTGTAATTCAGGCTTTAAAGGAGCTGAATTGCAAAACACCCATTTTGATCACCTCCAAGGGAATCAATGATCAGGGAAAAACTTTGTTTGAAACGGCTTTGGAGATGGGGCTCAAAGATCTGGCAGTTTTAAGCGGAGCTACATTTGCTGACGAAGTTTTGGCCAAGATGACGACGTGTGCTACAATAGCATCGCTGGATCTCGATTTAGCAAAAAAAATTTCGGCGGTATTTAACCAGGATTTTTTTCATACAGAAAATTCAAAAGAGCCTATAGCCTGTATGCTGGGTGGTGCGATGAAAAATATTTACGCGATCCTCTGTGGGCTTCTTGAGGGTTTAGGCTACGGGAAAAACGCACGAGCTGCTCTCATCACCAAAGCTTACCAAGAGATGAAACAGCTTTTGCATTTTAAAGGAATTCATTCACTGAGTCTGGAGGGTTACTCAGGCCTTGCTGATCTCATTTTGACCTGCTCATCAGAAAAAAGTCGCAATTTTCAATGTGGTTTAAATATCGCGCACGGGATGTCTTGTGAAGATGCACGAGGAAGTGTCGGAATGGTTGTGGAGGGCGCTTTCGCGGCAAAAGCAATCTATCAGGTAATCCGTTTGCCGATAGCTGAAATCGTTTACAACATTTTATATGAGGGATATTCTGTCGATCAACAAGTGCGGAAAATTTTTTGAAACAAAACGAGATTGTATTTGACAAAGTAGTCTCTTGTGAAGAGCAAAAAAGGGTTGAAACACTTGCGGTTAAGGGGGGAGGTGACCCTGAAATATTCAGTCAAAAAGCCGGAAAAAACGTCGCCATAGCGATTGATCGATACTGTAAAAAGCACCATCTCAAACGAATTGTACATGGCTTAATTGGCAAGGGCAACAACGGAAAAGACGGCCTTTATGCCCTTGAATATCTTGCCCAAATGGGTTACGAAGTTTTCAAAGACCTTGGACAGCTTGAGAAAAGGGGGATTATTTTAGATGCCCTTTACGGGATTGGATTTCACAAAGAGATAGAAAACCAAGAGGCTATTCAAGTTCAGATTGCGAATCAATCGGGATTAAAAATCATAGCATTAGATATCCCTTCCGGTGTAAACGGGACTACAGGGGAAAGTTCAAACACCCACATCATCGCTGATCACGTGATCGCAATAGGGACTTACAAACTAGGGCATCTGATTGGTAAAGGCTATCAAACCTACAAAACTATTGAGCTTGTCGATTTTGGCTTAGATAAAATTTTTTTCGACCAATTAAAAGAAGTTTATCGGGTCATCCGGCTGGATACTCTTAAAGAGCCAGAACTTGGGAAAAAAATCCATAAGTACGATCGGGGATATATAGGCATCATAGCCGGATCAAAAGGCTTGGAGGGGGCCGCATTTTTATCCGCGAGCGCAGCCCTGAAAGCTGGAGCCGGAATGGTTCGTGTTTTTGCAGATGAAGATTTTCAGCTACCACTTGTAGAAGCGGTTTTCTCCCAGCAGACGATGGATGCATTTCTATCTCATGTTTCCAAACTAGACGTCGTTTTGATTGGATGTGGGCTGGATGATACGAAAAAAGAACTTATAAATCAGATACTAGAGTATTTGATAGACCACCCAAAACCCTTAATTGTTGACGCAGGTGCGATCAGTGTTTACATGGAAATGCCAAGGCGTCCTTTTGCAATTTTAACACCGAATGGATCGGAAATGCGCCAGATCAAAGGGAAAGCCCAACAGGGGTTTATCCTTTATGAAAAGGGTCCTCCGACTTGGATTTACAATCCCGATGATCCGACACCTTATGTGATCATCGAAGCCGAAGAGAGGCTTGCAACTGCTGGAACCGGCGATTTATTAAGTGGGGTCATGGCCAGCTATTTGGCAAGGACAAAAGACTATCTTTATGCTGCAGCCCTAGCTTCTAAAAAAATTTTAGAGGCGGCAAAATCTGCAAAAGGTCCTTACCCATTAGCAACAGATATCCTGAAACAGATCTAAGAGTCCTTTTTTTGTTTTTTCAAGTCTAAAAAAGTCTTAGTCATTTCCACTGCCAGCGGTAGAGCCTCTTTGCCGTAGTCGCCAAATCGCAAGTAGACCACTACAACAAGGTCTGGATTTTCAAACATGGGCAAAGACTCGTCGTAGTGAACGAGCGCAAACCAGGTATGTTTGACAAGCGCACTGTCCCCTTCTTTGTTTACAAATGGTCGGTAGCTGATCTGGGCGGTAGCGGTTTTGCCAATCATATAGGGGCGAAGCTTATTGTAATCTTTCTTTTTTTCGGGGTGGTGAAAATAGTAGCGAATGGCCTCCGGTCTTGCTCCGCCACGCTCTCCATTGAGCACTTTGTGTAGCCCTTTTAAAAGGGGATACGAAAGCTCTTTTGGGAACGCAAATGCACGTACGGTTTTGGCATCAAATGGAAGGATGAAAGGGGCCAAAGTTTGATTCATGGTCTCTGAAAAGAGGGAGGGATCTAAATTTAAGGGATACAGGTATTGAGCAAAACGTTTTGCATTCTCTTGCTTAGGGTTGTGCACCCCCAAAAGGGCTTTTGTTACATGGGGCTTTTTCACCTGTCCCTCTGTAACGAGCGCTCCAAGAAGGTTTGCGATTTGGAGCGGAGTTACTGTTAAAAGATGCTGTCCGATTGCAAATGCATATAAACCTGTTTTGTTATAACTCAAATCAAATGGTAAGGTCCCCCCAATTTCTAAAGGTAGGTCGATACCGGTTCTACTCCCCAGTCCCATCAGACGGGATGCGCTTAAAAGTTCCTCATCTGCCCCCTCTGCAAGGAGAGAAAAATAGATGTTGGAAGATTGTTCAATTGCCCTTTCAAGATCACATTTACCGATTGGGTGGTCACTTCTCGGGAGTCTGCCCCCTCGAAAAACCCTTGTGATTGGGGTGCCATCTAGCATAAATCCAAGTACATTTTTTGGATCTTGTGGATCCCCTTTTGGCCCCTCGTCACGAATGGTAAGTGGATTGGGATCGAAGGGCTTGGTAAAATCGAGCTCTTTTTCAAGATGGCGCTTCAATCCTGCATAACCTGATACAATTTTAAATATAGACCCCAAAGGTGCCGATTCTTGGTACGCATAAGAGCGACAGTATCCAAAACCGTGTCTTGGATAGAAAGACTCGGCTAAGCGCCGCTCTTTTTCATCCAACATTTTACTGGAGCGGACCGAATGAACCAGATTGACAATCAAATGCGCAGGAAAGTCTTGTAGCCTTTTTTGGATCAGCGGAACAATAGGTGTTTTCGCCAAACTTTCACAAAATTTGTATTTTGGATCAAAAAAAGTGCAAATGTTTGCCCCTAAAAGTGCCGATGAGATTAATACCGAGCGATGTTTTTCGTAAAATGTCTCAAAAAATTCCTCTTCGATAGGTTTAAGATAATCTATATAAGGGAGCTTACCCCCATTTTTTCGAACCTGGGCGAGGTAGGATCCGAAATAGTTTTTTCGAAAAATTGGCATGTACTCTTTTTTGAATAGAATTTTTGCCTTTTTTTTCACCTCTCGTTCCAGCTTTCGAATTTGTTGGCATAACGCTACAAAATGTTCAATCGGCTCATCGGATAGTGCTATTTTAAGCTGGTCGCTAAAGTTTTCTAAAGGGGCAAAAAGGTGACATAATTCATAGAGCAAAACGCGATCTTTCGAATGGCTTATTTTTGAAAATAGTGGATCTAAAAATTTTCTTTCGTCCTCAAGGTCTTGGGGGATCACGAACTCAAGATTTTTTGTGTCGCACTTATAAATGCCATCAAGTAAAACCTGGACGGATGTTTGCTGAAAATGGTGTAAAAGGGTTTGAATCGCCTGTTGCAAAAACAGCATCTTCCCGACTGTATTGAGTTTCAATAAAGATTTTTTTATCTGACTTTCTGAGTACAAAATCTGATCGATGAACATTTCATACGTTAAATAGGTCGATTCAAAAAAGGGTTCTAGATTTTTAGGATTGAGGCGCTCTTTTATAAGCGGTTTTTGACCATCAAATATTTCTAAAATATGATTGGAGGACTCCAGCCATTGTTCTGAATCCATTTGGGG
Source organism: Chlamydiota bacterium (assembly GCA_010031885.1). Taxonomy (GTDB): domain Bacteria; phylum Chlamydiota; class Chlamydiia; order Chlamydiales; family RGXB01; genus RGXB01. The sequence continues at coordinate 15,047 of RGYU01000020.1, read as the reverse complement.
GTGCATCCTTGGATAAGAGGCAAGTGCCAAAACTTCCGAAGTTTTAGGGTCAAGTACAACAATCGCACCTCCCTTGATGAAAGGGGCTGCAATTCGGTTATGATCTTTGCCCAAAAGAACAAATTGCTGATCTCTTTGTTGTTCGTTTAAAATCAAAAGCTCTTCGGCCTTTTTTTGTAGATCACAATCTATCGTCAACAACAACCTTTTCCCTGGCAAAGGCTCAATAGACTCGGGGAGCTTACGCAAAAAACGGCCCTTTACGTCTACTTCAAAACGCTCTTTGCCGGGAAATCCCCTTAAGTAACGGTCATGAACCTCTTCAACGCCTCCGCGCCCAACAAAAGAGTTGAGTCTATAGTGCAGTTGTTGCAGCTCTTGGAGTCGTTCATGAGCATTCTGAACAGATTGAAAACCGACAGGCAAAGGGACACTTTTTTTGCTGGAGCGGTCTCGAAAAAACGTTTTTAAAACATCCATCTCGTGCTGAATTTGGGCCATCTGCGTAGATTGGATTGGGCCAACTCCACCCAAAATATTTAAACCCACGGGACCAAAAGGATACTGACGCTTGCATCGCATTCTTACATCAAGACCAGGCCAGTTCTTCTCCTCCATTTTTAGCCTGTAAAAAAGTCCTTCTGGAAGCTCTTGTTTGAGCGCAAAAAAAGTGTTTGGAAAAAGTGCCGATTTAGAGAAGATCAGATCTTCAATTTGCTGGCGATCCATTTCCAAAGTTTCTGAGAGAAATAAAGATAGTGTTTCAATGTATTCTTTTCGTGGAAAAGTCTTTTGGCCGTTTTTCAGACGCTTTTGAGGAATAAGAGCGATTTTATCAAATACAATCCCTACATCATATGCAATCTGATTTGTGACAAGTGGTCGATTGTAGCGGTCGCGTATCGTGCCTCGATCAGGTTCTATGTGCACCGAAATTTCTCGCGGACCTTTGGACTGCTCCAGGTAAATATCATGCTGAAAAAGGGCGAGATACGCAATCCTTGCGAAAGAGGCCAAGAAAAATAGGCTGAAAATAAAAAGTGCAGGGAGCGTATAGCTGGTTTGAGAGGAGCGCATCGGCCTAGTTTCCTAAAAAAAAGTTTTTTTGAGAATAACCCTTTTTAGACCTTAGATTTTTTTTAAAAATAAAACATCATTTTTAAAAAATAGACTTGCTAACTAAATCTTTTTTTACGGTTAAATAGCATCAACGGTTGGGTTTTTTTCACTTTTCAAAAAATAGGCTGATCTGGAATACTTTAGGAACCTTTTAAGCGCTCATAGTTTAAAGGTAGAACTACAGCCTTCCAAGCTGTTAGTGTCGGTTCGATTCCGACTGGGCGCTTTTTCTCTTTTTGGATTCAAAAAACAGCTCTTTTCCCTTTGAAAAAACCAAAAATTATGCTATCTTTGTCGCTAGCCGGCCGGTCCACCGTTTTTACAAGCGATAGAATTCTCCTGTAGTAAAGACAATTTTTGGTGTGATTTAGGCATAAACGAACCGTATCGCCCAGGAAGGCGCCTGGAGAGGGGAATGCTAAGGAGTTATTTTGAGCCACAAAGAGCCAACAATTCAGGAGCTCATCGAGGCGGGTGCACACTTTGGTCACCAAACGCGTCGTTGGAATCCAAAAATGAAACGTTTCATCTTCTCTGAAGAGAACGGAATCCACATTATCGATCTTTCTAAGACTGTCCATCAGCTCAAAAAGGCGATGGAAGCAGCGATTTCGATTGTTTCAAAACACAAAAGTGTCCTTTTCGTTGGGACAAAAAAGCAAGCTAAAGATGTTGTAAAAGAATGTGCTGAATCTTGCCAAGAGTTCTACGTAGCTGAGCGCTGGCTTGGTGGTATGTTGACAAACCTGACAACAATCCGCAAGTCTGTAAAGAAACTCGAGACGCTTGAGAAAAAACTTGCATCTGAGAACAACGAGTACACCAAAAAAGAGAGACTTCTACTTGGAAAAGACCAAATCAAGTTGAGCCGTAACCTTTCCGGTATTCGCGGAATGAGAAGGGCTCCTGGCTTGATGATTGTTGTAGATCCAAGCAAAGAAGACATCGCTGTTTTGGAAGCAAAAAAATTAAACATTCCGGTTATGGCGATTGTAGATACAAACTGCGATCCTTCCTTGATCGACTACGTGATCCCTGCAAACGATGACGCTCAAAAAAGCGTTAAAGTCATTTTGGACTCTCTTGCTAAAGCAATTAAGATTGCTAAAGAAGAAGCAGCCCCTTCAAGAGCTGAAGAAGCCCATGAAAGATCTGAAAAAGAGCATGAGCCAAAAAAATCTGAAAGACCACGTCGTCCACGCAAAGAGCCCGTAGCTGAGGTAGCAAAATGAGCGTAGTTTCCGCAAAAGATGTAGTTCGCTTGCGTGAAGTGAGCGGTGTTGGTATGCAAGATTGCAAAAAAGCGCTGGATGAAGCTGGTGGGGATTTTGACCTTGCTCTGGAGCAACTCCGTAAAAGGGGATTGGCACAGGCAGCAAAAAAAGCCTCCCGAGAAGCAAAAGAGGGGGTCATTCGCGTTGGTGAAGATTCTCACCGAATCGTGGCTGTTGAGGTCAACTGTGAAACCGATTTTGTCGTTAGAAATGACGACTACCGCGATTTCGCTTTAGCCGTTACAGAACAAGCTTTGCATAATCATCCGAGCACTGTTGAAGCTTTAAGAGAGCTTTGTGATGAGAGAAGAGCTGCTTTAGTAGGTAAAATCGGTGAGAATATCGTTGTTAGCCGCTACAGCTTGATCGAAAAGAAAGAGGGCCATTCTTATGGTGTCTACGTACATGGCGACGGAAAAATCGTATGTATTATAGATATTAAAGGGTTGCACATGGGAGATGTTGCTAAAGAAGTTGCTATGCACACTGCTGCGGCGCACCCCCAATTTCTTGCCCCACAAGATGTCCCGTCGGACATTGTAAGTAAGGAAGAAGAAATTGCGCGTGCCCAAATTCATGGAAAGCCTGAAAACGTCGTACAAAAGATTCTTGAGGGGAAAAGAAACACTTATTTTGCTGAAGTTTGTTTGACTAAACAAAAATTCATTAAAGATGAGTCCTTGACAATTGAAGAGTATGTGCGTAAAAAAGGTAAGGAGCTTGGAGCCGGAGATTCTGCGTTTATCCACTCCTTCGTTCGTATACAAGTAGGGGTTTAATCGCATGCAAAAAAGGCGCTTTGTCCTAAAGATCTCCGGGGAAAGTCTTTCACCGTTGATCTCAGAGGGAAAAGCTGCCTCTTTAGCAGATACCTTAATGGAGCTTTCAAAGCATGCTGAGCTGGCTGTTGTCCTTGGTGCAGGAAATCTGTACAGGGGAAGAGAGGCCGGCTCTTCCATTTTAAGGGGTACTGCTGATGAGGTAGGGATGTTAGCAACTATCATGAATGCTAAAGTCGTTAGTAGTCATTTAAAGGGGATGGGGCGAGTCTACACGGCAAAACCCATTTCTATGGACTATGCTTACCACAGAAATGAGGTGGACTCGTGGCTTAGAGGGGGCGGAATCGCCTTTTTGGCCTATGGAACAGGATTGCCTTATTTTTCGACCGATTCGGCGGCTGCATTTTATGCGATCGATTTAAAAGCGGATCAGGTTCTCAAGGCGACAAATGTGGATGGCGTTTACGACAAAGATCCTAAAAAGCACACCAGTGCTAACCGATTTTTGCAACTTACTTACCATGAAGCTATGGAAAAAGATTTGAAGGTTATGGATCAAACTGCTTTTGCTCTGCTAAAAGAGCACCCAATCCCAATTCGTATTTTTTCCTACGATGTTTTGGATCAAATTCTCAAAGATGAAACTTTAGGTACACACATTTATGGATCTAAAAAAGAAAAATAGCGATACCGTTGAACATTTTAAAATCGAGCTTAAAAAATTACGCTCGGGGCGCGTAACTGCGCAATCTCTCGACCACGTAAAAGTCGATGTGATGGGATCAATGAAACCTTTAAAAGCCTGTGGTCAAATCTCTTGTCAAGATCGCCAAATTTTGATCGTCCTTTATGATCCTACTATGACGCACGCTGTTGCAAAATCAATAGAAGATGCTTCTAGCTATGCTCAAGTAATCATTGAGAAGGGGCAGGTACGTGTAAACTTTTCACCTCCATCAAAAGAAACGCGCCAAGAAACTCTAAAGCTTGCATCTAAAAAAGCGGAGGAGGCAAAAATATCTATTCGTCAAAACCGCAAGGAGATGATAGACCTTTTGAAAAAGCAAAAATCTTCTAGTGAAATCACTGAAGATATGCAAAAGAAAGGGGAGAAGAAAGCCCAGGAAATGACAGATCAGGCAATCAAGGAAGTGGATGCTGCCTTGCTTGAGAAAGAGAAAGAGCTGCAAGAAGTTTAAATCTGTTTGCAAAAAAATAGCTGGTGTTGCTATATTAGTGCCATCACTAGCGCGGCCCTTTCGTCTAGAGGCCTAGGACACAAGGTTTTCATCCTTGCAACCGGGGTTCGAATCCCCGAAGGGTCAAAAAAACCGAGACATTAGCTCAGTTGGTAGAGCATCTCACTTTTAATGAGAGGGTCGTTGGTTCGAGTCCAACATGTCTCAAACTTTACAAGTAAAGTTCAAGAAACTCCTTAAATAAGGAGTTTTTTTGTTTTTTGATGGATTTTATATTTTTCAAAAAACATTTAAGATCTCCCCTTTGCCGAGGTGCGACTTAAGCTCTTTTAAAATGGTTTGAGCAACCTCCAGTGGGCGCGCAAGTTCTTGGGGGTCTTCTAAAGGAAAATTTTTTCTTCTCATCGGGGTATCTGTCCTCTTAGGACAAAAGACCTGAATGTCAAGATCAGGTCGCTCTTCCGCTAAGCTTTGGATTAGATTGATGCTCGCAGCTTTTGTGGCAGAGTAGGCGCCAATTTCTTTCCGACCTCTATAGTAGGAGGAGGAGCCGATTAGAATAAAAAGCCCACCTTTTTTTAGTGGTATATTTTGGAGTAAAGGTATCAAAGAGGTGAAATTAACCCTTGTCATTTCTTCTACCTCCTCAAAGGAAATAGATTCGATAGATCCTTTATAAAGTTTTCCAGCGCAAAAAATACATCCATCTAATTCTTCGAATGCCACGCGTAAATCTTGGCAAGCTTTGAAAACCGACGAGGACTGATTGAGATCTATAGAAAAGGGAGAGGTGGTGCGTGAGAGTGGGATAACCTTTGCCCCTTCATTTAAAAGCTCTTGGTGGATTTTTTGGCCTATTCCCCCTGAGGCTCCAATCAGCAAGATTGTTTTGCCCGAAAAATCGTGGGGTTTTTTTATGGAAGCAACCCACCGTCTTAAAAGATGTTCGGAGATGTACATGTCTAACGGGGTTGTAATCTTGATGTTTGTTTCGTGCCCTTGGATAATCTTTACCTTAGTGCCTAATCTTAGGGCAAGTTGCACGTCACAAGTTGCTGTAGTGATATTTTGCTTTTTTGCTATTTCATGAGCTGTAAGGAGCGTATCTTTTTTTAAAGCCTGGGGTGTTTGGCCCCTTAGCATGGTTGTTCTATCAGGAATAGATGTGATTTCAAGGCCATCGCTCACCCCAATGGTGTCTGTGGCTTGAATGTACGTCCCTGCAGCTTCATAGTCGTCGAGTGCATCTAAAAGATCCTCAATCATTTTAGTGTTGATAAATGGTCGTGCCCCGTCATGGATCACTACTTTTTTTGTGTCATCCTTTAAATATTTTAGTGATCTATAGACCGATTCTTGGCGAGTGGATCCTCCTTCAAAAAGGAAGATTTTCGATTTTAAATAGGCAAGCTCTTTAGTTAAGGATTCAACCCAATCAGGATGGCAGGGGAGGAGAATTTGTTGAAATTTTTCGGTTTTTAAAAAGGTATCAAGTGCGTATTCAAACACCCGTTTTCCGCTAAGGCGCTGGAACTGCTTTGGTGTAGTTGGGTCTAAAAACCGCTCGCTTCTTCCACCGATCAATAATATAGCTGCATGCATACAGTCAAAAGCATCGATGATTTAGAAAAAGAAGGGAAGAGAAGTTTTTATTTTTCTAAAGCACGCTCAAAAATGGATAGGGCTACGGAGGATCCTGTCTCCTGCATCTGTTCAAAGAGGGTCTGTAGTAAGCTATAAAGATTTTTAAGTTGCTCTACAAGGGTGGATTCTAATAGACCAATAGAATATGTATTCTGGTAAATGTATCCCCCTTCAAATGGAATGGCTTCTATGTTATCCGGTTTTTGAGAAAAAAGCATTCCGTGAAAAAATTTGACTTTTAATCCGGTGCCCGTTGTTTCTAATTTGGTTGTTAAAAATCCGAAATTTGGATCAAACGCAAAATTTAAATTTGCATGAAGAGTTGTTAAAAATGGTTTGATTCTTTGGTAATCTCCATCAAAAAGAATATGGAGATGGTCAATCGAACCTAAAACGATCAAAATTTTATTTTCCGGATCAAAAAAAAGCGTTTTGAAGGGTTCGTGAAAAAAGAAGGCTCTTGCCAGTTTTTTTTCGTCCATCTCATTCAAGCTTGGTAACCACCTTCCTTTTGGCAGGAGTTGGGGTATTGTTTTTTTCAAAATAGCAGTGGCTTCTGAGGAACCAAACGGGATTTTATCAAGGTTTCGAATGAAATGGAGGATCATAGGCCACCCGTATTTGTGGTGATTGCTTTAAGTTTGTCTCGTATGAGAGCCGCTTCTTCAAAAAGCTCTTTGGCGATCGCTTCCTGTAAAGAGGTTTGGAGCTCTTGAATATCTGCCTTTTCAAGGATCTCTTTTGGGGAAAATTCGCTCACATTAAGGGATTGGAAGAGGTTATGGCAGCTCTCTTTGAATGTAGAAAAGCAATCAATACAGCCCATAACCTTAGAGGTCTCGACCTCGTGTAGCGTTTTAGAGCAGCTGGGGCAAGCGATTGTCTCTATTTTTTGATCTAATAACTTTTTTCTTAAGGGGCATTTATTGCACATCCCATAACAGGAAGTTTTCCCTTTTTCAATCTGCTTGAAGGTAAATGCTGCCGGCTCGCTACAACCTTTACACTGGGTGGGTTTTTGAAATTGTGTCATAAACTCTTCTAATACACACTCAAGTTTTTTCTTCCAATTTTAAACAAAATTTATGATAGGTAAAAAGATAAACGGTTCATTGTAAAAAGGTTTTCTTATGCGGTACACTTTATCGTTAGTTCTTATGACGCTACTTGCCGTAGCTGCTTTGAAAGGAAGCCTCACATTTGAAAAAAATCCCAAAAAACTTTTGTTTGCAGCCCAAAAACAGTCAAGTAACAACCCAAATCAGGATCAATATAACGATCTCTCGGTTGATCCAACACCCCCTCAGGGGCTTAACGATGAGGCCGCCCAATATTGGAACACTTTGACGCCTAAACAAAAACAGGCTGTAAGACAAGATATCCAAAACGGGGTTGACCCAAGCCAAGCGGTGATGAATTATGCGGATCAAAATAATCAGGTACCCTCAAACGTTGAAGGATCAGGCTCTCACTCCACACAAGAAACCAATGATTTGAGCTTTGAAAAGAATTCTGAAAATAAAAACAACAACCTCTTGCAGGCAACAGATGAAAATCTAGCTGGGTCTGGATCTAATTCAGTCAGTTCCGGTAAGATGTCTTCGAGGGCAACCGACGGCTACAAAGGTTCCGGTTCATCGGAAGATACCGATGAAGAAAAATGGGATGAAGATGATCCGTCTGAAAGACCAAAATATTATGCTCCCGGTGGAGAAAATAGCCCTGCTCCTGGTAATGAGTGGTAATAATAAAGGATAATTAGTTGAAGACGATTGCCTACGTTCCTGCAAGGCTCCAATCTACCCGTTTCCCCGAAAAAATTCTCAAGCCCTTATTTGGCAAACCTCTAATGGTTTGGTCTTACGAAAATGCGGCAGAATCTAATTTGTTTGATGAGGTCATTCTCCTTGCTGATGATGAGAGAACCGTAGAACTTGCCCGATCCTACCATCTCAATGTCCTTTTAACATCAAAAAAACCTCAAAGCGGAACCCAACGAATTATTGAAGCGATCGAAAATGGCGCCCCTCGAGCAGATAAAATTGTCAATGTTCAAGCAGATGAGCCAATCATTCACCGAGAAATGTTTTCTAGTTTGCTGAGTGGCAGCGGTGTCGGCCCAAGAATTTGGACGCTAAAGAAAAAAATTGAGACAAAAGAGGAATTGACCGAATCTAATGTAGTAAAAGTGATTACAAATGTCGACGGTGAGGCGCTCTATTTTTCTCGATCTTGTATCCCATTTGATCGGGATAATAAGGGGGGAGACTATTATAGACACATTGGTCTTTACGCATACACTTTTGAAGCGCTTGAAAAACTGCAAATACTTTCCCCTTGCTCCTTGGAACAGAGGGAGATGTTGGAGCAGCTTACCCCGCTTTATTATAAAATTCCCATCCAGGTAATGGAAACCAACCACGTTTGTCACGGGGTAGATACCCCTGAAGATCTAAAAAAAGTTGAGTCGATGCTATCCCTTATTTAAAAAGAGTAAAAAATTTTTAAAATAAATTTTATTTTAATGAAAAATTTAAATGCTTTCCTACGGGTTTGATTGACACGGATGGCTATACTCTAGTAAAATACCCCCCTGATGAGCGACTATCCATTTGGTTTTAAAACAGCTATTGAGAGCGAGGTCTTTGAGCCCGGTCTCAATGAGGAGATTATACGGCGTATTTCGATCAAAAAAAAGGAGCCCCCTTTTTTATTGAACTTCCGTCTTGAGGCATTCAAAAAATTTCTATCTATGGCTCCCCCTAACTGGGCAAATTTGACCTTTGATCCGATTGATCTTCAAAAAATCAGTTACTACGCAGAGCCCAAAAAAAAGCCTGAGCTTTCATCTCTTGATGAATTGGATCCAGAAATTAAAAAGACCTACGAAAGATTGGGTATACCCCTTGATGAGCAGCATCGATTGGCCAACGTTGCAGTGGATCTAGTTTTTGACTCGGTATCGATTGCAACCACATTTAAAAAGAAGCTGGAGGATGCGGGAGTTGTACTTTGCTCAATTTCAGAAGCGGTGCAGCGCTATCCAGAGCTGATTGAAAAATATTTAGGCTCGGTGGTGCCAGTTTCAGACAACTATTTTGCGGCTTTAAATTCGGCTGTTTTTTCAGATGGCTCATTTGTCTATGTACCCAAGGGGGTCCGCTCGCCTATGGAACTTTCTACCTATTTTAGGATCAATGAAGAAAATACCGGACAATTTGAAAGGACCTTAATCATAGCTGAAGAGGGCTCTTATGTGAGCTATTTAGAGGGATGTACCGCCCCTTCTTTCGATTCAAAGCAGCTACATGCTGCTGTGGTGGAGCTTGTTGCCATGGAAAAAGCTGAAATCCGTTATTCGACCGTTCAAAACTGGTATCCTGGGGACGAAAATGGGCAAGGTGGTGTCTACAACTTTGTGACGAAAAGGGCCAAGTGTCTTGGTGATTACTCCAAAGTTTCCTGGACCCAGGTGGAAGTCGGTTCTAGTATAACCTGGAAGTATCCTAGTTGCGTTTTGATTGGGGACCACTCAGTGGGAGAATTCTACTCTGTGGCGCTTACGAATAAAAAAATGCAAGCTGATACCGGAACTAAAATGATTCATGTGGGTAAAAATACAAAATCTACCATTATTTCAAAGGGAATCTCGGCAGATCAATCCTCTAATACCTACCGCGGACTGGTAATGGTAGGCCCTAAAGCAAAAAACGCGAGAAATTACACGCAGTGCGATTCCATGTTGGTGGATACAAATTGTTCAGCCCACACCTTTCCTGTCATCGAATCGTCAAATGCCTCGGCAGAAATTGAGCATGAGGCGAGCACCTCCCGTTTAAATGAAGAGGTCTTATTCTACTTGCAAGCAAGAGGATTTGATAAAGAGGAGGCTATCAGCTTGGTTGTATCTGGTTTTTGTAAAGAAGTGATGCAGGAGCTCCCTTTAGAGTTTGCTCAAGAGGCGAAAAAATTATTAATGATCAAGTTAGAAGGATCCGTAGGTTAGCATGTTAGTCATCGACAATTTAGAAGTTTCCGTAGACGACAAGAAAGTATTGAATGGGCTTTCTTTAAAAGTGGGGGCTAATGAGGTCCATGCAATTATGGGCCCTAATGGAGCCGGCAAGTCTAGTCTTTCCAATGTTTTGGCAGGGCATCCAGCCTACCAAATTTTGGGAGGATCTATCACGTTCAAAGAAGAAAATCTTCTAGAGATGGAGCCAACTCAAAGGGCGTTAAAAGGGGTTTTCAAGAGTTTTCAGTATCCTTTAGAAATTGCGGGTCTTAATACAAAAGAATTCTTGAAAGAATCATTTAATTTGCACCGCAAGCAAAAAGGGCTCGACCCGATGTTGAGTGAGGATTTTGATCGTGTTTTAGAGGAGAAGATGGCTCTTGTCAAATTCAATCCGCAATTGATTCAGCGCGATTTACACTCCAATTTCTCGGGTGGTGAAAAAAAGAAAAGCGAGATACTGCAAATGGCCCTTTTTGAGCCCTGTCTTGCGATTTTAGATGAAACCGATTCTGGATTAGACATCGATGCGTTGAAAGCTGTGGGGCAGGCGATAGAAAAATTGCGCTATAAAGATCGAAGCATCATCCTGATTACTCATTACCAGCGTCTTTTGGATTTTGTACAGCCAGATGTGATTCACGTAATGCAAGAGGGTAAAATAGTCCGTTCGGGAAACAAGGAGTTGGCAAAAATTCTTGAGGTTGAGGGTTATGAAGGGAGAGCTTAAAGCCCATCAACTTCCTCAAAAAGTCGAGTGCTTTACGATAGAGGAAGCAAAATCTATCTTTTTTGATTTTTTTGAGAGCCGTCAAAGCGAAGCAGACTATTTTATTTTTTTTCCGAAAAACTTTGATGCGTGCGAACCGGTAACCATCTTTCAACCGGGTAAATACGAGATCTATTGTTCCAGTGGAGTTAACGCAAATATTATTTTTGAACCTTTAGAATCGGGCTCGTATTGCCTTTCTGCCCAAGTAGAGGAAAATGCTTCTTTAAAACGGTTATTTCTTGGGAAACAAAAGGATCAGATTGAACTTAAAAGCGAATACACTCTGAAAAAAAACGCTCGATTAACCCATATGAGCTGGATTGATTCTGTAAGTCAAACGACCGAGTCTATCAAGGCTACGATCGTAGGAGAGGGTGCGGAAGCAGACCTTATAGGTGGATGGCATCTCATGGAGCGGGAAGCTATTCGAACAACAGTGCTAGTAGAGCACCGCGCCGCATACGCAAGATCAAACCAACTTTTTAAAGGGGTGGTGGAGGAATCGGCCCGCTCTTGGTTTGAGGGATCTATCTATGTTGCCAAGGGGGCTCATAAAACAGAGAGCTTCCAAAAAAACAATAATGTTGTTTTTGGTCGAGCGCAGGCTAAAACTGCTCCTGGGATCCAAGTCTACCACGATGACGTAAAAGCTTCTCACGGGGCCACGATAGCAAAGCCCTCAAAAGAGGATCTTTTTTATCTTTTATCAAGAGGAGTGGATGAAAATAGGGCTAAACAAATTTTGATCGAGTCCTTCCTTGGTGAAATTAGGGGAAAAATCCCTTTTTTTGCTAAAAGGAGTGCTTAAAAATGAATCTGGTAGATCAAGTTCAATTAAAGTTAAGAGAAGAATTTTCTTTGCTATCTAATCAGGCAATCGTCTACCTAGACTCTGCAGCGACGACTTTAAAGCCTCTAAGTGTCCTCGAGGCTAAAATGCAATTTTATCGAGATGAATACGCGACTGTGAACCGCTCTTTATATCCAAGGGGACAAAAAGCGACAAAAAACTATCTGCATACCCGAACTTTGATCGCAAAAAAAATCTGTTTAACTGATGAACGAGGAATCATTTTTACAAGAGGAGCAACCGATAGCCTTAATCAAGCGGCTCAGTTTTTAACTCAGCTCATTCCGCAAGGTGCGGAAGTTTTGATTTCACCGCTAGAGCATCACGCAAATTATCTTCCATTTTTAGCACTTCAAAAAAAAGGGATTTTGAAAGTTGTCCATCTACCAATTTTAGAAGATGGAGAAGTCGATTGGGATCGTTTGGAAAAAATGGATACCTCCAGAGTTAAAGCATTATCCATAGCCCATGTCTCTAATGTCACTGGAGTAGAGCAGGACCTAAAGAAACTAGGAAATCTTTGCCACAATCAGGGATGGATCTTTTTGGTTGACGCAGCTCAGAGCATATCGACCAAAAAGATAGACTTCGATTTAATGAAGATCGATTTTATGGCTTTTTCAGCTCATAAAATGTATGGGCCTACCGGTGTGGGTGCTCTTTGTATTGCGCCAAGGTTCGTAGATATTTTAGAGCCCCTTTTTTATGGTGGGGACATGATAGCAGATATCGATGAGGAGATGGTTTACCAGCGTCCCCCCTTCAAGTTTGAAGCCGGAACTCCCCCAATCGGAGAAATCATCGCCTGGAAGTCTGCTTTAGAATGGCTTGAAAAAGAGGAAGTTTTATTGGCAACTTCCTTAATGGGTGATCTGCAAAAAAGTTACCGAGACCGATTGAGCATGATCCCAAATGTAGAACTCATCAGCGCCCATCATTCTACAACGATGACTACTATGGTTCTAAAAAAGGGGCATCCGATGGACATGGCTCTGCTTCTCGGGCAAAAGGGGATTGAGGTCCGTTCTGGCTCATTATGCGCTTTGCCGGCTTTAAAATTTTTTAAAGCGAATTCTTTCTTAAGAGTCTCTTTGGGTGTTTATAATACATTCGATGAAGTTAATCGATTTATGGATCAATTTGAATCTACTTTAAAGAAAATTGGCTAGAGTAGTTCAAAAATCGATGCTTGTTCCTACCAGCCACCCTTTCAATGAAATAGATTCCAACCCTCTTGAGTAGCTGGTTCCCTGAAAAAGCTTATCCGCACCTAACCACGATTTTAAAAAAACTCCCCCTTCAAATTTTAGTGTCAAAAGACGATATGAAAATAACTGTAGCTGTCGATCGTAGCTCAGTGTAATCCCTAGATCTATATTGGGAATTATAATTCGCTGAGAGGATCTATTCATAACAAGGTGGTGAAGATCTTTACCGTCTTCAATCACAAAATCATTGTCGACATTTATTTTTGCTAGGAGATTAGATAGATAGAAAAAAGAGGATAATTTTATTCCGCAGAGGATAAAAGTATTTTGGAAAGGTCTATAGTCCATTGTCATTCCAAGAATGGGACCAAATCCCTTGAAGTTTAAAAAGGAATTAAAATTTCGTAACTCCTCAATAGGGGCACTATCGAGATAAAAAAAATGGAGCTTATTAAGGCATGACTGGAAGATTTTTCCGTAGCGAAGACCTAGTTCCGGTTTTAAACTGAATCCCGATGAATAAACCTGAAAGAAGGTTTGTAAGGTAGTATCCCAAACGGTTGTTTGGAAAAGGAACTGGTTTATCACTTTGGTCAGTACTGCTTCATTAATGGGATGTTTTTGGTGTAGATCATAGATATAAGCGATAGAGTGGATACCTGGTACCGATTCTTTGTCTGTATAATAGAGTCTTCTGTTAGAGAGAAAAAGAGTGTTTTTCAAATAGACATCAGGAAAAGGGGTTGTCACAAGACTGTAAGCTTTGAGAGCCATAAAATTCCGATCAGTGGGGTTGAGCTCCCTTTTGTAAGTCGGTGGATTTTCTTTATTGTAATCGGTGTCTAAAAAATAATTATTTACAGAAGGACTTTGAGTTTGAAATTCTACATAGTTCGCACCAAGCTCTAATAGCCTAATTTCCTCCTTACAAGAAGATAAAAGATCCCGTGAGAAGACTAAAAAAAGGGGCAAAAAAGCTGTCAACTGCAATTTCAAAACACTAATTCCATGCCAAAGGTGAGGCCGACAACGGTCATATTATACCTAGCTCTTTGGTTGAGCGTCAGACAAAGCATTTTGTTATAACCAACCCAACTTTGGGTCTCAAATAGGGCGTCAAAATTCAGTTGCTGGATCCAGTACCGTTTTTTCTCTAACAATAATTCGTAAACAAGGCCTGTAGAGAAATCAAAAACAGGAATTAGTGAGAAAATGGAGCTTTTTGAGTCAAAATAATTTAAAAAGGTAAACGGGGATTTAGCACTCAAAAGTGCCGTAACTGTTGTTGTACCTAAAAGCAGAGAGCATCCACTTTTAAAATAGAGGGCCAACGGGTAAATGTACTTAAAATTTTTAAAGAAATAAATCCTGGATTCAAGTTGAAAAATTGCCCCGCTTCCTGAAAACTTTTGTGTAAAGTCATATAGGTAATTAGAGGTTATGGGATTGAGTGTAAACATCAACTCATTGCTATACCAGTTTTGTTTTTGCCATGTGCTACGAAGTCCGAGAGAAAAGTCAAGTTCAAAAGCTGAGGTAATAGATGTTGCCCGATACAGATAGAGGTCTAAAAGATTATAGTATTGCTGAAAGGTTGCAAAATGGTCGATGACAAATATAGTGGAATTTGGAACTTTTTCTTTAGGATTTACAGAAAAATAGGGGAATGTATTGATTCCAGGATCTTGCGAGATATTTTCCTTAAGTTTAGGTGATAGCCAGGTGTAGATCGCCTTTAGACAGATATCGTTTATGCCTGTATTGCAGACTGCCTCAATCTGGAATCCGCTCCGGAAGGGGAAACTTACCCCGTACGTGCGGCCCCTGTAGGGGTGAGAGTAATGTTCGACGTAGATATTATCGACACTAATATCAAGACCATCTTGGGCTGTTTGCCAAAATAAGTAACTCCCTTTAAATGAAACATCCCAAACCTGATTTTTTAAATAATAGGGTGAACAGATTGTTTCGGGATAACAAATACACCCTTGAGTTTCGGCGTTTAAGGAAAAGATACATAAGGGTAAAAGAAAAAGGGACAAAAATTTTTCTAATTGCATGTAGGACCCACAAGACAGGCATCAAGCATAAAAAAACAAAGTGAACTTTGCAAATCATTTTTGAAAAATAGTTTAAAAACACAGCTTGTTAAAAAGAAAAAAAAAACCGAGCTTTAAAGCTCGG
>RGYU01000190.1 GCA_010031885.1 Chlamydiota bacterium | reverse complement strand
CAAGGTCAAATCTCAATCGCTTTTCTAGCTCTCGATCTGATAAATCATAATGAAATTGCAGATACAGGGCTTTTATCCCCACCTCTATCCCATACCCACTTCGACCGACACTTGTTTCTAACTCTTTAAAGCGATACATCAGACTTGAAAAACGTACAATCCGCTCGATATCACACAGCTCATGTTTCCCCGCTTTTACCTGCTCACTGAGGTCATAATCGTAAAAAGCCATTTGTTTCCTCCTTACTATTTTCATGCCTCCTATTTTATCTGTCTTGGACTCTTTTTTACATAGATTTTCATGCTTCTTTCCTGCTTGGCGAGGCACGATTTTTTATCGCTCATTTGAGGAATTTCGCAACAGACCCCTATTGCCAGTTTTGACTCATCTTGTTACTGAAGGCCTTACATACGGCATGCATCACATGCGTCATAGCATCCATGCCATCAGTGATCAATTGGACGTCTAACGGCGTCAACTTTTCGGAATCGTCGTTTTTGGCACGATTTCCTGAGGTTTTTTTAGGGGGTACACCCTCATGTGCGATTGCATGGCGTCTCTCAATAATGCACTTAATAACGTCAAGATGAGTCGATTCAACCCCGGCTTTCAGACCAATTGAGAGCCAAGCAAAGGCCTTGGCCACCTGGTCCATATTATGAAAAACAAACCGGCATTTCTCACTAAAGCGGTCAAAAAAAGAATCGGGGTTTTGACGTAGGTCCCACCACTCTTTCAAGTTAAAATTGAGTTGTTTTACCTGGTGTTCTTCCATATTGTCAGGAAAAGAACCACCTTGCGTAAACCAATCGTTGATTCCAAGTTTAAATAGGTCTCTAAGTGACGACTCAAAATACGCAACCATCAGCACCACCGCTTGATTCAAAATGAGCTCCGTCTCGTTGTGATTGCCTCCGATAGCGTTTAAATGGAATGTTTGAAGGGAGGTCTTAAGGGAAAACAAGTGTGACAATTGAGTTGTAAAGCTATCCATGATGCATTGCTTTGTGGTCTTATCT
>RGYU01000189.1 GCA_010031885.1 Chlamydiota bacterium | reverse complement strand
GCCTCGTGTATTTTCAAGGTGATTTTGGATCCGCTAAAAAAGATGGGTTGACGCAGTTTGTAAGAAAACGTGCGAATGTTGGTGGTTGTCTTGAAAAAACATTTCAGGAAGGGGTAGGTCTTGTCAACATACTCACCGGTTTCCGTCTTGTCTTTTTTGGCAAAGTAAAGCTTTTTTTTGCTTACAAACTCCATCTTGACAATCGAGTTGAACGACATCTCTTTTAGTTTGGTTTGGACGACGCTTAGGGACGCCGGTGACCACGTCTTGTCGGTGGGCAATTCGACGTAAATATAAGGCAAAAAATCGTCAATTTCAATGTAAATGCTTTCGTTTTTTCCAGACAGGCAAAAGATGCGGAGTTTTGTCGCACCGTATTCCTCGTAATGATGCCAGTGATACGGAAAGGCTTGTATCGACATTTTCGCGATCGTGATGTAACGATTACGTTTTCTTATTTTAAAATTTGCGTTTTAAAATATCAATTTTAAGCGGAGAGGGGTCCCGCCCCCTCACGGCGGATTTAATGCGGGGCTACGCCCACTTTGAGAAGCATTTAATGACTGGTTTTACTAGTCAGAGAAAATGAAGCTTGCGAAGCAGGTATTTACGGCGATTTAAAGGATACTTTACGGCAGTTGCAACATATAATACATACCTTTCTATACTTTTCGTTTCGACACTTTTCGTTTCGACACTTTTCTCGTTGCTGCTTTTCTTTTTGAGACTTTTCTCGTTACTGCTTTTCGTTTCGAGACTTTTCTTTTCGACGCTTTTCTTTTAAAGCGTTGTCCAGGTAGCTGTGCTAAAATTGTATCTGCAGATTGTACAGGGTTTGGATGCTGGGCAAAATATTTACTAGCAAGCTGGGCATCAGTAGTAGGTTGACCGATATTTGTAGTAGGCTGGATAATATTTGGAAATATTGATGTTCTATCTGTTCTATATGTTGTGCCTTGTTCAAATTCAAAGCCCATTTTATTAATTATTTTTTTTTATTTTTATTTAATCACCATATTT
>RGYU01000188.1 GCA_010031885.1 Chlamydiota bacterium | reverse complement strand
ATCCATGACTTGATCAAGTATTAGTTCCACCGAACTATTATAATCAATTACTAAAGCTGGCTTAAAACGAACGGTTAATGGAGTACCTACTTTTTTAAAGGTTAGCCCTTTCTTGGTAAACGCACGCCAAAAACCATTAATAACTACAGGTACTACAATGGGTTGGTTATTTTTAATAATATGCGCCGTTCCTTTTCTTCCTGGTGCAAAAGGTTTGGTAGATCCTTGCGGAAATGTAATTACCCAACTTTTAGATAAAGCCTTATCAATTTTTTGAGTATCTACTACATCTCTATCTCTATTTACATCTTCTCCCTCTGCTCTCCAAGTTCTTTTCACTGTTAAAGCTCCTCCTAATTTAAACAACCTAGTGAGCCAACTACTATTCATAGTTTCTTCTGCGGCCACAAAAAATACATTGGTAAAAGGGTTCAATAAATAATAAGGAATGCCTAGTTTATTAAACTTCCCCCATTTCACAGCACAAAAAATATGTACAAAAGCAATCACATCTCCGAAATAGATACTGTAATTCAGATGGACATCCTCGAGCGGGTCTTCCAGCTTGATAATTTGCGTTAAAGGTATCGTTTCGGTGCCAAGCTTAGATTTTATCTGATAGCATTTGACCAAAGCACCTTTTAAACCAAGTTCCGGTATCGACCGGCGATATTCCCCCTTTGCAAGATAGAGATCTAAAGAAGGTAGGCACTGTATTCCCCCGATCACATTGAGGGAGCTGTAGAGTACGGACCCCATTTCGGCTCGATCGGCACCAAACAAATATCCGCAACGAATCTTTTGGCTCAATGCAAGCGCATGGCGCCAAATGCGGGCCAAATCGTATATTTTTTTATAATTAGCCCCCTCCATGATTTCTTTAGCCAGGATCTTTGTCTCTTTGAGTTGGCTTATCCGAAAGGCCAAATGGCGCTCTTTTTGGTAGGGTTTTTGTACAAGAAGAGGTAAGGTGGCTTGCAAAGAACCCACAAAAAAACTAGTGCTCAGAATAATGAAAGT
>RGYU01000187.1 GCA_010031885.1 Chlamydiota bacterium | reverse complement strand
TCTTAGTTGAACGTGCTGCTCGGTGTAACCCTGGTTTTTTAGGATTGGATCAAGCGAGCTATTTGTCCATTTGTGGTAAGGAACACCTGGCTTTCCCTTTTTAGACTGAATTTGATTTAGCTTAAGATGGTTTTGAAAAAGAAGGTTGCTCTGTCAGAGGGTGTCTACAAAGTCTAATTTTTAGTAGAATACCTGGCTTTCAACTAGGAGTCTCTTATGAGAAAGCCTTATCCAGACGATTTGAACGATAAAGAGTGGGAGCAAATCGGACCGATCCTAGAACAGGTCAAAAAGGTGCAGGGTCGCCCACCAATTCACGATAGAAGAGAAGTACTTAACGCTTTATTTTACATGTTGCGAACGGGATGTCAGTGGAGACATTTGCCTAACGATTTCCCTCCATGGAAGGCTGTATACGGGCAATTTCTTAGATGGAGGCAAAGAGGAATCCTTGAGCAGATTCATCATGCTTTGCGCAGGGAGTTGAGAACCCTAATGAGGAGAGATCCTGAGCCTTCTGCTGGAATCGTAGATAGTCAGTCTGCTAAGACTACAGAAAGGGGGGCTTCAAAGGGTATGACGGTGGAAAGAAAATTAAGGGTAGGAAAAGGCATTTACTTGTTGACACTGAGGGACTAATCCTTAAGGCATTCATAACGGCTGCGAACCTGAATGATCGAGAGGGGTTACATGGAATTTTAGCCCAATCTACGGGGCTATTCCCACGACTGAAAAAGATTTGGGCTGACGCAGGATATGCGGGAAAGGAAATGGCGCAAGACGTGCGTAGCAGTGCAAAAATTGAATTGGAAATTACAAAGAGATCAGAGCAGCGTTTTGTAGTGATCCCTCGAAGATGGGTTGTGGAGCGTTCTATCGCCTGGATGAATCGATATCGCAGATTAAGCAAGGATTACGAATACCGCACCACTACCAGTGAATCGATGGTTTACATGACGGGAATTAGGCTGATGTTACGAAGGATGTCTGCTCTATGAAAAGACTTTGTAGACACCCTCT
>RGYU01000186.1 GCA_010031885.1 Chlamydiota bacterium | reverse complement strand
ATCCAAAAAAAATAGGGATCAGTTCTTCCAATGCTCAGAAGACAGACAGTTTTCCAAGTTCAGGCCTCCCAATGTATTGCCAAAAGTGTAACAAAACCTTTTTCATGATATAGAATGTAATTTGCAATAAAATTGCGATGGAAAAGAATACCATTCTAAAACTTAACAAATCCTTTGAGGAATATGCCTACGAACAGGATGGCATTGAATTCTGGATGGCGAGAGAACTACAGAGACTTTTGGGTTATGCCGATTGGCGTAATTTTTTGAATGCTGTTGATAAAGCAAAAGAAAGCTGCAGCACCACTGGTGAAGCAATCATGGATCATTTCGTTGACGTCACCAAAACGATACCCATGCCCAAGGGCGCAAACAAGAAAGTACCGGATCTCATGCTTACCCGATATGCTTGCTACTTAATTGCCCAAAATGGTGACCCCAAAAAGGAGCAAATAGCCTTTGCTCAAAGCTATTTTGCCATTCAAACTCGAAAGCAGGAACTACTCGAAGAGCGGATTCAGCTTATGGAACGTTTCGCTGCTCGGGAAAAATTAGCCGCCACCGAAACGGAATTATCTAAAAATATTTACCAAAGAGGCGTTGACAATCAAGGCTTTGCTAATATTAGAAGTAAAGGCGATTGGGCCTTGTTTGGGGGGAAAAATACCAGTGCCATGAAACGTAAATTGGGAATTCCAGAAAATAGACCCTTGGCTGATTTTTTGCCGACGATTACCATTACAGCCAAACAGTTGGCTACTGAAATCACGAATTTTAACGTAAATAAAAACGACCTCAAAGGTGAAACGAAAATAACCAATGAGCATGTAAAGAATAACCAAGATGTAAGGGCTTTATTGGACAAAAGTGGCATTAAACCTGAAGCTTTGCCCGCGGAAGAAGATATTAAAAAAATGGAACGAAGAGTTAAAACCCTGGATAAAGATATTGCTAAAAATAAACTGAAAGGCAATTAGCCCAAGCGACAAACAGGTTAGAAAAAATGCGGATTGTTACCCA
>RGYU01000185.1 GCA_010031885.1 Chlamydiota bacterium | reverse complement strand
TGAAGCGGCTCTTGCCCCTTTTTTTCTGGTTGGAAGGTCGTATCGATCTCGACAGCAATCGTGCCGACAGCATAGGTGTTTTGTGGTTCAATTTTAAAAAAAACCGGGGAGAGTGTGATCCGGCAAGGGATGGAGGAATTTCTACAAAAGCCGACAAAACTGGAGCAATCTCCACCCAAAGTTGAGCCATTAAAAGGGGAAACAAGCGCCTCTGGCGAGAAAAGAGAGCCCATGAGTCTCATTCGAAAAACGATTGCAAAGCGTCTTGTGGACGTCAAAAACGAGACGGCCATGCTCACTACTTTCAATGAGGTGGATATGAGCGCTTTGATGCGATTGAGAAAAGAGCACCAGGAGGCGTTTACCAAACAGCACGGTATAAAGCTTGGGTTTATGGCTTTTTTTACAAAAGCGGTCGAGCGGGCCCTTGGAATCTATCCAAAAGTCCATGCACGTATTGATAAAGATTCGATTGTTTATCCCACCGGTGTGCATGTGGGGATAGCCGTTTCTACAGAGAGAGGGCTTGTGGTTCCGGTAGTGCGTCATGTGGAAAAGCTGACATTGGCGCAAGTGGAAAAAGAGATCGCCCAATTAGCTCAAAAGGGGCGTGAGGGGAAATTAACCGTAAAGGATTTTGAGGGGGGGTCATTTACCATCACAAATGGCGGGGTGTTTGGTTCTTTATTATCGACCCCAATTTTGAATCCTCCGCAAAGCGGAATTCTGGGGATGCACGCGACGTTGGACCGACCTGTAGCGATTCAGGGAAAAGTGGAGATACGCCCTATGATGTACATCGCTTTAAGCTATGATCACCGGATCATTGACGGAAAAGAGGCTGTTGGATTTTTAGTTGAGGTCAAGCGCTGGTTGGAAAATCCCGAAATCGGAGTTTTAGGTTTATGACGAAATCGATTGTGATTGTGGGGGGAGGACCCGCTGGTTATGTGAGCGCCATACGGGCGAGCCAGTTAGGAGCAAAAGTCACTTTAGTAGAACGGGGCCCCACGCTTGGGG
>RGYU01000184.1 GCA_010031885.1 Chlamydiota bacterium | reverse complement strand
CCAAAGATAAGCAAAAACAGCAAAAGAGTGGTGCGATTCAGAGATTCATTGCCGAGTGCAAAGGGTACAGAAATGACCAAAATAGTTTGACCGCATTTTATGAGTTTTTTAAATTGGGACAGTTTCCCTACATTCCTCCTACAGGAATTTTTAGTCGTATGGGCGGTAATGAGGAGTTTTCAACCGATAAAGAGATGGACTGTCATGCTAAGCTTTACGGAGCCAATCTTTCAACACCTATAGCCAGTTGGATGAAAGCCTGTATCTCAAAAGGCTTACGTGAAAAAATATTGGATAAATGTGGTGGAACAACTCCTTTACAAAAAGCAAGGGAATTGATGGATGGTATTACTACAGAGGTAAAAGGGTACAAAACAGACCTCCTTATACAAACTGAGGAAAAGTGTGGAGCAGATCTAAAGCTCCTGTTAGATACGGAAGTTAATGGTACTAAGATTCATGATTTGAGCGGGATGGAAATTGCTAAAAGGGTAATAGGTGGGAGGAGTGGTAGCTATCATATAGGTGGTAATTATCTTGATTTTGTAAAATACTTTCTTTCTCTCAGTGTTTTGAAAAAAAGAAAGGTTCTGTCTGATCTAACTCCAAAGGACATTTATGAATATTTAAAAGCTTTTTTTAAGACTAGTGATGCTGAACCAAAAGAAGTTAGAGTGGAATTAACCACCAGAAATTCTAATAATGCCGTTTTCCCGTTCAAAGGGAAAAGGTTTGACCTAGAGCTCAAAAAAATAGCTTTGGATATTTTTAAATTGTCACAATCTTTAAACATAGACGATGTACCAGATGAGCTTCAAGCAAGATGGTTTGAAGAGTTTCAACAACAGGGTGTACAAAAAGATTTTAATCATTTTATTCAATCAAAAAAAGATAGGTTTGAAAAGGTCAAGGCTTTCACAGCTACATTACAAGATGTAGTAAAACAGGAAAAAGATTTTATAGCGACTAAATTTGAAAAAGAATATCAAGAGATATTCGCAGTATCGAACCGGGATAAGGTTAGTCTTATCATGAAAAAATATACTTTAAG
>RGYU01000183.1 GCA_010031885.1 Chlamydiota bacterium | reverse complement strand
TGGCTTGGTAGCTCAGTCGGTAGAGCAGAGGACTGAAAATCCTTGTGTCGCTGGTTCGATTCCGGTCCAAGCCACATCTTTAGAGGCGCACTTAATCAATTAAGTGTGCCTTTTTTTATTTAGAGGTCACACCATCAATAAAAGAGTTACGCCCCCATTATTTTACTAAATATTTTTTGAGGAGGACGGTTATCCCCTTGTTTCCAATTAGAAACTTGGATATGTGGAGGGGGATTGAAGGAGGCTTATGGAAGTTACATACTTCATAAATTATTTCGTTACCATGCTCGTTGTGTGTAATCCCTTGATTGCCATTCCTGTTTTATTGAACCTAACTCAGGGCAGAACTAAGGAGCAAAGACATTCGATTGGAATTTGGTCTGGTATATCACTTGCTGTAATATTAGTTTTGGTAACTTTGATAGGTGGCCCAATATTAGATTTTTTAGGAGTCCGTATTGCTGCTTTTCAGTGTGCTGGGGGAATTATTGTATTTTTGATTGCACTTTCTATGTTGAATGCTGAAGTAAGCCCAATGCGGCAAAATCTTAATGAGTCCCACTATAAACCTCCCAATATATCTGTTGTGCCGCTTGCTATTCCAATTATGGCGGGTCCTGGGGCATTCAGTGCTGCAATTATTGCTTCGCGAGCCTATTCCTCTGTTTTCGATCTTTTGATCCTTTCTTTGTGTGGCTTAGGTGTGGGTGTTATAGCAGCTATTATTCTCTATTTTGCTGCTCCTATTGAGACGAAACTAGGTAGCACCGGTATAAATATTGTTACTAGAGTAGGAGGTTTGATTTTGGCGTCATTATCTGTCGAAATTTTCTTTCGTGGACTCGCATCCCTAGGGGTATTATAACTATCGTTCCACCAAGGGACATATCCTGATAATGTTGTGTAAAAGATAATCCAAAAAGCTCTATTTAGCTTATAAGAGATAAAAAGGAGGGAGCATGAAAAAAGAAAATAAATCCAAAAAAAATAGCAGTCAAAAGAGAGGCGAGACGAAAAAATCTAAAAAAAAAGGGGGCACTAGAGGATTGCTGGT
>RGYU01000182.1 GCA_010031885.1 Chlamydiota bacterium | reverse complement strand
AACTTGCCCAGGCCAAACAAGATCCTACCCCCTTTTTAGCCTCCATAGATCCGAAACTTAAAAAAACTATCCCTGAAGATGTTTGGAACCAAATTCAAGCCCCTTTAGAGGCTGCTATAAAGGGTGCTTTTGAGGATTTGTCTTTAAATTTTTTCTAGAGCATTCAATCCATACCAATAAATGAAGAAGATCCAGAAATACCACTCCCCTACCTCTTTATCTCCCATCAAGAAATTCTCGAAAAAGCCATCCCCTCCCTTTACCGATCATTACCCCATAGTCTAGACCTAGATTTTGATCTTTTTAAAGAGATTATTACCTCGATTCTTAAAAAATAACGCTAGGTACCACCTGAAATTTTTCCAAGCTGCCTGAGATTGCCCTAATTTCTTAGGATCCCCAGCTTTTTCATCGAACTATTGAGGAAAACATCCTTTACGGCAATCCGCATGCCACTAGCGATGCGCTTCACAAGGCGCTTGTGCAGTCACATGCCGATCTTGTTGTTAAACACCTTCCCCATCGGGTTAAAACCAAAGTAGGAGAGAGGGGCACAAAACTT
Source organism: Chlamydiota bacterium (assembly GCA_010031885.1). Classification (GTDB taxonomy): domain Bacteria; phylum Chlamydiota; class Chlamydiia; order Chlamydiales; family RGXB01; genus RGXB01. The sequence continues at coordinate 503 of RGYU01000182.1, read as the reverse complement.
TCAGGAGGGGAAAAGCAGCGTATTGCTATCGCACGGGCGATTTTGGCCGACGCTCCCATCCTAATTCTAGATGAGGCTACCTCCTCGCTCGATTCCGTCACAGAAGGGGCGATTCAGGATGCTTTAAAAAACCTTATGGCAAATAAAACTACGATTATCATCGCCCATCGGCTCTCAACGTTAGCGCATATGGACCGCATTTTAGTGTTCGACAAAGGGAAAATTGTGGAGGAAGGAACCCACGACTCTCTCTTGAAGGAAAATGGCCTCTATAAAAAAATGTGGCAGATGCAAGTCGATGGATTTCTCCCCGAGCTACCCTGCTAAAAAATTGAGATTTTTAACATTCTTGGCGATTCATTCCCGTTGAAAATGCGATTTGGATCAAACGGTGTAGAATAATGAAATACCCACATAGTTCGAGTAGCTGCCTAGTTGATATCCAGTACTTCTACCGTAGAAATTATGCGTGCTTTTTGGATAGTATGAGTAATAATAGTCTA
>RGYU01000181.1 GCA_010031885.1 Chlamydiota bacterium | reverse complement strand
ACGCAAAGTATTTTGGGTCGTATTTTCACTAGCTGTTTTAAATTTCCTTCTCTATTTTTTTGGACAATATCTTTTCTTCTGGGTTGCTGATCAACAACCAGATGGATTAGTAAGAGTTGGTGGTTTTGGTCGTGCAAACCAAAATGATATGATGCAATTTCTCCGCAGTGTTTTGAAAATGGACGGTTCTCCTGAAACTTTTCGAAATTTTATCAATCTGCAGTCCAGAGGTATTATTGTACTTTTAGTATTGGCAGGTGCTTCACTGCTTGGCGAAGATCTTAATCAGGGATCTTTGATCTTCTATCAGTCCAAGTCTGGCGGAATGAAAAATTATATTGGTGGAAAGTTTCTTGCAGCCTCTTTTCTTGTTCACCTTTTTGCCACCATCCCTGCCCTTTTTCTTTTTCTAGAAATTTGCTTTATCGATACATGGACCTACTTGCTTTATAACCCTAGGTTACTGCTCGGAATTATTGGCTACGGTTTTGTCATTAATCTGGGACTTGTTTCTCTGCTTTTTGCAACGGTTGGATTTTTTAGGTCCACTATTGGTTTAATAATGTGCTGGGCGGGAGTCTTTTTTCTTCTCCCCTCCCTTTGTGCCATCATGATTGATCGTTTAAGATTAAACCCGGTATTAAGAATTCTGGATTTTTGGTACTGTGTTGAGAGGTTGGGTGAAAAATGCCTTGGGGCGTCCCCTACCCTTCTTCCAGGTCAAACCGATCAAGCTTTGAATCCTTGGTTTGCTGTTGCTTCTTTGGGGTTTGTATTTACAGTTACTTCAATTCTTACCATGCGAATCTACTTTAAACAGGGTATTGAATCATGATTGGGGTTTTAGCCGATACCATCAATCCTGATATTGTGCCTTTATGGTGCAAGAAAGTTTCTAAATGGCATGGCAATTTTCTTGGATTAAATGATGTCAGTTTAGAACTCCGACCTGGGATTACAGCGTTATTAGGCTCAAATGGTTCTGGTAAAAGCACTTTAATGAACTTGATTGCTGGGCAACTTTATCCCGATACTGGTTTTGTTCGTGTTTATGGGATTGATCCATGGACTTGGCAGGG
>RGYU01000019.1 GCA_010031885.1 Chlamydiota bacterium | reverse complement strand
ATACAGAGCAACTACTCATCTGATTATTTCAAGAATTTGTTTGGAAAGCACCCCTTGCCTATTTTGCAAGATTGGACCGAGGCCAAAGAAAAAGTAGATCTATTATTAAAAGACAAAGAGGAATTGGAGAATTTAAGGCAGGCCTGCTATTGGTTTTGGCAAGCTAAAAAAGTAGAACTCAAAAATAAAATCCGTTCTTTGATAGAAACCCATTTTTTTGAATCCGAGGCGAAAAATCCCTAGAATCCAAATTCGTCGATTTTCATATCCGAATCGGCTCCGATCATACTTTCTACCGTTTTTTTAAGGCTCATTAACCCCTTACGAAACCCGCATTCAGAGAGGATACGGTCCAAATAAGCCCACTCGGTCTCATAATGATCCAGCTTCGACTGAAGCCTTGCGATCATTTTTTCCATCTCTTTTGGTGTCATCTTACCCCCTCAAGTAGAATTGCTACGACTTTTTGTTGAATAATCAAAAAGAACGGAGCAACTACATCAATTACTGAGGTATTATATCACAGATTAAAATATTTATTATAGCACAATTATTACTCCCCTGATTTTTAAGCACATAAAACCGTACTCCACCCTAAACCTCTAAAAAACAGTGATAAAAAATTTTTTATTTATTAATAATATAAATTATAATATAATATTTTTAATTATATAAAAAATAATATAGGTAATTTTTATGTCATATCCAGAAAACCCCGCTAAAATTTCTTCAGTATCAAATGTCCCGTACGTTGAGCCTACAGGCCAGCAACCTTCTAGAATGTCAGTGGCATTCCCCAAGCTTCACTCTTTATTTGGTCAAAATCTAGACCAATCAAAGTCAACGAATATAAGATGTAAAAATGCTAGATACATTCCTATTGGTTTCAATCAAATCATTGAATTAACCATCAGTAAAATAGGAAAAGAAGGGGAGACTAGAGAAACTATAGTGGATTATCTAGAAAGGCGTAATGATTTTTGCGACTTCGATGACGATAATGCTAAAATATCTTTTAGCGATGAGCTTCAAAAGAAAAAAAGCGAGCTGATAGCTAAACTAAGAAATCGAGAAATCGAGATAAATGACACCCTTTTAAAACAGGAGTTAATCCTTTTAAAACAGAGTGCTGAAGGCTCTGAGCGGTTTGCAAAAGCTTTTACAAAAGTAATCAATATTACAGAAAGCTTACAATCTACAGCTCAAGAGTCTAGTCCATTTCAATCGACCGACATAAGCGATACGCTAGGAGCATTAAAAGAGACGAGGGATACTAAAATTGAAACAGCCAATCGTGCTTTCCAAGATGCAAGAAACCTTTTAAGTGAGTTAGAACAACTATTTCTTGACTTATGTAGTCCAGAAATGAGACCAGAACAACTGGATGAACATTTTCAAACATTTCTTCGATTAAAAGAATCGATGAAAAACCTCCTTCAAGGAGATTATCCAGAGGCTGAAAAAATAGAAGCACTACTAAATGCAATCGAAAATAGCCCACTTTCAAAATTAAAATTCTTCGAAGACCTAACAAAAACAGACAGTAGCTATTTGCAAATACTCAATAGGTCAGTGGTCAAAGCAAGAGAAGATGCTGTAAAGAAAAAAGAGGAGTTAAATCTTGCCGAAAGAGAACAACGCTCTGAAGGATTTGATCAATTTGACCTAAGATTTGATCCAAGATCTTTTATTATCTTCAAAGATATGTTCAATCGAATAAACAATTTTACTGTTCCCTGTTCGCTGTTTTCTAGATCGATTGAAGCGTCAAAACTAAATATGATCGATCCCTCTAAATGCAGCTTTTTTGCAACTTTGAAAGTCATAACTGGAGTTAGTCTTTATGTGATCTTTCAAATGGCAAAGGCAGTAACTGCATTGAGCTTTGCATCCCTCTGTTACCTTTTGGGCTCTGCTTATTGGGTGGCTGGTGTTGCTTGCCGCTTTATCTTCATTCAAGGTTGGGATAGAGTCAAGGATCTTAGAAAAAATAATGAGGGTTTACAAGACAACAGTCAAACAAATGTACGAAAAATTGCTAATCAAGAGCGAATAACAAGATTGCCATCCCTTCTAAAGAATGCCGAATGGTATAAAACTTTACGTGAAGAAGAAGCTAGATCACAAATAGCTAGAATGATTGAAGAGAATGGTAAAAAAGGGGAAGCTATTATTCAAAAGTATCTATCAAGTCTAGTAGATATGGCTAAAGCTCATGCCTTGAATGAAGCTCTGAAAAGTCGCAAAACATTATTGGAATCCATTCAAATAGCCGAAGAAGCGGGAGAGCGGGCACTAAAAAATTTACGATCCGATATGGGTCTTGAATAATCCATATCCCTAGTCAATTTGCAACCAGATGGGCCCCGAAAAGGGGCCCAACTCTTTGGCGGGTTTTCCCGGGGGGTGCGGATTAAGCTCCTTAAAGGCAACATAGTAAATTAATATATAATTTAATATAAGTTTTTACTATAATACAGCTGAACAAAGTTGAATATGGTATTTTATGCAACCAACAGCCCCCTATTCTGGTAGCCCTGCACAGCAAGGCGCCTCCTCAGCGCAAGCAATTAATTTTATTGCGCCAGAGTCAGTCTCTGAGTCGTCCAGGATCGCTCGGCTGTTTTCCTTTTGCTTGCCCAAAGTAGCTGACCTGTTTGGTAAAAATTACCAGGCAGCTAAAACTGCCAATAGAGATTCTCATCTGATGATGTTTGAACAATCATCTTTCAACGCAATGATAGATTCGGCGATTAAAAAGCTTAAAGACCCAAAAGAAACAAACCAATCGATATGGGAATTTATCAAAGAAAGCGGTACCTATAAAGACGTTGATGGCAAATCGGTCAGGTTCAGTTCCCAAGTGGATGCAAGATTAAATGGTCTAGGTTGCAGCACCTTTTTTAAAAAAATTGACGACACTGAGATGTCGAAAAGGGAGATTGAAGCTCTTTTGCTGGGGAACAAATATAGGGCCCAAAAAAGACCTCTAGCTGTTACAAGATTGATCAATATCGCAGATAGCTTGCATGTTACAGCTCAAGAACAAAAACAGGTCGATTGGACCTCCGTTCAAATTCTTTCCAAATCGGATTTATTGTGGTTGTCGGACGAACTTATGGATGCAAAATGCGATTTTAGAAATTATTCTACGACTCATCAACAACTTCAGGGTCTATTTGATCGACTTATCCAAATTACACCCGATACAAGCAAAGAGGATCTAGAAGAGCTGTTTAAATTATACCAGGTTTACACTCACTTGATGGACCACTCTGAGGCATTCGACCAATTTAAATCAAGTGAAGGTGAAAACAGCGATGCCCCCTTTAATAGGTTTTATCAGGATCTAAAAAAACCGGATAGCACCTTCTTGACCCATCTTGATGGCGAAATCCAGAAGAAGCGAATCAGCGCCAACCAAGCTAAAAAAGAGGTGCAGCTTTTGGAGCGAGAGAAGCGTAGTTTAGAGTATTTAAAGTTTAAAAAATGGTTTGATCCAACGGAGGGGCTCGTCTTTTTTGATCTATTTCACAAGATCAATCACTTCACAGTTCAAAAACCGATGATCGCCAGGGCTGTAGAGTGGATGAACTCTAGTGTAAAAGATAAAAGTCTCAGTAGCTTTTGGGCCACCATAGGGATCACATCCCTCGTAGCCTCCTATGTACTCTACAAAGTCGCCCAATTTTTCTTTGCTCTCACCATCGCTACCGTCTGCTACGCAGTAGGTTCAATCGCATGGGTTCTTGCAACCCTAGTTAGGGACTGCATCGGGCAGGGCTCTCATTACTTCGTGGATTGGTTAAAAAGGGGTGAAATAAAGGATCTTTCATCAAAAAATAGGTCAGAAATTGCAAATGAAACTCGTCTATCGATCATAGATAACCAGCTACGAAGTCAAGTACATCATATCGCTGGAGTCAAAGGGCTTGAGATCGAACGTATCCTCAAACGTCCTATGACGGGTCAAGATGTGGCCGATTTTGGCTTAGCCGGTCAGCGGCCCGTATGGGGCTAAAAGCAAATGAATCGGACTTTGAGGCCACATCTACCTAAAGGGTCTGCCGGGGGTATGCGGAGCAAAAAAAGGGTTAATGGGGTACGCAAGTTCTAACCCTTTCTTAGTGAACATTATAAAAAAACATACTAATAAATTAAAATTTATAGTATAATATTTATAATTACATTTTTATAAGGCGGAAAATTATGACCAGTCCATCAAGCAGCCCTAGAAATTCTCATGAATCATTTGTATCAGCTCTAACAGGTTCAGATTCAGATTATGAAGTTGATGAAGCTGGATCTTTTCAATCGGGTTCACCACGTGTAAGTTGGCAAAGTGCATCTTCTTACGATTCCAGTAAGACTGATTCTGATGAAGAATCATCTCTTGGTGGAGGCCAACAAGAACCTTCAGGTAGAACAAGAGGCTTATTTGCCCGCTGTTTGCCAAAGCTTGCCCTTCTAAAAGAATACTACTCAAAAGCGGCTGGACAAAATCAACATTTACGCGATGAGCGAGACGAACAGAATCGATGGAATCTTTGTATTGATGAAGCTATTGCCATGGTTGATGCAGGTAAAAACCAAATCTCAACTTCTAGAGTCAAAGTTTCGTTACTTGCTGAAGCCTCTAGTAGCGAAGAAGAACCTACTAATCCCATACGCGAGACGATAAAAACAAAATTCAATGGGGAATCTTTTCCAAATAACGAAGAGAGGCGTCTACAAGTTTTAAATTTATTAGAACAAAATGTCGATGATAAAACACTTATAGAACAGCTTGCCATTTTAAAACATGCCAAAGGGCTTTCACACAGCATGTTGAATCTAGCTCAAGCTATGAAGGAAACTGCCAGAGCACCTATTGGGTACGAATTTCCCAATCGAACTGATGAAGTTAACGAGAAAATAGCCATTGATCGACAAGCATTGGCGAATGCTTACTTGAAAGTTGAAAGGTGTAAATTAAGTTTTGATGAAGCGAATGGCTTATTGAATGAGCTACTAAATTTTAACGTTCTTGATGAAAAAGTTTTGAATGATCTTTATCAAAGATACATGAAATTATCACAAGATAGAGCTGAGGATACCTCTTATGAATATTTTAAAACAGAACTGTATTCACAAGATTCCGTATATCTTCATGAACTTAACAGATTAGTTTCTTCACTTAGAGATGAGCTCCTGCAAGCTAGTAAAGAATATGATCATTTAAAAAGTGATCAACGGGATCACGAGTTTGAGGAAAAGTTTTTTGCTACTACTATCGAAGAAAAGTTTAATCGTTTTCTTCCTAAATGGGGAAACATTGTATCAAACACAATGGAATCAATCGAATTAAAGCTGATTGATAAAACCCTAAATTCTTTTGGGAAAATGCTTCAAACTGCCAAGTTGATTTCGTTGGTTGCTTTCTATGTTATTTCGAACGTTGGCTCGCTTATTTTGTTTGGATCTTTGGCAACTCTTTGGCACGTTTTAACTATTGCAGTTTTTTGTATCTACCGAGCTCAAAAAGAGGCTACAAGCAAAATAACAAATTGTCGGGACTATTTTAAACGATTTAAAATCAACCCAAAAGACGAATTTAAAGCAAACGAAGAAAAGATCAATTCAGATTCAAGAAAACTGGAAATTACTAGAGTTTTTTTGCAAACCCAAAATGTCGTAGCTGATGCCCGGTTAAACAGACAAGCCATTTCGGCTTCTGATTTAAACCAAGCGAGCTTTAGTCAGGTTTTAGAATCGATTCCAGCTTGCTCGGCGGAAAGATCTAATAGCAGTTTGAATCCGGATATGTCGACTTTAGCTCCGCTTGCTAATGTCCCGCAAACCCCAGCGAATCTCTCAGAAATTGGTTCGCAAAGAATAAGCCATCGCGTACCTCAAAATGCAGCTACTTGTAGATCTGAGATAATACCAATACAACAAGAAAGTTTTGCAAAGAGTGCGCAGCAGCTGGTGGTGGATAGCCAGGGTGATACCGGAGAAGATTCAGTTTCAGCTCTCTGTTGGAAAGATAATACGGCGATTGCTTTTAGGGAGGTAGAGACCCTAGCTGCAAGACCAAGAAGAAATCGGAATCAATCGAATTCTTTAGAAACGGGTTCGGCAAAAATAAGCCATCGCATCCCTCAAAATGCAACTACTGGTAGTTCTGTATCAATTGCAAAAACATGAGCAAATTTTGCAATGGGTGCGCAGTCGCAAACAATCGACAGTTTTGAGCAGAAAATTAACAGTCAAGAATCTAATAGCGCTTTGATTCGCGGTATGTCGAAAGAGGAAAGTCAAGACGCATATTTGAGCATAACTAGTCCAGCTGTAAATGCAGTTGCCCCTAATTCAACGAATTTAAGCTGGCACGCCCGTTTGCAAAACTTATCATCCGGCTTCTTTAGCTAGTTTGGTTAAAGGCAAAGCAAAAGAAGGGAAGTAAACCACGTATTGTGCGAAATGAGGTACATAATGAATCCCCTAACTAGTGCAGACACGACTCATGCAGAATGGAAAAATGCTAGAATCCAGCAAAAAACCAATCTAGCAAAATGTAGATCGGTGTGTGTGATACAAGGTCTATTTAGAGGAGTTTTGGCACGAGCTGATTTTGGAAAAAAGATTCAAGCGGGATCAAAAATACGGCATTGGTGGGTGAGTGTAAAGCAACGCAGGGTTGCTCAAAAATCTCACCCCACGATAACACAAAATCCTCCTTTGATCCCAAAAGCTCCCTCCAAAGCACCCCCAGAATCCTGGCGCTCAAGAGTCGTAAATTTTTTTTCCGGGCAAACGAACAAACCCCGTTTCAGCCATGATGTAACATATCAACCTAACGATCCCCGCTTAGAAAATTTTCGTCACACAACTGCTGCAAGGCCTAGATCCTAGGCTAGCTCTGAGAAGAGTGCAAATACTGCAGGAAAGGGCTCCCTCAAGGGGCCCTTTTCCTTTCCTTGGGGGATAGTAAATAATTTAATAAATTTATATATAATAATTATAATTTTTATTATACTAGGTGCAAAGAAAATAACCTGGGTTTGAGTTTATGAGCTCTTTTAACGCAATCCATTCTCTTCAAAGTACTTATGAAAAAGCCCCCTTTTCCCATGAGGTTAAGGCCTCTAATCAACTGGGTAATTTTTTGCCACTTATAAATGCTTTCTGGAAAGGTGTAGAGACGGCGTCCCAAAGAAACCACCAGCAGCTCGAATTTGACGCACTTATCGACGGCGTAATAGCCCAATTAGGGCGAATAGGGCAAACTAGCCACATGAAAGGGATGATTGATGCTGATAAAAAGCAAGCCTGCCTTGGTCAGCTTCAGAATATCCTATCCTATCTAAAGGCTCAAAAAAGGCTCTTTTTATCCACCTACCCGCTAAACGAGGCCGAAAAGGGTGATATCGATACGGCAAAAAAAACGTTAGTGGATTTACAACAAAGATCAGTAGCTCTAAGACTTCAACTAGACGAGATGTTCCGAAGACAGCATTTTGATGATCCTTCTTTTAGTCAATTGGATATAGAATTTTTGAATTGCAATACAGAGCTAAAAGACACCCAGGCTGAATTGGCTAAAATCGACGTGGAGACCAAGTTTGACCAAGCTTTCAGAATCCTTGATTCAGAAGACCAGAAATTTTTTCTCTTGGCTAATTCTGAATTTTTTAAAGAAAAGTTAGAGGCTTTAAAGTTTCAAACCCATCCTATATCTCCCTGCTCGACCAAATTTCAAAACATGGCAGAGGCCCTTACAATGTTAGAAAGGGCTAACGAGGCGAAAGCTTACAAATGGAACCAAGTTGAAGAGGCTTATGCCGACGAGCTAAAAAAAATTAGCAAGGCAAAAAATTGTCTAAAAATGGCTCAAGAAAAGCTAAGTACTCTCTCTTTGCTCATGGAAAACCTTCTCGATAAACCAAATCCTGACTTTGAAAATTTTGAAACATACAAAACGATACTTGGTCTTGCTGATAGGGAGATCGAGGTAGAAGAATTCTTTCAAGATATCCAGGATGGAAATAGCTTCTACTTGACCTTTTTAAATCAAAAAATCCTTGAGGCCTACGATCAGGTACAAGAAGCGAGAAAAGGGGTGAATGAGGCAAACCTCAACAGCAAAAATAAAACTACCATCGAGTTTCTTACTAGATTCAATCCTATGAGTGGCACCCTTTATAAAGATGTCTTTGAAAAGATAAATAATTTTACAATATCACCTCGTCTATCTCAAGCGACAGCTTCTTTAGGGAAAAAACTTAAAGCAGCTTGTCCTGAAAGCTACTTAGCACGTGCCGTAGTCATCGTTGGTGTAGCTTGTCTTCACCTTTATGAAATAGCAAAATTAACGATTGCATTAGCAGCAGTCGCCGTTGTTCACCCTGTTGGGCTACTAATCTATGGTTTTGGGCTAAGCGCTCTGTATTTGATGAAAAAGATCTCAGAAATAGCCCTCTCACTAACAAGCAAAAAAAATTATGATCCGTCTTTAGTTGAACGGTATCGAACAAGGATCCTTAACGAAAAAAGGCCGTTCCACGGGATCGATTTTGAATGGGAGATTGAAGAGACACAAGATTCATCACTGATGGAAACAACCAGAAACGAAAAAGCTCTGGTCATTCAAGGGGCCTTAAGAAATCACTTGAGCCGAAAAAAGGCTCAGCAAAGAAAAGTGGCAATAGCTCATCGTTGCTTACCTCGCTTAGATGTTTTGGGGATGGATATGGATGTGCCAGAACCTGCGGTAGATGCTTTAAAGCCTAAAAAAAGCGGTGCCTTTTTGAATGTTTTTAAAGGATTTACCCTCTTCTAAACGGGGGATTCAATTCAGGCTCATCTCACTAAACGGCCCCCATGTGGGGCCATTTTTTTACCAAATTGACACCATCCAATAAATAGAGTATGTACAGCTTTTATGACACATGAAAGCCACTGGTACAAAGAATCGGTTGAAGAGGTATTCGAACTCTTGGGATCTGACATAGGTGGTTTGAGTTCACAAGAAGCTTTAATTCGATGCCAAAAAGTTGGGCCCAATGCGCTCGAGGAAAAGAAAAAACGTTCGCTTTTTGCCCTCTTTTTTAGACAGTTTCTTAATCCCCTGGTTATGATTCTTCTTCTTGCTTGTGCCTTTAAATTCTTCATTTATAGCTTTACTGACGGAATCGTTTTGATGAGCACTTTGATGCTTATGGCTATCATCGGCTTTATTCAAGAGGCCAAGGCAGAAAAAGCTATGGAGGCACTTAGAAAGCTTGCTGCTTATAAATCACGAGTGAAAAGAGACGGCCACATTACCCTATGCTCCTCCTCTGATCTTGTTCCTGGAGACGTAATTATTTTGGAGCCAGGTGATCGAATTCCAGCAGATGCCAGACTGATTGAAACCGTCAATTTAAGGATTAATGAATCGACTCTTACAGGTGAATCGATACCGGTAGAAAAAATTGCAAAAAAACTTGAAAATCATCCCCCTCTAGTTGACCAAATCAACATGCTCTTTATGGGTACCTCAGTTGCAGCAGGAAAGGCTACAGCAATCATAACAGCAACCGGTATGGCAACTGAATTAGGAAAAATTGCAAATTCTCTTAAAGAAATTGAGGAACAAAAGACCCCCTTACAAAAAAATGTTGAGTCCATAGGTTTTTGGATTCTCCCTATGATCGCCGTTGCTATCTTGTTTTTTATCTGGGTTTCTTTAAGTCAGGGTCTAGGAGTGGTTGAAATTTTCTTACTCAGTGTTTCTGCGGCCGTATCGGCCATTCCGGAAGGTTTGCCTGCTTCTTTTACCATCACATTAGCTATGGGGATGTCAGAGATGGCGAAAAAACATGCGATAGTTCGAAAGCTTTTGGCTGTAGAAACACTTGGGTCAACCACCCTCATCGCCTCTGATAAAACAGGTACGCTTACACAAAATCAGATGAAAGTCACCGAAATCTATATTGACGGGCAGGAGATTATTGTTGAGGGAGATGGTGATTCGCCTTACGGGGCATTTTTAAGCGAAGGTGGTAGGATTCTTCCAGAAAACTTGACTCATTTAAACACCCTGTTGCTAGTCGCGTCATTATGTAATGATGCTCTAGTTACCCCTGAAAACGGCAGATTGGAATTGATAGGTGATCCAACTGAAGGGGCATTGATTGTTGCCGCAATCAAAGGGGGGCTTGACACCGACACCTTATCTAAGAAATTTAATCGTATTAATGAAATCCCTTTTTCCAGTGAACACCTTTTCATGGCTACTTTACACGAAAATACCGATGGTGAGGAAATTTTTCTTAAAGGGGCTCCAGAAAAAATATTGAGCTTTTGCAGCCATATACTAACCCAAAATGGTAGGGAGCTTCTCAACGACGAAAAGATTAAAAAGTTGGAGTTTCACCTAGAAAGGATGTCAGAAAAGGCCCTTCGGCTCATCGGATGCGTTACGATGCGCCACCGTGGTGGGGATTTGGACATGTCCAGGCTGAAGGAAAAGGATGGAACCTTCATAGGCTTTTTAGGGATGATAGATCCACCTAGACTGGAGGCGATTGAAGCAATCCGTCAGTGTAAAGATGCCGGTATTGAGGTCGCCATGATTACCGGAGATAGCCCCATTACCGCAAAAGCAATTGCTGAAAAACTTGGTATACCCACGAAAGGTGTTTTGAAAGGAACCGACATCAAAAAAATATCGGATGACCAGCTTGCCGAGGAAATCTCAATGGTTAAAGTTTTTGCCCGTATCGAGCCAGTCGATAAACTAAAAATTGTAAAGGCTTTTCAGAAAAAACAGCACATCGTGGCGATGACAGGAGACGGCGTGAATGATGCCCCCGCCCTCGAGGCGGCCGATATCGGTGTCGCCATGGGTATTGCGGGCACAGATGTGGCTAAGGAAGCATCAGATATGATCCTCACAGATGACAATTTTGCATCGGTTGTTCACGCTGTTGAAGAGGGTCGAGCTATTTTTAACAGACTTCGCAACGTTACAGTATTTTTGCTAACTACTTGTTTTGGTGAACTTTTTGGCCTCATCCTGTCTGTTTACTACTTTGGAATCGCCCCACTCACTCCCCTCCAAATTTTATGGGTCAACCTCGTCACCGGTGTCATTTTGGCAATTCCATTAGGACTCGAGCCAAAAACCGGCAAAGAGTTAAAGCAACCACCAAGAAGCCCAGGTGTTGGTCTCATTTTCGAAGGAATGATGTACCGTATCACAATCATGTCGCTGTTGCTAGGATTTTCCATTTTTGGAGTTTTCTATTTTTCTTTAGAGCTTGAAAATCTAGACCATTCCCGCGCACTTGTATTGACCTCTTTGGTCATATTTGAATGGTTGATCGCCTTCAATTGCAGATCTGATGAGATCTCAATTTTCCAGCAAGGGTTGTTTTCCAATCGATATCTCATTCTCGGTGTATTTGCCGCTGTAATTCTCCATTTGTTGATTCTTTATGTTCCCATTTTAGCTAACGCTTTTGCCGTTTATCCTCTCTCGGAACATGGCTGGAAAATATCCTTGGTGCCAGGTGCAGGAATTTTTTTTATTGAATCTCTACGTAAACAACTTTTGCCCACACTCTTTTCCTTTGGAAAATGGAAAAAAGGGCGTAGATTGCGAAGAATTTCCTAATCTTCCATTTCGTTTTTCCCCCTCTCGACAACTTCAAGACTCTCCATTAGCCCCTTTTCGTCCAGGACCACGATCCTCACCGCTGCATCATTTTCCCCATAACATAAATAAATTTTCCCATTTTCAGCAAAATATCCACCCGGAAATGTAACATTAGATACTATGTTAGGATTCCGATCGCTGGTATAAAATTCATGGTAAAAAAAAGGATCTGCCGACATTTTTAATATTTTAAAAGGGGGGTGCTTAGAAAATGTATACGCCCCCATAAAATAAAAATGGCGTCCCAAAAACCACATCCCGCTATGAAAAAAAGCTAAATAACAATCTTGTAGCTCTAGAGCCGGTGTGCCGCCTCTAAGCTCCCCAAATTTCCACTCAAAAGGCGTATCAGTTAATGCGATCTCCTTACAAAAGCCATGCGCAGGATCTACGCTCAATACTTTATGGGGTTGTATCTGGTAGGTATAAAAGAGCTCATCATCATAGCTGAATATAGACCAGTTTTTTTCAAACTTTCGGATGTTTTTTAACTTCATCGCTACAGATTTACCCAAGACGAATTCACCGTGCTTATAGTCAATCTCTACTAAATTAATTCTTGAGCGACTTACACCGTCCGCATCTCCCTCATAAGCTGAACCATAGGAGATGTAAATACGACCGCCTTTTTCAAAAAGGCGCGGGTCGTAGCAGCGATTACCTAATTCGTAAAGAAGAACCGGTTTTTGAATCGGCTCAAAGTAGTTGTTGAGTAAAACTACCCCTATGTAATTTCGAAAATGCTCAAGGTTTTGCGCTAAAGGGAGTCGATACCGATCTATTCTAAATGCTAGAAGATAATACCCTTTGAAAGGGATGATCGACGCGTTATAGGCAGTAGGAAAATCGGCGATTTTGACGGGTATTACTTTTTCAATAAAAGCGGAATTTTGAAGCCTTTTTTTTTCATCAAGTTTGAGCCTCTTGATGAATTTAAAGAATTTTCCAGTATTCAAAAGATCTCGCTGTTGATTGAACTTCTCTCCAAAGAGAACTAAAGGGCCGAGCACGGTCAAAAGAAATACTCTTTTTAACCCCTTATTTATCATCACAATCAACTTTTTACCCAAACAGCCCATTCATTTTTTTCCGCTTTGAATTGCAAAAAGCGTGTACAATTAGAATCAAGCCACTCTGCAGCTTTTTTTGTAGTTGCGCCCCCTTCCAACTCCTCTCCATAATCGAGATCATCCAGGATAATCAACCCACCCTTTTTGACATGAGGAACCCACTTTTTTACATCGCTTAAAGAGCTTGCTTCAGAGTGGTTCCCGTCTATATGAAGAAAATCAATCTCCTCAATTATTTTAGCATCTTTTGAAGAAGCTCGAATCACCTCAACGACATCGCCTAAATGGTAAAGTTGAATCGTGGAAATAAAACCCTCATAAATGCGCTCGTGATCCACTTGGGTCCACCAATCTAAATGCTCACCCTCCAGCATATACGCGGATGCATCATTTTTCCAAGGATCAATTCCGTAGATAACTCCACGTTTATTTTCATTTAACGCCATAGCCATCGGAAGGAGAGACTTTCCACCCCAAACACCAATTTCAACCACTTTTTTTGGTCTTTTTAAGAATAAAAGATCCATTAAAATGGTAGCTTTTTCCCGACTGCACCAGCCATCAAGACCTGCCATACAGGATAAAGCTATATTTTTAGTTTTTTTCATTTTTCGAATCTGAACATCAGAATATAAAGATTCAGAGTAACACTCTATTGCTGATTTAGGTGGTATGTAATCCATCATGCGCTCGGAAATTAAATGATAAAATTATTTGATTCTAGTTAAGTTGGCATAACATTATGTTGTAAACCTTTTTTAAAGATAATTTATAACTTAAAAAAAATAAATAAACTTTTTCAAAAAGGCAAAAGAAAAGAAATTAAAAATGAATGCTTTGATTATCACTATCTAAAATAGCTTCTATTAACGCCTCACTTAATGTGGGATGGGCTATCATGAGGTGCTTGAGATCCTGAATTTTAAGTTTTTCCTTGATTGCCAATTGAAACATAGCCAGCATTTCTGATGCATGTGAACAGACGACGACCGCGCCCATTAAGCGGTCGGAAGACTTGCACACATACACTTTTACGAACCCTTTTTCATCATGCTCTACAAGCCCCCTGGCGTTTGCCTTGAAGGGAAATTTTCCTACTTTATAGGGTAATTGATTAGCCTTAAGCTCTGCCTCGTTCATCCCTACGTGTGCAACTTCGGGGTGGGTATAGATCACATTGGGAACTTCAAATAGATTATAAGAGGAAGGTTTGCCTAGCAGTGTTTCAACAAGCGCTATTCCTTCGTGGGATGCTTTATGTGCCAACATAGGCCCAAAAGCGACATCTCCTATTGCATAAACCCCTTTAACTGAGGTTTGAAGATCGGATCCGGTCTCAATAAACCCTTTTGCATCGAGTCTGATTCCCCCTTTTTGTGGAGCAAGCCCCTGAGTATTAGGTTTTCTTCCAATTGATTGTAAAACGTAATCCCCTTCAATTTGAAATATATTTTTATCCTGGCCCTCACAACTTAATTGGACGACTCCGTTTATCAATTCCCCTTTGATGACTTTTGTTTGCAAATGAAACTCTATTCCCCTTTGCTTCATAATTTCCATTAACGTCTTTGAGACATCCTCATCAAAACTTGGTGCTATTCTGTCAAAAAACTCAATGTAGGTGACCCTGGAACCAAGCGATCGGTAAACAGATCCCATTTCCAATCCAATGACTCCGGCTCCAATAACGATAAGGTGATTAGGGATATTTTTAAGAGCTAAAGCTCCTGTAGATGAGAGGACACGATCCTCGTCAATAGGAAAAAAAGGGAGTTCGATTGGTTTTGAACCTGTTGCTAAAAGAATGTAATCGGCTGTTAAAATTTCTCCATCAACCTCAATTTTTTTTTCAGCTACAAACTTGGCCTCGCCACGAATGTGCCTAATCTTATTTTTTTTCAAAAGGAAGGCTATCCCCTGGGTTAGGCCGGAAACTATTTCTCCCTTTTTTTCCTGCATGCGGGAAAAATCAATTCTATTTAATGAGGCATCAATTCCAAGGTTTGAAAATTCATGCTTCAGCAAATGGACATAGTATGAGTACTGAAGTAAAGCTTTAGAGGGGACGCAACCTACGTTCAGGCACGTTCCACCCAAATTTTTGTGTTTTTCTACAAGCGTGACATCTGCTCCAAGTTGGGCAGCTCGTATAGCGCTTACGTAACCTGCAGGGCCACCCCCTATGATCAAGATAGTTTTTTTCATAGACTTAGCACCCCTATCTCCGGATTTTCTATCCAACGCTTTACCTCAACTAAAAAGCCAACAGCCTCCTTGCCATCAACAATGCGATGATCGTAACTTAGCGCCAAGTACATCATAGGACGAATTTCGATCTTGTTATCAATTGCAACGGGCCGATTGATCGTTGCATGCATCCCTAAAATTCCACTTTGCGGAGGATTAAGTATGGGTGTAGAGAGCATAGAACCAAATACACCTCCATTAGTAATTGTGAATGTTCCCCCTTCAAAATCCTTCACTGTCAGTTTCCCATCTCGACCCTTAAGAGCAAGAGCACCAATCTCTTTTTCAACTTCAAAAAGAGCTTTTTTTTCCACATTACGCACAACAGGAACAACAAGGCCACGATCTGTTGACACTGCGATTCCTATATGGATGCCATCAGGATGGATGATCATCTCATTTTGAATTCTTGCATTAATTTTAGGATAGAGGGATAAAGCTCTTTCCACAGCCTTCGTAAAAAAAGCCATAAATCCAAGCTTAATTCCATGCTTTTTAGTAAAAGCTTCCTGATGCAGTTTTCTAAGTTCCATCACCCGACTCATATCTACTTCATTAAAGGTAGTCAGCATCGCGGTTTCATTTTTGACCTCAACAAGCCTTTTTGCGATTGTTTTTCTAATCAGGCTCATTGGCTCTACTTTTTCCCCTTCTTTAAAGAGTTCTTGAGGCTTCAAAATTGCTGGTTTGGATTCAAGTTCATGTATTTTTTTTTCTGACCCTAAAAATAAATCTAAACCTTGGCGCACAGCGTGGGTCGGCACCTCTTTTTTTTCTTGGGAAGGTTCTTTTTTTTGATCGGATTTTGGGGGTGCTTTGTCTATAGGTTTTTCCTTGGTCGGTTCAAAAGAGGGGTCTATTTCTACTGCAACGGTCCCTACAGCATAGGTGCTACCACTTGAAATTTTAAAGTGAACCTTTCCCGCCTCAGGTGCAATAACCTCCATTGTGGCCTTATCCGATTCAATCTCGCAAAGCACCGTATCCTTGAAAACAATGGAGCCCTCCTCAACGAGAAACCGACTTACCATGACCTCCTTAACAGATTCTCCAGGGGCAGGAAGCTGAACTTCGATTTTTTTAGTCATGGAAAATCTCCTTGAGAATTTCTTCAAGTTCTAGGGTTGAGATTTTTAAAGATCCGCTTGCCGGTGAACTCGATTCCTTGCGGCCTACGTACTGTAATTTTCCTTCAGGTAAAAGTGCTTCTATTTGCCTAGATAAATGGGTATATCCACCCATATTTTTAGGCTCGTCTTGAACAAACAAGAATCTTTTGATATGCAAGAGATTTTTAAAAATGGATTTAAGACGTTTTGTATCGAGCGGATAAAGTTGCTCTAGAGAAATAATTTCAATATCCGTCGTATTTAAAGATGCAATCTTTCGCTGAATTTCATACCTCATTTTCCCAAATGTAATGACACAGGTTTTGGAATTAGACGATCCACTTTTTACCTCAATAATAGTTTCAAAGTTTGTCTTTTCTACCGATTCTACTGTTGAAAAAGAGATTTCATCCCTTAAAAGACTTTTTGGTGTAAGAAGTATAAGCGGTTTTTTTGGATGTTTTAAGCCCTGTCCGCGTAAAAGGTGATAAAATTGAACGGTAGTTGTAGGGAATGCCACAATATAATTTTTATCGGCACCCAATTCCAAAAAACGCTCCAGGCGTGCTGATGAATGCTCAGGCCCTTGCCCCTCAAATCCGTGAGGAAGATAGAGAACAAGCCCTGATGTAACCCCCCACTTAGTCTCGCACGAGGCTAGATACTGGTCGATAATGATCTGGGCACCATTAACAAAATCGCCGAACTGGGCCTCCCATACAACAAGTGCATTTGGATTTGATAAAGTGTACCCAAATTCGTATCCCATAACTGCGTATTCAGACAGATAAGAATTTACCACCACAAATGGAGCCTGACCGGGACTAAGATGGTTGAGAGGAATCAAAAGGGTTTCCTCTTTTTGATCTAAAATTGCTGCATGTCTATGTGAGAAAGTTCCCCTTCTAGAGTCTTCTCCCGATAAACGCACCATAATCCCTTCTAAAAGCAGACTCCCAAAAGCCACAGCCTCTGCCATAGCCCAATCCATCAATTGCCTGGTTCCCCTCTCCTCGATAATTTTTTTCAATCGTGGATGGATTTGAAAATTACTTGGAATCTGGGAAATCTTATTTAGGATACTTTGAGCATCTTTTTGTGAGATTTTTGTGGATACAAAGGGTAAATTGTTATCATCAGAATCTGCAGGGACTACCCCTTTTTTTCCAATAAGCTCCTTAGCCTCGAGGTACATTTTCTCTAAATGCCCCTCGATTCTCTTTTGGATGGCCTCTTTCTGGTCGTGGGGAATATTTAGCATATTTGACACAAGGGCAGCCTTACGGATTTTTTCCACCATCAGGGGTTGGGTATAACCTGGTTCATCACCCTCATTATGACCATATTTACGATACCCAACGAGATCAATAAAAACATCCAGGTGAAATTTACGCACTAAATGGATTGCTAGTTTCATGATTTTCACGCAGGCAATCGGATCCAACGCGTTGACATGAAAGACAGGGCAACTAAACGCTTTTGCAATGTCTGTGCAATATACCGTCGATCGACTCTCTTTGGGTGTAGCGGTAAAACCTATTTGATTATTGATCACAATATGGATGCCACCACCCACCTCGTAACCCTCTAAGCGCATAGCCTGCAAAGTCTCATAAACAACCCCTTGTCCGGCAAGCGCAGCATCACCATGGATTGTAACCGGCAAAGCGATATGCTGCTGCTTGAGATCCTGTTTGGCACGACACATTCCTAAAATTACAGGGTCTACCGATTCTAGATGACTGGGATTTGCAGCAAGGCTCACATCAATACCTGCCCGTTTTTTGGTGTAGCCCATGTGATATTTCACATCGCCACTCCCCTGAAATTGTGGGGTAAAATCGCTTTCAAATTCATAAAGAATTTGGGATATATCTTTTTCAAGCACATGTGCTAAGACGTTGAGTCGACCACGATGCGCCATCCCAATCACAATATCCTCAAGGCCATAACCCTTGGCTTCGTGGATCAATGTTTGTAGCATTGGAATCAAACTCTCGCCCCCCTCGAGAGAAAATCTTTTTTTTCCCATATGACGCTTATGCAAAAAAGATTCAAAAAGCTCTGCTTTTAAAAGATCCTCGTAAATTTTGAGTATATCTTGTTGGCTCAACTCTTGGACATATTCATTGGCCAAATAACGATCTATCTCATCGATCACTAGTGGGGCATCCGTTAAATGCATATACTCAAACCCGACATTCCCCTCATACCTTTCTTTTAGACAGGCCAACAAATCCCTAAGTGTCATAGTAGGTGCCGTCGCTACTCCGAATGTGAGTACAGTCGCATCGAGATCTTTTTCTTGAAGCTGGTGTTCCATGAGCGTTAGCTCCAAGGGGATCACATTTTTTTCATTCAAAGGGTTGGTACTCGCCTTAAAGTGGGCACAACGTTTGAAATGATCTATTAACCTGTATACCTTAAGGGAGATGTCTGTCCCCGTTTCCATGGGCTGCCGGCTAAATGTAAGTGTGCCATACGCAAACTCTACCCCTTTAAAGAAGAGGGCAAGATCATGAGGTACACTTTGAGGATCTTTGAGGTAGTCCTCAAAGGATCTTTCAAGGTAATCTTGGTTCATGAAAAGGGGGTCTTGCATCTTTAAAGTCCTAAATCATTTGTTCCATACCAAAAAATGAAATAACTAGAAACTATTGTAAATACAGGCTCAATAAGAGTGATTGATCAACAAAAAACGGAACAGATCAAAATATAAAAATTTTTAGAAATAAAACAGGTGTTTTTAATTAGATTTTTGATATACCCTTGTGGGGCTTCAAAAAGATATTTTTTTACTTTTTTGAAGTTTTTAGGTTAGTTGTGGTAGATTAAAAGAATGCATATCGATATTTTGCGCCAAGTATCACGGACATTTGCTCTGACCATTCCGATGCTAAACGCCCCCCTTATTCCAGTCGTCACTGACGCATACCTATACTTGAGGATTTTGGACACAATTGAAGACGAGGAATCTTTAGACTTTGAAAGTCAAAAAAAGTGGATCAAAGTCTGGATTGAAATTTTGCATCACCCCGAAAACTGTCCTTTGTTTGTAAGTCAAGTATTGCCCAAGCTCACAAAAAGCACAAGCGAGGCCGAAAAAATTCTTGTACAAGACGCTAAGGTCCTTATTGATCGTATCCTTGGCTATGATCTTGTGATCCAAGAGAGTATCTACCGAGTGGGCCAGGTGATGGGAAATGGTATGCTTAAATTTTTAGAGCGCAAAGGAGATGATAGGGTGCGGACGCTTCAGGAACTTGAGGAGTACTGCTACTATGTTGCTGGTTGCGTAGGTGAAATGTTGACAGAAATTTTTTGTCATATTGGTAATTTCAACCAAAAAAAGAAAGCTCTGCTTGAGCTTTCAGAGGATTTTGGAAAAGGGCTTCAGTTAACAAACATCCTTAAAGATGTGGAAAAAGATCGAAAAAGGGGCGTAGAGTGGATTCCCCTATCAGACCGGTCCGAAAAAGGATTTAAAAACCTGATTGAAAAAACGCGCAATTTTTTACATAAGGCTTTAGACTACACTTGCTTAATCCCCTCAAATGAGCTTCAGATTCGCCGCTTTTGTCTTGTAAATACGCTGCTTGCTCTCTCAACATTGAGGACCCTGTCGAATGGGGGGAAAAAAATATCTAAATTTACTTTGTTTTGTCATTTAGCCATTTCTAAAATTGCCTGCTGGTCTAATAAAATGATTCAGTGGTGCAAAAATGTTTAGGTAGGAGGGCTACTTTTCAATGTCTTTATCTCTCAACCTTATGTATCAAAACAAAAATGTAAATTTTTTTTATGACCTTTTAGGAACATCAAAAAAAATCCTAAAAATAGGGGTAACGATTTTAGCCATAGCTTTTATTATTTATTGTATTTTGGAAGTCTGTCTCACTAAACCTAAAACCCCAAAAAAAAGATTCAAAAAGCTTCTAATTAATACCAACGATACTTTTTTAGAAAGTAACAAAGGCCCCCCCTCTTGCCCTGGCGGATGGATTAATCCTGTATTATTCAATCAAGACAATACAGTAAAAAAAAGAATTTGGGGTAACCGTTTCATTGATGATTTTGGGAAAGAAGACTAAAATTTTATCTTTAGACGAAGAACCTAGCCCCTTTTTTTATCAAATAAATAATTAAATATTCTTTTTTTTTAATATTTAGGTTAAAATACTACCACCTTTTAAAAGCTCCATACTTGTTTTAAACAAAAAAGCTTGCTCGGTTTCTTAAAACAGGAAGCAAGTTTAAAGTGTGGATCGCAACAAGCTAAAAATGAGTATTTTATGTCTATTGATAGAACGTTGGAACCATCCCAAAACTTTTTGTCTGACACGCTACCCCGTGGAGTCGATTACATCGTTAAAAATCCAGGCAGCTGTGCTCTTGCAGCACTCGTCGGTCTTGTCGCATGGAGTGCATTCTCTGTAGTACGAGCCTATAAAGCGTTTACCAAAGAATTCGAAGAGCAAGAGCTAATGGCACAAAAAAGGGTTAAAAAACTTACACCGTTTATCCCCGTAGCGCCCAAAAGAGAACACAAACCATGCATAAGGCTTGCTCCGTTTAAACCTAAGCTAGAAACCATTAAGGAAGTTGACGAAACAGACTGCTTGCGCCAAGAATAACCCTTGCCTTATTAAAATAAGGCCCCCTTCTTAACAAAAAAACACAAGAAACCCTGTTAAAATTTTGTAAGTTAGCAACCGTAAAAAATATATAAATACTTATAAACGATTTACAAGAAAAAATAAAAAACTGTTTGTTTTGTCCGCGGTATTGACTTTTTCACTGAAGTTGTTAAAATGTTTAAAGTTTTTTTCTAAAGGTGCTATGAAGTCTGAGAAACTCCGAAAACTAGAGATCGAATTAGCCGATCTCCAAAAAATGTTTGAGCATGATCTTGTCCCCAAAAAAGAGCGGGAAAAATATCAAGTTGAAATCGAGGGAATCAGGGCTAAGATCGAAGAAGAGAAGCAAAGGTTGCAATATCTAAAAGAGAGCGGTGAAGTGGAAGACTTTATCGCCCCAAAACGAAATAAGCAAAATCAAGGATACGATCCTCAATCAATGCCTGAAATTGGTGTTGAAGAAGATCATTCCGAAATCAGTTATATGGATGAACGCTCTTATGAAGATGACGATCCATCCACCCTTTTTGAGGATGAAGAATTTGAAGAAGGCTCTGAAAAGGGTTCCCAAGAATATGATGAGGATCCTTTCAGCGAACGCAATCGCTGGAAAAGAGCTCGAATGATCCAAGATCCTGAACGGGATGACTGGTAAACATTTTTTCATGGCTAAAGAGATCAGTCTTTATATTCATCTGCCTTTTTGCCGTAGAAAATGTCCCTACTGTAGTTTTTTTGTACTCCCTTATAAAGCTGAAAACGAAGCTCTTTTAATAGAGGCTATTCTTGCCCATCTTGAGCTTCTTCGGCAACACCTTCTCGATAGGACACTTGTATCTGTCTATTTTGGCGGCGGGACTCCGTCCGTGGTCTGTGTAGATTCTCTCAAGCTCATCATTGAAAAGATTCATACCCTATTTCCAAACCCTAACGTGGGTGTGGAATGGACCATTGAGGCAAACCCCGAGGACATCACACTTGATATTGCAAAATCCTACATCAAGATGGGTTTAAATCGGGTGAGTTTAGGTGTTCAATCCTTTTTAGAACATGAATTAGTTTTTTTGGGCAGAAAAGCAAAAAAGCCACAATCGATTCAGGCAATTGAAACTCTATACCAGGCTGGATTTGCAAATATATCCATTGATCTAATTTTTGAGCTCATGAACCAATCCATAGAAGATTTTGAAAAGACGTTGCAAATTGTAGAAAATCTTCCAATCAGCCACCTCTCACTCTATAATCTTTTAATTGAAGAGGGATCTTCTTTTTTTCGTAAAAAAGAGAGCCTTGAAAAAAACCGCCCCTCAAGTGAGGAGGGGGCAAAAATGTTGGAAAAAGCGGTGCAAAAACTTGAGCAGTACGGTTTTGAAAGGTATGAAATATCGGCCTTTTGCAAACACAATCTACGCTCTGTGCACAATACGGGGTACTGGACCGGGAGAGAATTTTATGGAATTGGACCTTCTGCCTGGAGCTTTATTGATCAAAAAAGATTTCAGTGTGTCCAAAATTTAAGCCAATACTACAATTCTGTTTTGAAACAAGATCCGCTCTATTGTTTTAGCGAAACCCTAGATTTTGCCTCTTTGCTTAATGAACAGATTGGTCTAAATTTACGTTTAAAAGAGGGTGTAACAAAAGAAAGAATTCAATCTGAACAAAACATACAGACAATTGATCGGCTTAAAAAGAGAGGTTGGGTGGGTGAAAATAAGTCTCACTATTTTTTGACCGAAACGGGAAAGTTGTTTTACGATTCTGTGCAGATGGAGCTACTTTAATCACTCATCATTTTTTTGCTATTTTTTTATATCCGCTCGCTATAAAGCGCAGTTGTACGGGTAAAAAGCAAATCAAAAAGCATCTCCTGCGTAAAGGATCCACTTTTAGCAAGCATTTCAACTTCAAGCAAGAGGGGTAGCAGCGCGTAAAAGTATTCTATTCCTAGCATGAGACGCAACTGCTCAGTCCCCTTCATCTCCTTTTTTCGAAAAGGGGGGATAGCCACCTTAGGTTCAGTTTCAAAAGCAAATAGACAAAAATACACCTCTTGGCGAATTTTTGAAATAAACCCCAGCATATCCAAGGGGTCGGGACGAAGAATATGTTTGGGGGCAAACACCATTTGTCTGGCCTTTTCCCAGTCCGATGAACCAACTTCTAAGAGATGATGTTTATCCAGTGTTTCCAAATGGATCAGAGGGGTGCTCAAAGTAAGCAAAATCTGCTCTACCGAGCGCAAAACCGCAAGGCCGTAGCCCTCATGTATTCTAAATAGGCGATCAAAAGCCTCTTTTTGCAGTGATTTTTTTTGCTTTTGACAAAATTGATCTATCCACTGAAAAATTCTTTTTTGCCTTTCCCATGGTTTTTCCATTGAAAAATTTCTACAGTCAATCCCCTGAGCATCCTTCAATACTTTGGGGAAAAATAGATAAATGGGTGCATCAGACAAATAAAGAAGATCCCAGCGCATTTTTTTTGGCACAGTATCGCAACGCACATACAACGCCCGTTTTTCTTGAAAAAAGGAGAGATTTTCAACCGATTCATAAAGCGATTCTAAAGATAGATGTTCTTTTGCATTAGGTGCAAAAAGCTCCAAAAAAAGGGGTACATCCTCATCTAAATGATCAAAAACAATCACTTTTAGATGGGCGGTTTTGGTATTAGTCGTAATCATACTTTTTTCTTATTTTACATAAAACAGGGTTAACAGGAAAAGAAACTTCGTAGTATAGTCTTTTAAAAAAATTCGACTCGAGAAGAGGATGCTATGGACCACTGGAATTTGAAGGGAAAGACTGTTGTAATCGCCGGGATAGGAGATGATCAAGGATTTGCCTTTGCCTGTGCAAAAGCCTTTAAAAGCCTTGGTGCAAAAGTGATCGCCGGGACATGGCCCCCTTTACTCGGCATTCTTGAAGGGATTATGACCCATGAAAAGTATTCCTCCTCCAGAATGATGGAAAATGGGGAAGAGCTCGTATTTGATGCTGTTTATCCCCTCGATGCCCTCTTTGATCGCCCGGAAGATGTCCCCTCTGACATCCTAGAAAACAAGCGCTACAAAGGGATACAAGGGTTCACGATTCAAGAATTCAAAGGAAATATCCAACGAGATTTTGGGACCATTGATATCTTT
>RGYU01000180.1 GCA_010031885.1 Chlamydiota bacterium | reverse complement strand
CAGGTTAATGTGGAAAAATTAGAGGGTGAAGAGGCCCATGCCGAGGTGAAATTAAAGTTGGTGTCCCTGTTATATTTATTCTTTAACAATAGGAGTTCCTGCCTGCCTGCGATAAAGACAAAGAATGCCAGTAAAACCAGAATATAATTGGAGGAAAAGAGACCAAGGAAGACAAGAAAAATGGCACCTAAATTGCCCAAGGTGACAGAAATTATGGTGGCATTTGAAAAGCCTACAGCCAGATTCAGTAAAGCCCTGAGTACGCGCCCGCCATCCATGGGGAAAATTGGAAGTAGGTTGAAAATGAGGAGCCCCAGATTGGAAAACATCAGCATTTTCAAGTAATGATTTAGGCTGCCTAAAAAAGAGTTAGGTGGTATAAGATTTTCGAAATCAAAAGGAGTTGGGGAAAATTGAATGCAGATGGGCAAGAGAAGAAAGAAAATAAGAAAATTAACTGCGGGGCCCGAAAGGGCAATCACTAGTTCTTCGAAAGGATCATGGCTCATTTTTTCGAGGCGTGCGACTCCGCCCATGGGGTAAATGGTAATATCGCGGGTTTGGATGCCAAAAAATCGGGCAGCAAGAGCATGTCCAAATTCATGCAGGATGACACAGAAAAAAACTGCGAAAAGTAACCCAACTTCCAAAATGCTATGAAATAAAGAGGTCGCTTTAAGGTTGGAAAAAAGATAAAAAATAGGCAGTAACCAAAAGGCCGGATGGATGTAAACACTTATGCCAAATGGTGATCCGAGTTTGATGGATGTAAACATGATATTATTATTGCAAAATCAAAGGTTATAGGCGGAATAATTCCCAAAAAAACCATCAAAAATTTTGTTTTTATGTGAACTTTTCCGTCCCTCAGACTAATAAGATTATGTAGAAGCAAAGATGAAAAACTTGTGCAGGTCCGGAACCTTGCCAAGTGCTATTCCTTTAAGACTATCTTATTTAGATATTGCTTAGGGGAGTACATCAATAGCTTTAAGCTTAATATCTAGGAGGCGGTACCCAAAGGGGAAGTTCTGGCCGTTCTCTCTTCCTTTAACCTTAGGGAGGGCCTAGTCATGAAG
>RGYU01000179.1 GCA_010031885.1 Chlamydiota bacterium | reverse complement strand
GGGTGCGTTCTAGAAAAAAAGTATCGAGGATTTCTACGAGGTTTCTGTCGATTACCATTGGATCAGAGAGGAGTTTGGTAACCTCTACGGCCCTTTTTAAGTACTTGAATTCCCTAAAAGCTTTCGAAATCTCCTCGATTTGAGAATCAAGCGTGGCCTCCTGTTCGAGGCTCTGCTCCTCACTTAAAAAAAGGCGTTGCGAACTCCCCTTTAGTGACTGGATGATGTCCAATCTCCTTTCAAGTGCAGCTAGTTGGAAAACATCTTCAGAAAAACGGGGAGGTTGCACCACTGCTTTAAGCTGGTCTATCAGGAAAACGTAGCGCAATTTTACAATAGATACACAATCAGATTTAGCTTCTAAAATACATTTCTTAAAAAATTCGGGATCACTACAACGAAGAGAATTCACTTTGTGTAAAATCAACGAAAGCTTTTGTGTTTCTTCAAAGGCACCCTGTATATCAAACTGAGTCATCAGATTTGAGATGAAATTTGCCATTTCCAGCTTTAGCTCTTCTGACTGCTAAATCTGAAAAGTTTGGCATGTATCGCCTCAAAAAATAATATCCCTATTATTATAGCATAAGGGGGGAAAAACATTAAATAAATTTATTAATGGCGCCTAGTCCCCCCCCCTTTTTTTGGTAGTAGAGCCGTTTGATTGACTATTATGGGGTTATGGGTGGGTATCCCCATTTTAGGGGGGAGTCCTGGGGCGAATTTCTTTTTAGGGCCCCCTACCGAATCTTGAAAAAAGCTGCTGGCAAAGATGCAATAAAAATTAGAACCTGTTATGAAAATATTTAAGACCTAAATATCACCAAAAAAAGAGTTTATAAATGGATGCAGGACTAAACACGCAAGTAGAAAGTTTAAATGAAATTTCTAAACGTCTTAGCAAAATGGGCTATACTTTGGATTCCTATGATCCTAAAGATAAAGAGGCTCTTTACGAAATATTCCAACAAGTCGTTGATTCAGGTCAGTTTCCCTATGAATCGAGTTCAAGAGACGAATTTGAACGACAATTTTTTTCATCAAAAGAGCACCTCTTTATCGGGCCCATTGAATACCAAGGCAACCTCCGCTTTGATCTTTTGGAGCATA
>RGYU01000178.1 GCA_010031885.1 Chlamydiota bacterium | reverse complement strand
CATCAATCACGGGCGTACTTGTGACATCCGACGCACGTTCAATTTCAGTAACCCCCTTAGGTTGCGCGACTGTAATTTCCCAGAGGAGTGTGCCGTTATCCTCTCGAATGGCTGCAAGTTTGCCACCCGGAAAGCCTGCATAAATCACACCGTCACTTGCAACCACACCGACACTTGAACGTAAACTTAAAGGTGGTCCCACTCTTGAAAAAGTCCATTTCTTCAACCCGTCTTTGGCATTGACACCATGAATAAGATTGTCTGACGTTCTCACAATCACTAAGCCTTCATGAATGGTAGGCGCACTTAATATTTGACTCGATAGTCTCGTCTTCCAAAGTAACTTGGCATTTAAATCGTAAGCAATGAGTAAACCAGTGGACGTTCCCACTGTGAGTTCATTCACACCGACACCGACACCACCCGATAGTTTTTCGCCGGTATTAATTTTCCAGAGCATTTTACCTGTCTTTAAATCGACCTTAGCAAGGCTTCCATCAGAAGAAGCTGCGTAAGCTTCATCACCAATGATGCCAGGTGAAAATTCAAACGCCTCGCTACCACCTAATTTTAGTGACCATAAAATTTTTGGATTAAGTTTGGCTTTGATTTCCTTTAAATCTGCAGGCGGATCAATCGGATCTTGGCCAACCATACGCTCCGTAATTTGATCTTTAAAATCTTTAACAGGTCCACAAGCACCTAAGGTAAAAGACAAAAGAACAAGAAAAAGAAATTTAACAAATTGCAATCGATTACACTCCAAGCGCTTCTAATTTTTCTTGTGTGAATCTGGCGTAAGGATCTTTTGGTCCAAATCGTTTTAAAGCCTCAAGGTAAGCTTTCTTAGCATCTTCTTTTTTGTTCATTGCATTTAAGATGTCGCCCTTTAAATCATTCGATAGACCAAGATAACCTTCGTTATCCACCTCATTCGCTTTTTTCAAAGCTTCATCATATTTTTTTTCTTCAACCAGTATTTGACCTAATTGAATAAGTGCAATCGATTCTGTGGCAGATTCTTTTGCATGATTGGATGCCCATTCTAATTTTTCTTTGGCTTTGTCTTTTTGACCTTCAGCGTAGCTTGCTTTAGAAAATAAAATAGCA
>RGYU01000177.1 GCA_010031885.1 Chlamydiota bacterium | reverse complement strand
CTGATTGGTTTCCCTACATCCGTGACGAATTAATTACAAGACAGCGCCCAGATGGTTCCTGGTTTGACCAGGTGTGTGGTCATTATGCAACTGCAATGGCGTGCTTGGTTCTCCAAACTCCAAACAATTATCTTCCTATTTTTCAAAAATGAAACTACTCGCTCTGACAGCATTGTTTTTTTCTTGGTCGGTGGCTTTTGTAAGTGCCCAAGAACCAATATTTATTGTTCGTGATAGAACCGGAATGATCAAAGAGGGCCGGATTCAGCGTATGGTTTCCATCAACTCATTAGAAATGCTATCCTCCGATGAGAAAAGTTTTTTAGTTGCCAATCCTGTTTATATCACTCGAAAAAACTCTGTTATCCCAAAATTTCCTCAATCCAAGAGTTTATGGCTTTTGAATGATGATTGTATGAAGTTTGAAAATTTGGTGATGAAGGATGATAGCTTTGAAGTTGAAAGTTCGGATTTTGTTTCTGGAGGCAAGATTCAAGTGCCTCTTGTGGATACGAAGATGATATGGCTTAAAAATCCGCTGGGAATACTTGATCCCAACCTTTCCCGCAGCAAGATGCTAGGTGAAATTCGGTCCAAAGATATCATTGTTTTAAATAATGCGGAGCGCATCGATGGAGTTCTTGAAAGTTTCGCTGATAAAAATATGGCATTTGATTCTGGCGCAAAAAAACTCGAATACAACAACGATTCAATCGCCGTAGTTGCCTTGAGTTCTGATGAAAATTCCAAAAAAGAGAAAAGAACTGAGATGGTGAGTTTGGTATTGAATTCTGGAGCAAGAATAACGCTTTCGGAGTTCAATTTTTCGGAGAAGATTCTTGAAGGAATAACCATGCAGGGTATCAAGGTTCGGATTCCATTTTATAAAATTCGGCATGCAGTATTTTTGGGGGCAAGTGTCGTTAGAATTCAAGAAATTAAAAATATCAAGCTGATACAATCCTCTTTTTTTGAAACGCCAAAAGGGGTGAGTCCTTTTCAAGCCGTCAAGAACAACGACTTTTTTATCGCTGGTTCCGCATATTCCAATGGGTTTTCTACAATGGGAAGTTCCTCGGTTACTTTTTCCCTTGAAGGGAAATACCAGAA
>RGYU01000176.1 GCA_010031885.1 Chlamydiota bacterium | reverse complement strand
ATTATTCCCAAAACCGTCTTACCAAATGGGGCGGTCCTACGACTGGAAGTGAGTTATTTTTGGCTCACGGTTTCCATCCTTACACCGGATGAGGAACATCAAAAGTTCCTCAAAAAGAACCACGTCACAACCCTCTTCTCCATACCCATACCCTTTCTCTGCGGAGACTGTGTCGTTTATATAGTTAGACACGGTGAATCGGAGGCCAATACGGGTGTCAACTTCATCAACCCTTCTCTAACCGAAAAGGGCTTTAAAGATGCCAGACGTGCAGGAGAGGCCATATTGGCTGATTTGGCCAAAAAAAAATTTTCAATCACCTGTATCTCTTCTCCCCTCAAACGTGCTATACAAACGATGGCTGTCATCAAGAATGTTATGGGAATCACCAAGAGAACCATTCTTGACGTCAGATGGATAGAAACGGTGCGAGATATGGGCCGCCCAATCCACACACGTGGTTCAAATGCCATTCCTGCAACTATCACCGCTTGCAATCCTGACCTCTCTTTTGACTCCTATCGCCATGACCACATATGCGATCCGAAGATAAGTTTGATAGCTCTGTGGAAACTTGTGGTTCCAAACAAGATCCATTACGACTGGCGTCTGCGTCTAGACGTTGATGGTTCTATCCTTGAAAAGCAGCTCACAAGAGACTGGGATAGAGAAGCTGCTATGACAGGGTTGGATACCCTTTTGGCAGATTATTTTGCCATGGCTGTCTAACCATATCAGAGTAAAGACAGCTCTGTAATTTTCTTATATATAAAAATCTACAACTAATTTGTTTTCACACTAATAGTTTTTTTACCACCAGCATCTTTTTTGGCTTTAACTTTACTTTTAGCATCCATAATTTTCTCTTTTTCAAAGACATTAAGATATTTTTTATAACTTTCTTCAAATAGTTCTAATTCATCCATCCACAACTGTTGGATAGAAGTATTAGTATAAACAGCTAATTGATTATTTTTATTATCATATTCCTTATTCATTTCTTCAATCTTTTCAAAAGTGAGAGACCAAAGTGGAAGATTAGTCAAGTAATCATATGAAGGTGTATTATCAAGATTGAAAGCTAATTCAGGGAACTTTTTATCTTTAAGAG
>RGYU01000175.1 GCA_010031885.1 Chlamydiota bacterium | reverse complement strand
AGGACTGAAAATCCTTGTGTCGGCGGTTCGATCCCGCCCCACACCACTTAAAAGCCTGAATATCAATGAATTACGTTGATTTTCAGGCTTTTTTATATGTTGAAAAATGCATATAAAAGCATAAAAATGCACCCTGTTGGCGACAATTTGGCGACATTTTTTAGCCCCTAAAAAGCCCCAAAATCAATAAAAAATAGCTGTGCACCGATGTGCTGTATTTAGCACTTCGCCAAAATGGTTACGCTAAAAAACTTTGTAACCAACAACACAGCATATGCAACATGCACCAAAAACGGGCCGGCTATTTGAGCTAAACACCAGCTTTTTACTTCGTACCTCCTATCGTTTTGCCAATGGTGAGCATCCCATTGTTCTCCGGTTAAAATACCGAGGAGCTAAAAAGGATGTAAACACAGGATTAACAGTACTGCCGGAGTACTGGATGGGAGGACATGTGATGCCCAAAGCAAAAAGAGCGACAATAATCAATCAGCAACTACATGAGATCACCCATCACTGTCGTAGTGTATTTGAAAAGCTAAAGATTGTGTATGGAGATTTTTCATTGAATGAACTAGTGGAGCGGTTGAAAGGAAATGAAGAGGCCCCAGAAACACTATGGGAATATGTCACCGCTAAACTAAATGAAATAAAACACCGCGTTGATGTGGATTTAGCGTTGACCACTTATTATAAATATCAACGCACGGCCACTTATTTAAAAGAGTATCTAGATAGAAAGCTATCGTTACAGAATATCCCATTAACCCGAGTAGACCAAGCATTTCTGGAAGGATTCTTTAATTATTTACGAAGAGAAAAGAAAAACTCCAACAACTCCGCGGTTGCCCTGATGAACTGCTTGAAAACAATTTTACACGAGCCAGTAAAAAAAGGAGTGATTCGCTATAATCCCTTTGTAAGCATAGCCCTGACACAACAACCCGTCAAAAGAGATTATCTAACTACTGAAGAGATAAAAACACTTCAGCAACTTGATGGGCTAACCGATGCGATGGAACGGAATAGAGATCTATTCTTATTTGCCTGTTTTACCGGTCTTGCCTACAGTGACATCGCTACACTTCGCTCCCAACATATCATCATCGATCCTGATGGAAG
>RGYU01000174.1 GCA_010031885.1 Chlamydiota bacterium | reverse complement strand
ACAGGGCTGCTGGTCTTTATCATCTCTTTTGATGATTTTATCCTGGCTTATTTTTGTGCAGGCAGCTCCTCTCAGACTCTATCTCTTTATATTATGTCGATGCTACGTTCGGGAGTCTCTCCTATCGTGAACGCTTTATCTGCTGTTCTACTGGCTCTGAGCACCTTATTTGCCCTGTTGTTTTTCTCTTTTAAAACAAGAGTGAGGATTCTGTAATGAAAAATAGGGTCATCCGCTCTTTTATAGTCTTTGCTTGGATCGCTCTTCTTACCGTCTGTCTTTATATGCAAACTTCCTTTGCTCATCGTGGTGAAAAAATCATCAATGTATTTGCATGGGGAGATATTTTAGAACCATCAATTATTGCCAATTTTGAAAAAGAGACTGGCATCAAAGTACGGATGAGCTACTACGCCTCTAATGAAGAGCTTATTGTCAAAATGAAAGCCACAAGGGGTAGAGGTTATGATCTTATTATCCCCTCTGATTACGCAGTAAAGATCCTTATCCAAGATGAGCTACTTCACCCACTGGATAAAGATAAGCTGCTATTTTGGAAAGAAATCAACCAGAACTTACTTGGCCACCATTTTGATCCGGCCAATACATATTCTATTCCGTTCGAATGGGAGGTCTTTGGATTTGGTATCGATACAGATTTTTTCTCCAACCGCTCTTTAGATCCTAGCTGGAAGCTTATCTTTGATAAAAAATCTATCGATTACCGTATTGCAATGACAAACGATCCAATTGAAGCGCTCCTTTTTGGAGCATTTTATTTATTTGAAAAGAAAACCCCTCTTTCTATCCCACAAATACAAAAAGTGAAAAATCTACTGACTGAGCAAAAACAGTGGGTCGAGGCATATGCAAGCTTTAGAGGCGATTATTTCCTTGCAACGAGAAACTGCCCTGTTGTTGTAGCCTCTAGCTCCTATATCTGGAAAACAATGAGGCAGTTCCCCTTTGTTTCCTTTGTCACACCCAAAGAAGGGACCTTCATATGCATCGAAAATTTAGCTCTGCCGGCCACCACAGAAAAACAAGATTATACCTACCAGTTTATTAATTACTTGTTTCAACATGAATCGGTAAAAACACATTTTGAGACTTTTGGATTTTTTCCCTCTACACTACAG
>RGYU01000173.1 GCA_010031885.1 Chlamydiota bacterium | reverse complement strand
GTATAAACCCTCTGTTGTAGTTATTGAATACAATGCTTCTCATTTGCCAGATGAAGATAAAGTGGCAAAATATCGACCCTATTATGTTGGAGATGAGACCAATTACTATGGAGCTAGCATACTTGCTTTTTATCATTTGGGCAGATCGAGGGGATATAGCTTAGTTTACGCTGATCAAAATGGAGTGAATCTTTTTTTCGTCAGAGATGACTTAATTACGAGTAAAGGATTAGTTTTCAAAGATGTCAACGATGTGCAAAAACTTTATCGTTCCCCAACCTATGGGAAAGGGCCTAATGGGGGCCATCCCCATGATTATAAAATGAGAGACTATCTCTCTTCTGATCAAATCATTGGCCGTCTATGAATTTTTCTATTTTGATTGTTTTTCTTGCCTTAATTTGTAGTGCAGAGGCTGATCTTGAGCCCTATTTAAAAAAAGCTCTAAATAAAACGGATGTTTCCTCAATGAAAAACATCGATTTTATTTATATGATCAATCTGGATCAACGACCTGAGAAATGGCAATTATCGATCGATCAATTAAACCCCTATGGCATTATCCCTTACCGTTTTTCTGCTGTGAATGGATGGGAACTTACTTTGGAAGCTATTAATGAGGTGGGGCTCAAATTTGATCCTAGTATGGTAGGTGGTTTTATGGGTACTTGCTATCCTATGGATGGCGATTTTACTCCTAGCCATCAAGTCATTGAGAATTTTGGACAAACCTATTTTTGCCACTGCATGGCAAGAGGGCCGATCGGAATTGTTCTTAGTCATTTATCTGTTTTGCAGGATGCTTATGACTCTGGGTATGAGACAATTTGGGTAATGGAGGACGATATCGACGTTCTAGATGATCCTAGAGTGATCCCTGATCTAATTGATCGGTTGGACGATGTCGTGGGAAAAGATAACTGGGATATTTTGTTTACAGATGTGGATATCCGAGATCAGCAAGGCCAGCATAAGTCAACTATTTGGGCAGCAAGACGGCCTGATTTCCCGGATTATTATAAATTGAATGATTTTACTCAAAATAGAGTGGTTAGCTCGAATTTTCGAAAAGTTGGAGCTAGATATGGGGCAACTTCAATGATTATACGAAGATGCGGGATGAAAAAATTGCTCCAATT
>RGYU01000172.1 GCA_010031885.1 Chlamydiota bacterium | reverse complement strand
GGAAGAGATGCAGAAGAAGCTTTCGGAAATCCAAAAGGAGATGTCTGCGATTCAAGATAAAGCCAATCGCGCAGCGTTGGAAATCCTGACACCCGAGCAGATTTCAGAATTAAAAAAGCTAAAGAAGGAAGGGTTTCGAACCTTGGCAAATCCCGGGCAATCAAAAAAGTGAGGCTGAATCGCATGCTATGCAAAAAGAAGACAGTGGAACCTTTCGGTTTTACTGTCTTCTTTTTTAATGGGATAATCGGGCCATATTTATAGGTTATCTGGCCTATTGGATGAAGATAAACTGTTTGGAATTAAGTAGGGCGTAAACAAGATCATTGATGGAGAGCCCTGAAGCTGTGGCCTTGTTCCATGCGGCGTTCTCATCGGGCGTTGGATGTCTAGAGAGGATCGCCAAGTATGCTGCTTTTGCCTTCTCAGTGGGATTTTTAGCTTGTGAGATGAAATTCATCAGCGGTGAAAAAGGGGATAGAAGGTTTTTTTCGGATATGATATCGCTGTTCATTAGGGCGAGTGCTTGGGGAATGGAAGCGCTTGGGTTGGCGTTTTCGACAAACTCCCGGTCGCTCTGGCCCATGATGCGGAGAAAATGACCCCTTGGGGCTGGGCTATCGAGTTCCGAGGCCCGCAGCCAATCCTCACTTGCCTGCCTGCAGTAATTAACAAACTGGGGATGATCCTTGGGGGGATATCCTAACTTGGTGGCTAGGTCAATTAGTTGTTTGAGTTGAGCTTTTGCATCCTCTTCAAGTTGAGCGGTGGTTTTCGGAGGCGGGCCATAACCTGGGACGTGAATGCTTCTCCAGGTTTCGATTGCCAGCACACGTGGATTGGGATTTTTTTTGTAGTTCTGGTCAATAATAAGCGAGGCGTTTTTGCCAATCACGATCCCGAATCACGCAACCTAAAGCGGGAACAATTCGAGGAACGCAGGATTAACATTTCAAAGATGGTCTGCGATGCCTACCTCAACTTCGATGGCAAAAAATTGGTGGACATGGCCTATGCCCGCCTTAAAGCAGAGAAAGATTTGGAAAAACGGGAGAAAACAATACAAGAAGCTTTGATTGTCGCCAACCGCATGGGCGACAAGGCGAAGGATACCGAGCTTCGCAGGAAACAAGGGGAACT
>RGYU01000171.1 GCA_010031885.1 Chlamydiota bacterium | reverse complement strand
TTTTACTCCATCCTTCTCTAGAAAGATTTCTTTTGTTGTGATACCTGTAATCGACATTCCGTCTAGCATTTTCCCTGCGGAGAGAATCTTGCCGTTAATCAAAACAAAGGCCTCTTTACCATCTTTAATTGAGCTGCCCATCACTTGATACTTTGAGGTTAAATCGATTCTGGCAGAGGAAGCGGAGGTAAAGGTGACGATGCTCTCCACATTTTCTACCCCTTTTACCTCTTTCACCTCATCCAGGATTTTTTTATACGAGCGCTCTTGCTCTTTTTCTACAGGGCCCGAAAGTACAAGCTCACCTAGAGAATAGTTGAACGTGATGGAGCCAAATCCTGATCGGGTCAATAGTGATTGGATCCTTTGCTGCACCAAACTATTGATCACAAGTTCATTTTTTAATTGGTTAAGGTAGGTAAAATTCAAAGCGATGTACTCTAAAAGTTCTGCCTGCTGGTCGATCGTTTCCAAATAGCCGCGCAATACGAATTGGGAGGGGGCGATTGCTTGAATCATAATCCCTTTCCAGTTGGGGTTTGTCTGAATCAATGCATTCGCGTTTTGCCAAACAAGCTCATCGATCACCAACATCACACTTGGCGCTAATACGTTTCGTTTTGTAAAAATAGAAAAACCCTCCATACAGAAAGAGATGGATAGCTTTGAAGAGCTTTCCATCAACGAAGAGCCCCTATTTCAGTTTTCTCTTAGTGGTCAACACGCTAGCCGTTTCACTTTAAAAGTGATTATGGGGCCAAATGCGGGTGCCGAATTCCCCTTGCCTGAAGGGGGCTCGCTTGTTTTAGGAAAAGACGATCAAACTTGCGATGTGGCATTCAACGACCTATCGGTTTCCAAGCGGCATGCGCGCCTATCTTTCAATGAACAGGGTATTCCGATTATCGAAGACCTGGAGAGTTTGAATAAAATTTTTGTAAACCACCGAAAAGTGGAAGGGGCTTATGAACTCAAAGGGCAAGACCTTATCACGCTAGGGACAACCCAGCTCATTTTTGTTGATAAAGAGATTGTAGAAGAGACCGTTTTCAATCCGTTTGAAGAGAAGATCGAGATAGATACACAGACCGACGAGGGGCGGCAGCAAGCTTTCAAAAAAATGGTAATCCCCTACAAACA
>RGYU01000018.1 GCA_010031885.1 Chlamydiota bacterium | reverse complement strand
AAATGGATCGGCTTCATGATTGGTTTCATCGGCTTTTTACCGGTAATGGGGTTCCAATACGGATCTATGAATCTGATTACGATCCACGATATCCTCTCATGGCCTTCTATTGTTGTGATTGCTGCCTCTTTTTGCGGGGTTTATGGCTGGATTTTACTCAGATTACTTGTCAAAGATCATGAAATGTGTCCGATAAAAGTAAATGCTTACAGTATGCTATTTGGAGGCCCTCTTGCACTCATTACCTCCTTTCTTTTTGAAAAAAGCCCTCTTCAAAATTGGAAAAATCTTGAAGTTGAACCATACTTTGGGTGGATGGCGCTCATTATCTTCATATCAAATCTTATCTGCTTTAATCTCTATGGATATCTTTTAAAACGTTTTTCGGCCACCCTGATCTCGTTTTTTGGCCTTTTAAGTCCCCTTTTTGCCTCTTTGAATGCTTACTTTTTCCTTAATGAGCCATTCCATCCAATCATTTTACTCAGCGCAACACTTGTCTCGTTTGGACTTTGGATTGTCTACCGTATTGAGTCAAAACAGGGCTATGTTGGGATTTTTAAGATGGGTAATTATCCAGTAACTCAAGTTTCTATCTAAAGAACAAAAGAGCTTTTTCAATGCGCTTTACAATGGAATTTAATAAAAGAATCCCTTTTTTTATTTTTCACTAACATGTGTGCTTTAAACTTGTACTTTAGAGTTCAAAAGGGATATCTTTATGAGCATGAGTGCAATTGTTTGGTTTCGTCAGGATCTTCGGTTGGAGGATCATTATCCGCTTTTGATGGCCTTGGCTACGAAGCGCAAATTGATTTTAGTCTATGTGTTGGAAGAGACAAAACATTGGGCGATAGGGCGTGCTGCCTCGTGGTGGCTAGAAGAATCTTTGAAGGCTTTTCAACAAAGTATTAAAGATAAGGGTGGCCATCTGATGATTTTTCATGGGGACACCGAAGATGTCTTCAAGAAATTGATCAAACAGCACGAAGTAGAGGAGCTTTTCTACGGTGCCAACTATGAGCCTGAAGAGAGAAAAATCGAAAAAAGGATTGAATCTCTTTGCAAAAGTTTGGGTGTAGCAGTTCACCAATTTCACCATAATCTTCTGTACAATCCTGAAACCGTACTGACAAAAGAAGGTCGACCATTTCAAGTTTATACCCCTTTTTGGAACCGGACACAACTATTTCAACCACCTGAAGAGCCTTTGCCTGCCCCCCACTCTCTTGAAAACTGTGTGAAAAGTGGTGGTGAACCAATCAGTAAACTGCAACTGAAACAAAAGTGGGATCTTCACCAAATTCCGCTTGTTTGGGAACCGGGTGAGCAAGGGGCAAAAAAACGTTTGAAAACGTTTGTATCTAAAGGGCGTGTGCACGATTATGCCCACGACCGCGACTTCCCAGCTCTTGAGGGGACGTCAAAACTATCCCCACATCTCCATTTAGGTGAAATCAGTCCACGAGCTGCTTGGCATGCCTGCCATAGCTCCCTTATCTATCGTAAAGAACTTGTCTGGCGCGAATTTGCAAAACACCTTTTGTACCACTTCCCCCACACCACCGATAAACCCTTAAAACCAGAATTTGAGGCGTTTCCCTGGAAAAAAAACCAAAAACATCTCAAAGCGTGGCAAAAAGGGGAAACCGGTTATCCGATCGTAGATGCTGGAATGCGTGAACTATGGCACACCGGTTGGATGCATAACAGAGTGCGCATGATTGTAGGCTCATTTCTTATCAAAGATCTACACATCCACTGGCTGGAAGGAGCGCGATGGTTTTGGGATTGCCTTGTGGATGCAGATCTAGCATCCAATACCTTAGGATGGCAATGGGTAGGTGGATGCGGGGCGGATGCAGCGCCCTTTTTTAGGGTCTTCCAT
The DNA here is from genome assembly GCA_010031885.1 of Chlamydiota bacterium. Taxonomy (GTDB): domain Bacteria; phylum Chlamydiota; class Chlamydiia; order Chlamydiales; family RGXB01; genus RGXB01. The sequence continues at coordinate 22,801 of RGYU01000018.1, read as the reverse complement.
CCAACACTTCAAGAGGCAAAATTTGATCCAACTCACGCATACATCAAAAAATGGATCAATGAACCTTTACCGCCAATAGTCGATCATGATGAGGCGAGAAAAGAGGCTTTAGATGCTTACCATTCGATCGTGGCGCACCGTAAAAAAAAGGGTGATTAGGAAAAACTCTTTTTTAATTTTTAATGGTGTTTGTTTACGAAAAAAAAGCCTTTTTGCCTAGCAGAAAAATAGGTTGGCCCTTGTAGTAACACTTTTGCAGTTGGCAAATTGGGAAAATAGATTTGTTTGAGCGCTGTAATTACGTACTCTTCGGGTAAGTTAGAAAAAAAAGGGGTACCAAGATAGACCATTTCTCTATAAGCCTTGAGGAAAAGCGGAACAAAATGTGCTTCCCTGTCTAACCCAAAAATAGACATTCTTATATGTTTATATTTTAGAACGTTTACACCGGTTAATCTTTCTATCTCATCAAGAGTGCTAGGTAAAATGTAGTCATTTTGGGGCCCAATTTCCTTTATGAGCGCCCCCTCTTTTTTTATAAGATCAAAAAGTGGATCCGGATTGCGGATCGGAATCATGGCACTATCAAGCCAAAGTACAAACCGAAAACCTAGCTTGAATGCCTCTTCAATCATGAATATTTTAAAAGCATACGGCACACCCGCATATTGAATTTCTACCCCAGTAGGGTTAGGGTAACCCCCAATCCGATACCAGATAAAACCGTTGTAGCCAATTTCCTTCAGATTAGAGATTACATTTTTTAACATATCTGGGTAACTTTTATCGTAGCTACAAAAAAGGACGATACAACGGTCTCCCCCACCATTTATTTTTAAAAGCCCCGCTTGAGGAAATTTGTTTTCTGCAGGATGGGTCAAGACCTGATTTAAAGACTTGTAAAGTCTACCTCTAAAAATTTCTTTGGGACTTTTGGCTTTATAGTACTTTGAATGTGTCCAGTGATGAGGATAGAGTTGTTCCAATAAGCTATCGATGTTGATTGCATGTAATTTAGCTTGAGCATTAAAGTAATCTTCATTTGATAACTCTTCTACGACAGGAAAATCGATTTTGAACGGATTTGCCTCCAAAAAAACCAGGGTAAATAAAAGGAAAAACCAAGCCATACTTGTCTTTTATAATATCAATGATGTCTTAGGTAGAAGAAATACCCGTTTTTAACTGAAGGGAAAAATTCGAATCCCAAAAGCTTTTCTGTTGGGGTCACATCTTTAGACCAATACCGCTCTTTCAGTGCCGTCAAAATAAATTCTTCGGGCAGGCAAGACAGAAAAGGGGTCCCGAGGATCGCCATCCTTTTGTGTTCTCTCAAAAATTGATTGAACCAATCTAAATTTGTATCTATGCCAAATACAGGCATCCGCAGATGTTTACAAGCCAAAACATCAACCCCTAAGAGCTTATAGATTTCATCTCTTGTCTTAGGGAGCATAAATTGGGGTAGTGGAGCGGTCTCCTTGTAAACAACACCCTTTGACCGAATGAGCTCAAAAAGGGGCTGGGGATTTTTCAAGGGAAAAAGGGAGGCATCCAACCACAATAGATACCTAAACCCTAAATTTCTCGCCTCTTCGAGCATGAATAATTTAAAGGCATACGGTACGCCAGCTAAGTAAATCTCATCCCCATTTGGATTAGGATAACCCCCAATCCTGTAGTAGACGGAACCTTTGAATCCGACCTCCTTTAAAGCCTCAATCAAAGAGCGGATGTAAGAGGGGTAAACACGGTCTAACGAAGAAAACAGCACCACACAATCTTTTCCCCCACCATTGATTTCGATCACCTGCTTTTCGGGGTAAAGATTGTTTTTGGAGTCTATCATAGTTTGCCAAAGCCCGCGGTGTAAACGATTAGCAAAATCATCGTATGATATTGCTTTTAAACCAAAAGGTAAATTTTTGTGGTATTCCTGGTATCTTGGAGCCAGGATATAGTCCACTTTTATACATCGCAAGTACCTTTGCTGATTTTCAAGATCTGTCGTAGAAATTGTTTCACCAAAATAAAGGTGGGAAATAAACGGATTTTTTAGAGCTATTGCCTGGGCATAGATCTTTTCGTTAGAGCTGTCATTTACTCCAATCAAAGGTGTCAGGCCCAAAATAAGTGTATAAATCATAGATATACTTAGTGTGACCTCACTATGAATTTAACACTTTGCTCCCTTGCTTGGACGTAGCATAAGTTGTTGTGCGTACATGTAATCATCAGTTTTTTTACATCTTTGGGGCGAATACCTAATTTAAGAAGTATTGCTGTCAGCACCCCCTCCTCAGGATTTACCGACATAAAAGGATATCCCAATCGTACCATATCGTGATATTCCTTAAAGAACAGACCAACATTTGGATCATTCTTTTTAAATCCCATAATCCACCCTGCAACCTTACGATTTTTATGAAACTTCTTGTTGCAATAGTTTTCTAAAAATTTTTTCGCATCAGGTAAAAAACCGAGAGGATTTGGACTCCCCGTATCAAATAAAAAACCTTCCTTCTCTATAATTTCAAAAAGGTCATCCACTTTTTGCATTGGCCAGACAGAGGTATCTAACCAAAGGACACGCTCATAGCCTAGGTTAAACGCCTCCTCAACCATCAATGGTTTGAAAGCATAGGGTACGCCACAATATTTAAGCTCTTCTCCTGTGGGTGTCGGGTATCCACCAATTCTGTAATATATCCCCCCCTCAAAACCAACCTCTTTTAAAGCCTGGGCTAACGTGCGCACGAGATCGCTGTAGATGTTATTAAAAGAGCAAAAGCTGACGATGCAATCCCGCTTATTTTTTCCCCTGATGTGGTGAACCTCAGGAATCCAGGAATTTTTCTTGCAAATGATGTTCTGCTCTATTCCTTTCGAACATCGCCAGATAAAATCTTGTAACGGATATGGTCGTTTTTTTGTAAACCAGGTATTATAGCCCCAATTATTTGGATATAATTGATGCAATAGAGGATATATTTTTATTTTTCTTAATTCCTCCTGTGCTACCTCATAATCCTCAAACGAAGGGTTCTTATTAAAAGGAACGCTTATCTCAAACGGATTGTACACTAAAAAATAAAAAATTTTTAAATGGAACATTTTGGACTTTTTAATGGTACCTTATAATAAACTTTACACCTTTTTTATAAGCCTCCATCACCCTGGCATCCGTCGCATTTGCCGCCAGCATCAGGTTCAGGTGGGGCCTCAATTTTGGGCCATGCTGAGCCATCAATGCTGAAAGCACCGCCTCTTCAGGGGTAATGGATAGAAACGGTGTCCCTTTTCGTACCAAAACATAAAAATCATCAAATATTTTTTTTACATAAGGCTCACTCATTTTAAAACCAAGCAACCAACCCGCTACATGCGGAATTTTATCTAAATTTACTTTGGAGAAATTTTCCAAAATAGCGCGCGTCTGAGGAAGAATTACCTTAGAATTTGGTTTCCCCCACTCCATAATACTCCCCTCTTTTTCAATCTGATCAAAACAGTAGTCGAGGTTCTTTAGAGGCCAAGCCGAGCAGTCCAACCATAGAATCCGCTCAAAACCCAAACTGCAAGCCTCCTTAATCATAAACATTTTAATCGCATAGGGTACTGCAGCGTAGCGAATCTCCTCTCCTGTTGGATTTGGATAGCCACCTATTCTGTAGTAAATTGCCCCCTTATAACCGACTTCTCGAATCGCTCCGATCAAGGTTTTTAAAAGTATCGGGTACTTTTTATCCATAGAGCATGCCATTACTACACAATCTTTGGAGCAATCCTCTGACTTCAGCAATTCGCAAGTAGGAAACAAGCCCTTTTCCCGATTAATCATCGTCTGCTTTATAAATGCGCTACAACGTAAATAGAGGTCTTCTTTTGGATAAAACCAATTGGACGGGTATATAGAATCTATTAACGCCTGAAGATCCTTTTGGCGAATCTTTTGCTGCAAAATTTCATAGTCATCAAATGAAAGCTCTTTTTTCAAGGGAAAGTCTACTTCAAAAGGATTCATCGTCTCTGCTTTTAAAAAAAAAGAAGCTAACAATGTAAATATGAGGAGAGTTTTTAAAATTTTTGCAACAAATTCCATACAAAAAACCCTCCTTGATATCAATATTTGTTATAATAAATATTGGCACTAATAATGATAAGGTCTAAACAGACGTGAATGCCAATAAATAACTGACATTACAAACAATTAGTTTTCAGTTTCAATGTAAAAAAAATCAAAGCTAAACTTAATGCTGTCTAAGAAAAAATGGATATCCCCTTTTTTTTGCAAAAGGGAGTGCGGTGTGATGTTCAGCTACAGCCAAAAGTAGTTTATGTTTTTCGGCCGTGTTGACCTTATCGTATTTATAAAAAAGGGCAGACAAGACCGACTCCTCAGGAAAGCACGATAGAAAAGGGGTTCCCATCTCGGCCATCTCATAAAAATCCTCTATAAAGGATTTGACCCATGGTGCATCCATTTTAATCCCAAAAATTCCCCCTCTGGCATGGAGCGGATGGGGTTTAGTGAGCTTGGCTTTATCAAAGAGAAGTTCTTGAATTTTGGGCAACATTCCATTTTTTTGACGATTTACCCAGTCAACCAATAACTCATCTTTTTCAATAATCCGAAATAGATAGTTAGGATTTTTGGAGGGATATACGGCAGTGTCTAACCATAGAAGATTCTTATACCCCTTTTGATATGCCTCTAGAAGGGTAAATATTTTAAAAGCGTAAGGGATTGCAGCATACCGCACCTCCCGTCCGGTGGGATTGGGGATTCCCCCCTCACGGTAGTAGACAACCCCTTGAAAGCCGATCTCCTCTAAAGCCTTAATCAGGCTTCTGGCCATTTCTGGATAGTTTTTATTGAAAGTCGATCGTAAAACGATACAGTCCTCTCCACCACCGTTTAAAGATATCAGTTGCGTAGAGGGATAAAGACCTTTTGAGCGATCGATCAAGATTTGTCTTACTCCCTGCATGGTCCTATTGTGAAAATCCTTGATAGGAAAAACTGTTTCTAACCAACCTATTTTTTTGGGATACAAAACTTTTAAAACTGGCATTGAGTCTTTCATCTGGCAAACTTTTTGAACCTGTTCTACATAGTCAAAATCCTCTGCTGGCTGTGAATCGATCTCTACCAAAAAGGGATTAAGGATAAGACCTAGAGAAAGGGCAAAAAAAACCATCTAATGCCTTCTTAAAAAAAAGTGATAACCCTGTTGCTTAGCATCCATTAAAAAACGATTGTCATCAGTCGAAGCTAATATGATTTTACTATAGGGCTCTGGAATGTATTGCCTGTATTTATGCACCAGTGCGGATATGACATGCTCTTCAGGGTAGCATGAGATAAAAGGTGTACCTAGACGACACATTTCATAGTAATCGTCAATAAACTGCCCCACCCAGGGTAAATCCATCCTTAACCCAAAAACTTGCATACTGACATGGGAAAAAAATCCAGGTTCATACCCTGTAAGTTCTTTTAAGACTTTTTGAGTCTCAGGTAAGAGTCCATTTTTCCTGAACTTTTTCCAACTAATCAATACGCCCTCATTTTCGATTTTTCGAAAAAGCGGATCGAGCGATTTCATCGGGTAAACTGCCGAGTCGAGCCAAAGGATATTCTTATATCCCATCTGGTAGGCCTCCAGCATGGTAAAAATCTTGAATGAATAGGGAACAGCTACAAACCGTACCTCCTCCCCTGTCGGAACGGGATACCCCCCTATTCTATAAAAAACAGAACCCTTGAAACCTATTTCGCGTAACGCTTCAACCAAGCTTAGCAACAAACTTTCATACTTGGGATGAATAGGGCAGCTTAGGACAATACAGTCTCCACCTCCCCCGTTGATTTTAATGAGCTCTTTTTTTGGATACAAACCCTTTTTTCGGTCGATGAGCGTTTGTCTAAAACCACGCATACACCGACAGTAAAAATCCTCTTTTGTGTTCAATTTTACACCTAATAGGGTCGGCTGAGGATAGAGTTGATCTACGAATTTTTTAACATCTTTTGTCTGCATGATCTTTTGAACATTCTCAAGATGCTCATAACTTTCATCCTTGGTTGATGGAAGATCAATTAAAAAAGGATTTGACAGGGCAAAAAGAAGAGTGATGACAGAAAAAACCATAATTACCAAAAAACTGTCAGTGGTTTCTTACAACAAACATATATCCATCCTCACATGCTCTCCAGTAATTTCCGGCATCTTTATCGTGTGTTTTAACAATTTTACCGTACCCTTGTGATGGTACAAGCTTAGGATTTGAGAGGGATGGAATATGATCGAAATGCGCATTTGCTATTGCTGAAATCACAAACTCCTCTGGGTAACAGGATAAAAATGGGGTCCCCATTTCTACAAGATTTGTGTATTGATTTAAAAAGGATTTGACCCACTCTCTTTCCATATCAAGACCAAACACCCACATTCTGACATGTCGCGCCTGGGAAACATCTACTTTGGTAGCCAACTCCAAAATCGATTTTGTTGCAGGAAGAATTTCTCTTGCAGGATGTTTGCGATGCAGCATCAACGATCCCTCGCTACGTACGCGCTCAAAAAGCCCCTGCGGATTTTTATAAGGGAATAAAGCACAATCAAGCCATATTGGACACTGAAAACCTAACTGGTAAGCCTCCATCATCATGAATATCTTGAAAGAGTAGGGTACTCCAGCCCATTTGGCCTCGATTCCAGTTGGATTGGGAAAGCCACCAATTCTGTAATAAACGTACCCGTTGAATCCAATTTCTTCCAGACCCGTAATCAAACTTTTCAAAAGCTGGGGATAGATTCCGTTGTAAGGGCAGGAGAGAACAAAACAATCTTTTCCCCCCTCATTGATTTTTACGAGCTCACAAACAGGCCAAAGCCCTTTTTGCGGATCTATAAGCACCTGCTTTAAACATCGGCTAACTCTCGACTCAAATTCTTTTAAAGGTTCAAACTTTTCAAAAAAACCTAAATCAACGGGGTAAAACTCAACCAATTTTCGTTGGATATTTACTTTGCGAAGCAAAGTCTGAATTTGCTCTACGTCCCGATTCTTTATCTCTTTTTTATCCTCAAAAGGGATTTGAAAAGGATTCAAAAAGCTTAATACGAGAGAAAAAAGTTGAAGAGTCAAAATCATGAAAACAATATTCGTTAATTTTTTGAGGAAGAATACTTGCAATCTGTTTTTCAGAGCAATTGAAAAAACCTTCCGCTAATTATCCCTTAATATTGTTTTAAGCCATATAGATGAGAACCCTAAATCCTTATAAGTGTACATCTCGTTCTACAGATCTTTGATTTGAAACTTATAAATTGGCATTCAATATTTTGAATTAAAATCTGTCCAAACTTATGGAAAAATTAGACCCTTTTTTGCAAAAGGGAATACCCTAAAAATGCGCTTGAAAAAGAGATGAAAGCCATAATATCTAAAACGATTAAAGGAAGTAACGGATCAATCGTCGCTGCATAACCAATTAAAAGGGATGATCCAACAAGAGCTAGCGCAATGAGACTGCCAAATACACCCATCACCGAGCCTGTATCTTTTTTTTGCCCAAGGAGAATGGCTAATTCATTCCCTTTAGCCCAAGCTATAATTCCACTCACAGCAAAAAAAGCAAAGGGGATGTACACCTCCTGAGGTGTTGACGTGAATAGAAAAAAAAGGTTTGAAACCAACAGGACAAACAGGCTGGTAACGAAAACCGAACGGGGCTTAAAATATCTGGAAATCAAAGGAATGATAAAAATTCCAGTCAAGGTAGCAACTACCCCCCCGAATGCAAAAAATAGGGCTATCCATGAACTATCGACGCTAAAAGCGCTGACCATAAGGATGGGTATTGCGACAAATAGGCTTTCTATGTTCAGAATCATAAAAAAGAAAGCTAAACATAAAGTCAATATCGATGGATTTTTGAAAAGCCTTAAAAAACTCGATCTACTTTCCGCTTTTATTTTCTCTTGAACCGGGTAACTAAACTGTATGAAAGCGATTGCCAAAAGTCCAAAGATTGCCAAAATAAAGAAGGGTGTTCCCAATTCTAACCCACTATCACCGGAAAAATAGGCACCAAACGCAGGACCTACTATTGTTGAAAAAGCAGAAACTGCGACCAAAAAACCCATCGCGCGCCCCTTTTTTTTCTCGTCCTCTTCTAAATCATGTACCACGTTGAATAAAAGTTGTGCTCCTGATGAGCCTAATCCAGTGACAAAACGAAACAATATCAACGTCCAAGCAGAGCTCGATCCCGCAGCATATCCTACACCAAGGTTTCCAAGGATAAAGACAACCATAGACAACTGTAATACGTTCTTACGACCTATAGAATCGCTTAGTCGGCCAAAGATAGGGGATCCGACAAACAATCCCAAGCCATACGAACCTAAGATGCATCCCAAAAGTAATTGGGGAGTTGAAATCCAGCCAAATGGGTCTTGAAAGGGGCTTTCGGGCATCAAAACTAAAGGGGTGAAAAGTGCGGTAACAACTAAAAAGGCAAGATAGTCAACTAAAGAGTAAAACAGGCAGGCAAACAAAGTCGAATTTTTCATACAGATAAGTTTTAACAAAGTTTTTGAATAAAGCTCAAGAAAACCAAGGATAGGCAAGAAGATAGGCGTCGGACTTTCAAAGAGTGTTAAAAATCCGGCCAAGGTTTTATTTTTTAGGGATAATCGTAAACATCATCTAGATTTAAAGATCTTAGATACAAAATTTCTTTGATCAGTTCCTCAATCTCCAGATCGAGCCTGTAAATTCTTTGAGTAATTTCTTCTTTAGAAATTTTAGAAAAGCGACTATTAAGTTTTTCTTTGTCAAACTTTAATCGGATCAGAGTTGTCTCAGTTTTAAGAATCTTTTCTTTCAGGTTTTGAATGTACACCACCTTTTCCTCCCTGGTGGGCTCAGCCCTTGAGACTTTTTCAGAACACCCTAAAAAGAGAATAAAAGGGAAAATAGACTTTAAAACGAAATTATTTGCTATACTTGTATTCATGATGCGTTGGATGCTCCTATTTCTATTCATTCCCCTTTTTGGATTTTCTTTTAAAGAAAAATGTCTCACTTCCTCTAAAGGGGATTATATCGTTTACCAGCAAGGCCATCAATTAATTTATCTTTCCATTTATGACATTACCGCTAATACAATTGTCATAGAGGAAATTCACTCCCTAGATTCTAACCAGCACCTTAAGCTAAACAACGTCTTGGACTGGGTTTTACAGGGCGGTAAAGGTGCCAGCCAATGGATTTTGTATGAAATGCTGAGTGAAACGGGTGCGATTATCGAGGCATATGCTCCGACAAAAAGGTCTTTTTTTAATTTTGACCAAGACCCCCCACTACTTTCTAGGCTTTTTTTAACTAAATGGGATGAAATGCCCGACTCCAGAAGAAAAATAATCCCTAGCACAAAAAAAGTTTGGTCCCCCCAAAAAAAGATAAAAAATTTGCCGGTTCACCTAGAAAAATCGACCTTGTACCGAAAATTTTGGGAAAAAGATCAATCTTTTTTGAGTGAATTAAGAATTGACCTTCATTTTGACCCTCAACAAACTGATACATTTCCCTACATGATCGATATCCAAAACAGCGTTCGTCCTTTAGCCCGTTTCTATCAGGTGGACCAAGGGAAAAAAAGTCCCGGCGCAGCAAAATATTTTCCTAGACGTCATCCCGATATTGAAAATGGATTTCAAAAAAAAGGGAATTTTTTACTAGCATCTATCGATTGTTCCCCAGCTTTTTACCCTTTTGAGCTTTATTTACAAGATGTGCAAAGTCTAATTTCTACTCCAGTATCCTTTGAAAGTGAAAAAAAATCTGGCCGATACCATGTAAAAATTCTCTTACCTCAAGAAGATTCTTACAAAGGAAAAACTTACCGTCTTTCGGGTAAATCCTTGGGTCCACATAGGACTAAATTTGACTCAATAGAGGTCTTTGAGATAAATTAGAGCCCAACATGAGCTTCTCTTTAAAAAAATACCGCATAAGATTTCTGGAAATCTACTGGAACTACCAAAAAAAGAAAGGCCTGGTCAAACACGAAGACCGGCTGGAAATTGAGGGGCTTTTAAAAAAGCTTCAGAACAAAATAATTGATAAAGATCTTGATTCTGTTAAATCGGTTTACCAGCAGGTTCGTGTTTTAGAGGAGCGTATTTTCCCAAGGTCAGTCTATTACCGCTGGTGTAAAAGTTTTTTTTCAAATGCTTTTTTTATCATCGTAATTATTTTTCTTAGACAGACCTGGTTTGAACCCTTTCAAATCCCGACTGGATCGATGCGTCCAACTCTTAAGGAACTCGATAGACTGGTGGTTGCAAAAAACCAGTTTGGGATCAACGTTCCCCTTACCCCCGACCATTTCTTTTTTGAGCCTGATGAGGTAAAACGGGGTGGTATTATTACTTTCACCGGCGAAAACATGGATATCGAAGGGGTAAAAATGAAATATTTTTATCTTTTTGATGGCTACAAACAGTATGTAAAGCGGATGATTGGTAAGCCCGGAGACACCCTCTACTTTTACGGGGGAAGGATCTACGGTCTAGACAAAGAAGGAAAAGACATTAGCTCAGAATTTAATGATCAAAGTTTTTCTGATCTCGAACATATCCCATTTATGCGCCTTGATGGAAAATTGAGATGGCTAAAAAATACACTTTACGTTTACCAGTCCAATATTCCTGTCGCCAGAGTTGATCGAACATCTTGGGGATCTTTTTTAGGTCGCGTGATCTACTCAAACCAGTCGAATCAAAAGCCCATTGAAAACTATTTTGACCTTTTTGGTATCCGACATTACGGAATGTTCAGACTGGAGAAAGAGCAGGATAAGCTCTTTATGAAGATATTTCATCACCCTGCGCTAACTTTAGATAAAACTCTTCTACTCAAACAGGGTGTTGGGCATTTAGAACACCAAGTATCCTCGCTGCAAATAGACGAAGGGATGTTAAGAACTCTTTTTTCAAATTTGCAAACAAGCCGTTTTGTTGTCCAAAAATCGCTTGCTTATCCTTGGGATTCCGAAGGTGAATCGATGAAAACGAGCACCCATCGCCCCTTATTGAAAGATGTTCCAGACGGAACATATGAGTTTTTCGGCGGTAAAGGATATAAAATTGGTTTTCAAGGATTATCTTACGAGCTTCCCCAAGACCATCCATTGATGCAATTTGATCCGGAACGGGCTATTAACCTCATCAATTTTGGAATAGAATTTGATTTGAGATTTTCACAAAATTCCGATTACCCGGGGCTGATTCCTTCAAGATACCTCTACTTCAAGGATCTAGATCTTTATGTAATGGGTAAGAAGTTTTTAGACCGACGCGATGTACGTCTTGCCAATTTTATTGATTCAGAAAAAAAGAAGGCCCAAGAGAACAAAGGGTATGAAAGCTTCGTCGATCAGGGATCTCCCCTTTTAAGAGACGGAACATTGAATAAAGACCTCATACGTCATTTTGGCCTAAAAGTTCCTGAAGGGAAATACTTTGTATTGGGCGATAACCATGCTGTCAGTGCAGATTCACGCGACTTTGGATTTGTTCCTGCGGGAAATTTAAGGGGGATTCCATCCTTCAAGGTCACCCCTTGCCCAGATTGGATTAACCAGACTGAGTATCCATTTCTTACAAGTTCAAAGATGGTGGTATTGGGATTGATATTGAGCGGTTTTGGAGGATATCATCTTCTTGGAAGATCAAGGAGAAAATTTCCCATTTCATTCAATTAGAAGCCAAAATGGAATTCTTTGGACAGCTCTTTTAATTTTTCCTGGTATTCGGTCTTGGATTTTATTCGAGCCTGATTATATTTTATTTGAGCAAATTCATCGATCATCTGTTTTTTTGATTTTTCATGATTAGGCTCATCGCTATCAGCAAAAAGTCTAGCATCAGTGGAAATGAGCAATCTTATAAATCGCTCCATCATTTCAACGGAATAGGTTTCAAATGAAAAATCTAGAACCATACCGGCATATCCCAACTGTGTTACTAGGGGAAACCCAGCAGCATAGAGATACTCTAACACCTCTAGGGATTTTGCATTTGTTAGAGGATTATGTCTATAACCAAGAGTTTTAACCTGTTCATTCGGAAAATTTTTGTCTAGCATTCGACGGATGATCTCGAGATTATCCGCTTCTACGGCCTCTTGAATGATCCCAGCAATGTGCTCAATTCCGGAGTATCTTTGTAAAATCTGACCCACAATATAATCGATTATCTCTTGATTATTTTTAAGTATAGCCGCAACTAGGGGTATGTCCGGATTCTGTGGATTTTGATGGTAAATTGTACTAACTGGGCAAGCATCCCTCTCTTCCACCAAGAAACGGATCATGTCTAAGTTTTTATGCTCTATAGCACTTAATAGAGGGCTTTTTCTAGGTTCTACCTGATAATCTCTTGGAAAAGGCGAAGCCCAAGGGCTTTTTTTCCCTAAAACAGGGCTCGATTCGTCATCACTATCGCAATCTGCACTAAGTTCTAGAGGACTTAAGAAACATTTTTTTCCTAAAATGGTTTCAACAGCTTCATATTCCCTTCTGGTTTGGACGTGGATAAAATCAATCATTTCTTTTTTTTCAAAAAGCTCAAGTAGACCACAAATCAACACCATCCTATCTTCTTCAACAAAACCAAATTTTTCAAAAAGAGTTGCATATTTTAACAAATCAAAAGTGTGCGGATTTTGCTCGAGCTCTGCAAGCATTGATGTAAAAACGGTTTTTAAGCCCTCAAGATCCTCTGATACGCTCAATCTTCTATTTCGAAACCAATCGCCTGTTTGATCATGACCCTCGTATGCTATCTGCATAGTTAAAAGCTCTTCAAGAGATAAATCGCCAAAAAAGTTTCTAAAACATTTCAAAATAAAAGAGGGGCCGGTCCGCGTCATTGTTTGCGTGATCTCCCAATGCCGATTAGGATCGCATAAATAGCTTCTAGGGAAGTCTTGTATTAGATCAACAATAGATTTTTCATAGGATAAAGGGATTTGCCTAAGAAGATGCTCGATAAATGGGTGGTTTGCCTTAGCGGTAATACAGTCATTACACTCTGGAAAACCATGCTGATTGATTTTCAATCCAAGATTTTGTGTATTTGTGAAGGCTTCAAAATCCTGTCTAATTCCTATAGAGCGCCCCTCAACCTTTTTTGCCGTGTCACAGTCTAAATAAATACCACCTAATTGATATAAAAGGACTAAACGCAAGATATCAGAAGCTTCACCGTAATTAGGGGGGACTTTCTTTAAATTATGATCAAAATGGGCAAATGTATCTAAAAAATCTAATTCAGAGATGGTTTGATAGACGCAAACCAGATGGACACTATGGGCTGAGCACCAAGCTATAAACTCTGAAGAGGCAAAAGTACGATTTGTCCAAAGTAGAACCTGGTAACCCTGGTCTTTGAGGTCATTGGACCAGGATGCAATGTTTTTTAATAATTCGGGTTTTGATAGTTCTTGCCCCAACCATATAAAATGGACCAATCGATTTGCACCAAGAGGATTTTTTGTGAGAGGCTCAAGCTTTTGTGGAGTCAAGCAGCCACATTGAATATGCTCAACAATTTCTTCATCGCTCATAAGTTGAAGAGATTGGAGGAATTCGTTCGGGTGCTCCCTTTGACCAAACGGATCCGGCCCCAAGCGATCACGTTTTGTGGGTGTTGGGGTTTGTAATTCTCTTAAAAATGGACTCCTCGGTGTGATGATCGATGAAGGTGTTTGAGAGCCCCCCTCTTCAGACCCAGAGGTGGATAACGGGGTCATGGGCCTTAGTAAATTTAGGCTTTTTTCTCCTAAAAAGGACGGTGAAGACCCTTGGACCTTTTCAGGTGTAAAGGATAAAGCCCGGCGTGCCACGGCGTGTGATGCAGATGCAGGTAAACTGGATGTTACGTTTTTGAGCGGGGATCTTTTTTCGGGGGTTGTAAATGGGGATTTTGAGTCGTGCGTTAGCGACACAGGTACTACAGACATCTACCCCCCCCTTTTTTATATAAAAATTATATCAAATTTTATAAAAATAATCAAAAGGGAGCGAGATAAAGGCGCTTAACCAATAGGATTCAAAAGGTTACGTGAGCAATCGTGTAAGATTTACTGCTTAATGAAAAGAGGAATCGACAGCGCCATTAGCGCTTAGGAAAAAAAGTTGGAAAAAAAGGGGGTATTTTAGACTCATACACACTGAACCCCTTTTTATCACGGAGGTGCCGGTCAAGGAGGGTTACTCCGGATACTTTAAGCAAAAGGAAACTCATCAGCACCGGGCTTACCCATGTAACATACCAGAATAGGGGCAAGGAGACCCCGAATATTCCCCACCAAAAAACAAACTCCCCGAAGTAATTTGGGTGGCGACTCAACCCCCAAAGGCCAGTGTCCAGAATCAAGCCTTTATTTTTTGGGTCTTGTTTGAATTCGACGAGCTGCATATCTGCAACCACTTCCCAAATCAATCCAGTGATTGCTACTACCAGAGGTATGAGTAACCAAAAGTGAAAAAAGATTCCCCAGCCCATCATCAAATTCAAGGGCAGTGCAACCAAGGTCATCAGAAGACCTTGAAACCAAAAGATCTTGAATAAGCTAGTCTGATCAAAATGGGGGTCATTAAGACGCATTTCAGCATAACGTTTATCTTCACCCTTTCCCCAGTTTCGATAAATGAGATATCCACTCAAACGTAAGGCCCATATACCTGCTAAAACAAGAACAAGTAATTGAAATAACGTTTTTTCAGGTTGAAATAGAAATATGACGATAGGCTGAAAAATTATCCCTATGCTCCAAGCTGGATCGACAATCGACACATCTTTTTTTTTGCGACTCACCACCCAAAGGAGGGTGAGAAGCAAAAATAGTAGAAGATTGGCGAAAATCCAGCTTTTGATCATACTAGAACCTGTTTTTCAATCACAAACTCACTCTCTTCGAGCTCTTTTAGAACGAAGTCGACTTTAACAGCCAAAACCTCATTCCTGAAATACTCTAGGTGGAGCGTTACCGCGTCGATCACATCTTGCGTTGAGAGAATGGTCAAATGGATACGATCTTGCACCTCAAGCCCCTCCTCTTTGCGGCGTGTGTTCACTTTGTTCACAAGCTCCCTCACAATCCCTTCTTGGATCAATTCTAAGGTCAAAGCGGTATCCATCAATGCTACAACCTTTCCAAATGATGCAGCAACCAGCCCATCGATTGGGTTGAGTACGACTTCAACGTCTTGCTCACTAAGTGAAAAGCTCTCCCCGTCGAGTGGTAAAACAACCTCTGAACCCTCTAGAAGGGCCAAGATGTCCTGTTGATCGAGTTGTTGAATCTTTTTAGCCGCCTCTTGCACTTTGCTCCCGAGTCTTGCGCCAAGACCTCTCCAGTTCGGTTTAAGCGTCAGTTTTATCTTATTCCCCGCTTCCGATGCTATGGAAAGTTCCTTGATATTTAGCTCCTCTAGAATCTGCTCTCTACCATTCTCTAAGGCTTCGACAATACTCGGCTCTTTTGTGATCAGGGTGATGCGGCTGAGTGGCTGCCTCACCTTTAATTTGTGCGTTTTACGCAACTGGTGACCTAAATTGACGACCCGTTGGATTGTAGCGGTACTCTCCTCGAGCTTCTCATCGATCAGGTAAAGATCCGGCTGTGGAATGAGATTTCCATGAACACTTTCTGGGTCCCCTTTCAACCTCAATTCTTGATACAGCGACTCGGTGATGAATGGTGCAAACGGTGCAAGGAGGATCACAACATCTTTTAAAACCATGTACAAAGTTTCAAAAGCCTCTATGTTTTCATCCCAAAAGCGGTGCCTTGAGCGACGAATATACCAGTTCGTCAGCTCATCAACAAATTGATAGATAGGATCGATCGCCGCATCCAATGAGTAGGCATCCATCGCCTCTTTCACATCACGGATCAGCCCCTCTTTTTTCGAGATGATCCAGCGATCAAGTGGATGAGCAGAGCGGATATTTTTTGGTTCAAAGTTTGCAAGCGATGCATACGTTGCCAAGAATTGGTAGGCATTTTTTAGCGGAATAAAGAGTTTACGGACGATCTCCTCGACCCCCTTTTCACTAAAGCGTAGATCTTCTGCTCGTACCGCTTGGCTGTGCAATAGATAACAGCGGATGCTGTCTGCACCAAATTTATTGATCACATCGTTCGGATCAGGGTAGTTTTTCAGCTTCTTGGACATCTTCTGCCCATCCTCAGCCAAAATGATTCCATTTACGATGATGTTTTTTGCTGCAGGCAAATCAAATAGAGCGACCGATAACACATTCAACGTGTAGAACCACCCCCGTGTTTGATCGAGCCCCTCCCCGATGAAATCGGCCGGAAAGCCGTTGTCAAACGCCGATTGGTTCTCAAACGGGTAATGGAGCTCTGCGTAGGGCATCGATCCCGATTCAAACCAGCAGTCAAAGATGTCTTTGATCCGATGGAACTCTTTTCCATTTTTATGAATCACCAGGTTATCGATGAAGTGACGATGGATGTCGTTGCCTTCAAAACCGGTCAAATCCTTCAATTCTTTTAAGCTAGAGACAACAAGCATCTCCCCATCTTTGGCCCTCCAAATCGGGATAGGTGTACCCCAGTAACGGCTACGGCTGATGGACCAGTCTCTAGCCTGCTCAAGCCACTTTCCAAATCTTCCCGATTGGATATGCTCCGGTACCCAGTGGACCTTTTTGTTGTTCTCGATCAAACGCTCCTTGATCGCCTCCACCTTGACGAACCACGAGGAGACTGCGCGGTAAATCAATGGGGTATCGGATCTCCAACAAAAGGGGTAGCTATGGCGGAATGTTGTATGGGAGAATACTTTGCCCTCTTCTTTCAAACGGCGTAAAATCACCTTATCGGCGTCTTTGATGTACATCCCTTTAAAATCGGCGACCGCCTCGGTGAATGTCCCCTCCTCGGTTACAGGGCAAACAAGCTGAATCTGCGCCTTTTTGCAGGCCTCAAAGTCCTCCTCACCGAATGCCGGTGCCATGTGGACGATTCCGGTTCCTGTTTCGGCTGTTACAAATTCGGCAGACAACACTTTGAAAGCGTTTTCGTGACGATGGAAGTAATTAAAAAGAGGCTCGTAGTGTTTGCCTACAAGCTCTTGCCCTTTTTGCACCTTGATGATTTCTGCCTCATCCGGAAAATGCTCCGCTACTTTCGATTCGAGCAAAATGTATTCTTTTCCGTCGTGACGAACTGAATAATGACCGAAGGATCTTGCACATCTTTGTAGTTGAGGTTGGCCTCAAAGTTCGATAAAGGGGTACCTAATTTAGTAGAGAAGGGCATCACTTTGAACCCCTCGTAGATCAACCCTTTTTGATAAAGTTGACCAAACACCCACCAAACAGACTCCATGAAGGTGGTGTCCATTGTTTTATATCCACCCTCAAAATCGACCCAGCGCCCCATCCGGAAAACCGTGTCTTTCCACTCGTTGGTGTACTTTAAAACAATACCGCGACAAGCTTCGTTGAACCGGTCAATACCATACTCTTCAATTGAAGAGGGGCCAGCCAAGTTGAGCTCTTTTTCCATCGCAAACTCGATCGGAACCCCATGGCAGTCCCAGCCAAACCGGCTTGGTGCGTAGCGGCCATTCATCGTCTGATAGCGTAGTACCGTATCTTTGATTGTTCCGGCCAAAAGGTGCCCATAGTGGGGCAATCCTGTTGCAAAAGGGGGACCGTCGTAAAAGCCGAACAGCTCCCCGCCCTTGCGTGACTCAAGAATTTTCTTATATGTTTTTTGTTGCTGCCAGGTTTCTAAAACGTCTGTCTCGTTGAGCAGTTTCTTTCCAAACATAGGCCTTCTTCAATTGATTAGGGGCATTATGCCCAAAAATAGGATAAAAGCTCAATCCAAGAATCCCCTCTTTGTCTAGACAAACCCCCTTTTAGGCAGAAAATAAAAGTTACGATAGAGGGATGATTCAATTTCCCGAGGGTTTTGGCTTGTTTAGTTTGTCAAAAAATCGATTCCATTCGTCCCGACTATTTTTATTTTCATATTCTTGTCTTAAGCGGGCAACCTCATCAGTCATTTTTTGCATTTGGGATGATTGCTGAAATTTCTGAATTTGATCCAGCGTTTCTCGGCCATGCTCCATCCCCTTCTTGTAGGTTCTATAAAATAGTTTTTTAAAGTTTTCTGGGTACTCTTGGGGATCCCACTCTTCCCAAAAAAAACTTTGTAGATCAGGGATGTCGTAATTAGTGCCATTGAAACTATTGAAATAACCCAGTCGGAATGCGAAGGCGGGAAAATCGACTAAAGGATCTTCAATGATCTTTTTTTGGGCAAAAAAATAGGTTCCCCTACTGATATTAAACAGCGCGATGGGGTATTCGATTAATGAGTTTGGGTCATGAATATTTTCCCGATCCGCTTTGGTTATTTTGTCTTGCGAAAAGATTTGTATGCTCGATCCTGGCGTCCAGTTCTCCCAAGAGTCACTAAGAGATAGGGGCAGCTCTAATTTTTTACCCCAAATCCACTCTGAAAAATATCTGTAGCGAAGTTCTATTTCTTTTAGTTGGTACACAGAGTGGTCTTTTGTGACGATGTATTTGTGCGCTCTTCCCCCTCCTGTTCTAAAATAAACTTGCTGAATGGGTTCTTCGCTACCCCCATGCAAATTGAAAAAAACTAAAAGAAAAGAGATGGCAAATTGTTTCATTTAAAACCGTTTTCTTAAGTGTTTGAAATGTGAAGCTGTTGTTAACAAGAAAAAACCATCTTATAAATAGTTTGTAAGCTTCATATCGTTGTCATGTTAAAAGGGCTCTTGATTTAAATCCATTTTAATCAAAAAGCGATCCCTACTAGGTTTCAAGGTTTAAATCTCCCCTCTTGCTTACAGATCTTTTTGATCACCCCTTTTTGGATTAAAAAATTGGCTCTTTTCGCCACAAAGCACACTCAATTACTTAAAGGATACCCCTCTTTAAATTCACCCTTTCATAGACGTCTGTGGGTATTGTCCCTTAAGGAGTTAAGCTCTAACAAGCTCCAACATTCGACAATTAAGGATTTTTGTGATATAATAGCCGATGGGGGCGTACTGGTTTCGACTTGGTAGTCGAGGTTCAGGTGGCATGCAGAGGACGTCGGTTGGCCTCTTTAATCATTCCGGCACGCAGATAACTGCAAAAGAAAACGATGAAGCAGAAATGCTTCTCGCCGCTTAATACCTAACAGTAGTAAGTAGCCGATCTCCTTAGGTTGGACCAAGGATTTAAGATGAGATCGTTATAATCTTGGTACGGACACCACAGTTTCATCCTGTGGGTGGTGTTCAAGATGCACAGGGTCGCTTTTTTTTGTTTTAGGTTGCTCAGGTTCCGCCGGCAAAAATAAAGCGTAAAATTACAACTTGAGCTAAGCATGTAGTCATTTGGGGTGAAGCTATTGAGCACGAGAGTTCGATTCTCTCCGCCTCCAAACCACAAAGCCTTTCAGAATTACTCTGAAAGGCTTTTTTATTACCCATAACAAATTGCAGGCAGGACCCTCATTATTCAAAAAGGAACAAATACTTGCCAAATTGGAAGTGTAAGGCCTGACCCTATCACTATAAGAGGCGCATTCCTATTTTCTGGGTAGTGACTATTTCTTTGAAATACATTCAACTTTATGTCTTGGCCAATCCTGTCTCTGATGTTCTTTTGAACAATACATGGCTTCCTGGCATCTAGCACATTTAAAAGCTGCGTTTGTGACCATGCATGTATCCAGTGAGCATGGGCTTTTTTTGTAGGAGGTCTCTAGAACTTCTGGATCCATGTAAATCATAAAAACATTTCCCGAACCAAGAGGCTTACCCTCAACTTTATAGGGTCCATATTGTCTTGTAAGATGACCCATCAAAACAGTCTTTAATTCATCGAACTTTGCTAGAGGAAGTTTGTCAGATTTTATTCCCCATATCGCTTCTGCTGCCATGAAAATCTGATTCTTATCTGAATTAGCATGGGCAACAGTAACCGCTTCCGCTTTTAATGGTATACTCATAAATCAAATCTCCCTGAACCATCCCCATTTTTCAGGAATAGCTGCTTAGTTAAAAAATTATCTTTAAAAAAGTGCTTAAGGCACTGAAAAAATGGTTTTTCAGCAAGAATGATACCATTGTCCTTTGATTCCATACTAGAGTAAGAAATTACTTGATAGATTGGGATTGCAGTGTTGTGAAAGGCTTTAACTAGGAGACCAAATAGATAAGAGGCTGAAACTTTTCCTGCATTTTAAACCAATCAAAAGTTCTGAATGCGTCTCTCCACCTCCATCTTTTAAAAGGCTTTACTTACGCAAGTAAAGCCCTTTTTTTTTGCTACAAAATCAGGATTCGGTCGAGCTCCTATAAAGCCTGTAAAAATTGGATAACCTTTTCACGTATTCTAATAGAACATGTCCTCTAGGGTCGCCATTCCTAATTAACAACGCCCCCTGGTTTTTCCAGAAAGGAGCCCTCTGAGCTGCTCTTTCAATTTTTTGATGCGTAATATCACCATTGAGGCCATTTGTTGCATTCCCTTCTCGATTCTCTAGGCCAAGTTGTGTAAGGGCTTTTAATGCACTCCCAGTGATTGTATGACAACGCACGCAATAAGGTTTAAAGGCACTGCTATGGGATTTCTTAATAACGCTATTTACCTTAGTGCCGGCGCCTAAGCCCCCAGGCGTTAAAGGCTTACTGTAGGTATTAGATACATCATTTACTGGTGTCATAATTGATTCCCCCTTTTTGGTAATTTTGAAATTACTCTTTCCATAATTATAGCAAAAAAATAAATAATTTTATATATATTTTTTAGTGCTGGTTGTAACCCATTCCAAATCAATAGCAAAAGTAAAGCATTGACATTTAGGGGTTTAAAGATTTTAAGATTCCTTTCCATAGCCATGACTTATGAAGCTTAAATTCAAGGGCTCCAGGTTTTTAAGTGTATTTAAATTTTGATCGGCCAGTTGTCTATAGAATTTTTCAAGAGTCTTGATTTTATCTCGGATAAAGAGATTCCAGAAAAAGCACTCCCCTATATCTACGAAAAATTACCCCATAGTCCAGACCTGGATTTTGATCTTTTTAAAGAGATCATTTTAATAATTATCCAAAAACAACCCTAAATATCACCGAAAAATTTTTCCCTTAACTATGTAGGGACTGTTGAGCTGCTAGAAAACCCTCTAGGTGAGGATCTTTTGGGGGCCTATCCTTAGCATATTCTGCTCTTACGAGGTGATGAGCAAACAGTCATCTAGTTAATTTCTGGCAATAAGCTATCAAGCCATTTTGTGATCTGATTGAAAGATGAAATTCAGACCAAAAAAAATCCTAAGGTAATTATACACTCACTTCACCATAAACTTTGGTGATTGCTTCGATGACTTGGTCGGTTGTGTGAATACAACAGGGAGGCGCCTCACGGTGGCCAACGAGACGGCATGGCTGACCAAAGCTGTTGGGAATTTCATGATAGCAATGGGCAAAGGGGCAAGGACTTTGCAAAAAGACCTTTTTGTTGTTGTCTAGATGGCGAAAAAAGGGATTTACAGAGCCAAAAAAAATTACCGAGGGAATCTCCAGGGCAGCGGCGATGTGACTTGGACCAGAATCATGCCCAATAAAGAGATCGGCATTGTAGACCAGAGACATGACCTGCCGAAAATCTTCCGTTTTTACCCACGGCGCGATGAGATTCTTACCAATTTTAGAAATCTGGATCGGTTCGAGCCCTAAAGAACGGATAAAGGCTACGACTTGTGACCATTCAATTCTATAGCTATTACGGAATATATTTTTCGTAAAATAGGGATCAAGATGTAAAATAGCATAACGCTTTTGGATCTTTCTCTTTTTCTCTTTTTCAGAAAGATATAGACGAGGATAGGTAAGCTTTAAATCGATAATCCCAGCCTGTTCCTTAAAGGCTTTTAATTAGTGCATTTTGGGTTTTTCTTGAAACCTCAAATCAATAGGATGCTCATTCAACGGAAATATTTTTTCATGACAATTCAGATAGAGTCGTGAGGAGGGATACTGCTCAAAAATGCAATCAAAAGGGGTAAAGATAAGCACTTCTTCCCCTTCTGAAAGAAAATGGCGTACAATCGGCTCTGTCCAAATATTATCGCCAAATCCATTATTGCGAACAAAAATTTTCTTCATAGTTTCTTAGATATATGATCGATCATGATTGATCAAGAAAAAAATTATATCAAAGTAGATCGAAAACAGGTACCGCTTCTACACAAGAGGGGACAATTGGCCGGTCCGAACGCAATCAAAATAGACCATGTTGCAAAATAGTCTTGGTTATTATCGCCATTTTCTCTCACCTGAAGAATCCAGCGGTTTATTGGCATGCTCTACAGCATGGCCCCTTTAAAACAAAAAAAATCACCAAATCCTCAGAATTCATTGATAGCTACCATTGCAATAATCCTTCTAAAAGCACTCTGAAAGGATTTTTCTTTTACCCTAAAATTGAAAAATTACAGACATGATTCCTGCAATCGTCGCTCCTAGAGAGGGTGGAATATTTTTTTAAATCCTGGACGACTTCAGCATATTCACCTGTATTTTTTTATCCAAAATCTTGTTCTTTGACCAAAAGAAATCAAAATCTCAATAATTACCTGGAACTTCTATTCTTTTTTTCCCCCAACCAAGGTCCTTTGTTGCAAAAATCATAGAATTTTCAAAATTTAT
>RGYU01000170.1 GCA_010031885.1 Chlamydiota bacterium | reverse complement strand
TTGAAGAAAACAGAAAAGGAAGAGGATTCAAAATTGTTTTTAGAGGAGATGAAACAATTGATCAATTGAGCGAGAGTTATGCAGATGTTGCAGAGGGAGAAAAACTTGCACTTTTTAATAGTGCCGGCTATTTAGAGATAGCCATAAACAAGGGAAATGCTGCCGGATTATTTGGACTCAAAGGATATTCTGAGAAAATTCGCCAGGGCCAACTGGCCTACCAAACTGTACGTGTTTACTTTCAGTAAAAAGCTACGTTAAATCATGGATTAGAGGACATTTTGCCCCGCTAAATCCTATTTTTGTCAGACCTCAAATTATGCGAAGATGAATTTTAGAAAACAAAACAATTGGACCGGCTGGGTGATTTTTTTGATTGCACTGGCAACCTATGTATTGACCAGAGAAGCCCGTGGTAGTTTATGGGACACTGGCGAGTTTATCGCAAGCGCCAAGGGTCTCCAACTCCCTCACCCTCCAGGTGCTCCCTTGTTTGTTTTGCTAGGTCGATTCTTTATCATCCTTTTTGGAGACGGCCCGCTGACTGCCGGAAGCGCAGTCAATTTCATGAGTGCACTGGCAAGCGCTGCTACCATTCTGTTTTTGTTTTGGAGCATCACTCATTTTGGAAGAAAACTCTATGCTGTTAAAGAAGATCAGTTAACACAACCACAAATCACAACCATCATGGGTGCTGGAGTTGTGGGTGCGTTAGCCTATACCTTTTCTGATTCTTTTTGGTTTAGTGCAGTGGAAGGTGAAGTATATGCCCTTTCATCTTTTTTTACAGCGCTTGTTTTTTGGGCGATGTTGAAATGGGAACAAGCAGATGAAAATGCCGGCAATAATCCTACAGACAGGCTAAGGGCTGACCGCTGGATTGTATTCTTCTTTTTCATGATGGGACTTTCAATTGGCGTTCACCTTCTAAACTTGTTAACCATCCCTGCAATCGTAATGATCTATTACTATCGCAGATATGCTGTTACCACCAAGGGTGCGATCTATGCATTCCTAATTGGATGTGCAATAACTGGACTAGTACAGGTTGGCGTTATCCAGTACTCCATGAAAGCAGCAGGTTTAGTAGATATCTTTTTTGTCAATAACCTGAAACTTCCATTCTTCTCTGGATTTGCA
>RGYU01000169.1 GCA_010031885.1 Chlamydiota bacterium | reverse complement strand
TCGGAAACTAGCATTTAGGTAGGGATCCTGGTAAAAAGCTCTGAAACAAGGAGCTGTCATGAAATATGAAAGTATAAAAGGACTTGAAGACGAAAAATTTCGTCGCCTAACGGGTGTTAAACGCACTACATTTGAAAAAATGCTGGCGATATTAAGTGAAGCAGATACAAAGAAGCACGCGAAAGGAGGTCGCAAGCCAAAGCTGGCCCTAGAAGATCGACTATTAATGGCGCTTGAATACATAAGAGAATATCGCACTTATTTTCATGTTAGCCAAAGCTATGGGGTGAGTGAGAGTACTTGCTATGAGACGATTAAATGGATAGAAAATACGCTAATAAAACATCCTGATTTTGCGTTACCTGGACGAAAAGCTCTACTAAAAAGTGATATGGAGTATGAGCTAGTTCTTATTGATGCAACAGAAACGCCTATTGAGCGCCCAAAAAAAGACAAAGGCGGTTCTACTCAGGGAAAAAGAAACGCCATACGTTAAAAACCCAATTGATAGTCGACAAAAAAAGCAAGATGGTGATCTGTACAACCCTCACTAACGGTAAGCGTCATGATTTTAGGTTGTTCAAAGAATCTGGAGTGCGAATACATCCTAAAATAAAAACGCTTACCGATACAGGTTACCAAGGTATAGGTAAAATTCATGCTAACTCGGAATTGCCTAAGAAAAAAACAAAGAAAAACCCACTAACAAAAGAAGATAAGCTTAAAAACCGTGAATTATCGAGCGAGCGGGTATTAAATGAAAATGTCATTGGTATGATTAAAAGGTTTAAAATCATATCAGATCGTTATAGAAACAGGCGAAAACGTTTTGGCTTAAGATTTAATCTAATTTCAGCAATTTATAACATGGAATTAGCTGAGTAAGGGTTTCCGAAGAGGTCTATTGTACTGGGCAAAGTTGTAAACCATGAGACAGAGGGTCATGATCATCATGAGAGCACCGATTCTTGCCGGTGTTTTAAGATAAAATGAATCTAATTCGAATGCGTTGTTTTTAATGAACTTAAATCCTGATTCAACGCAGGACTGCTCTTTGTACTGTTTGAGTACAGAATGATTATCAAGCAATACCTCATCAAACTGATTGGTTGCCAGAATAAAACGACCTAGTGATTGTTT
>RGYU01000168.1 GCA_010031885.1 Chlamydiota bacterium | reverse complement strand
TATAGCGATCAAAATTTATTGGCTTTTTACCCTAAGTGAGGTGGACCATGACCAAGAAAAAGCTTTTTATGAGATTTCTCCGAGACGAAGGTTTTCGTCCTAAGATTGATGAGGATGATGACATTGTTTTTAAGTGTGAAGGAAAAACCTATTACATTGAAGCAAGTGAATCGGATGACTCGTACTTCCGTCTAATCCTTCCAAATTTCTGGCAGATCGACACACCGGAAGAAGAACGGCATGCCTTGGTTGTGATGACCGAAGTTAATGCGGAGATCAAAGTAGCGAAAATTTACCAGCGGAAAGATAACATACACGCCACGGTTGAAATGTTTATTGATCCCATGGAGGGGTTCAAAAAAGTTTTCCCTCGATGCCTAGGGTGTATTCAAGCTGCGATTGCTGCTTTCAGCGAAAAAATGAAGGTTCATTTCCAATCGGAAATCCCCAGATGCGATCCTTTTCCAAATCTTTTGGAAGATCAATCAGATGACCAAAACAATGAAGAGTAACGAGTTCTTGCTCGCCATTGATAATTATATGATTTTCTTAAAAAGTAAAAATCCTGTAATTGATTTGGACCTTTTTCAAGGCCATGGTAATAAGAGGTCATTAGTTTGTCCGTGCTTTTGAGGATCACAAATGTACGATCTTATTGGCGATATCCATGGCCATGCTGACCACCTTGTCTGTTTGCTTCAAGAACTTGGGTACAAAAAGTCTGGCGATGTTTATCATCATTCTTCACGCCAGGCAATTTTTTTGGGCGATTTCATTGATCGCGGTCCGAAAATAAGGGAAGTTTTATCAATTGCCAAAAATATGGTTGATAAAGGAACAGCCTTGGCTGTAATGGGGAACCATGAACTCAATGCCATGGCCTACCATACCAAGGATCCAGCTAATCCTAGCGATTTTTTAAGGCCTCATAACAATTATAATTTTAGTTCACATAAAGCTACAATTGACCAACTTGGTAAAGATTTAAATTTCTATCTCGATTGGTTTAGGACTCTTCCACTATGGCTGGATCTTCCAAAATTAAGAGTGGTGCACGCTTGTTGGGATAACAACTGTATCCAAGATGTCCAGAGAGTTCTTCCTTCGAACCGTCCAATTGACACCGATTTTTTGATTAAAT
>RGYU01000167.1 GCA_010031885.1 Chlamydiota bacterium | reverse complement strand
CGAAACATCCTGGGGCTTGACAAAGAGGGGCTTCAGGCCTAGATAAGATTCGCGGGCCGCCTCAAGATCCTCCTCTTTTTGAATATCGAATGCTTGGCTTGGATAGACTCGTAAGGGTCGTGTATACCAGGGGTTTAGTAAGTCAAGAATCGATTTATACTCAGGGATACTCATATCGGGTTCTATGCGATTGTAAACCTTAGACAGAATGTGCATTTTTTTTCTGTTTTTGGTGATCTGACACTCCACCCAGTCATTATACTTGGGAAAAAGAGTGGTAACAAATTTTTCAAAAAGATAGATGCCTGTCACCAAAGCGATCGTTGTGGAGATATATCTGCATAAAATAGGGGCGGTTCGTCGAAAATGGCCGGCAAGAGGAGCGGTAAACGAAAGGTAGGAAAAGGTTTTGCAGACACCCCAAAGAGACATCAAAGCGACCTGTTTGACTTTTAAATTTGTCAATTCAGCCCCAAGATCACGAACCTGCGCGATTTTGGCGAGGGATTTATCGGGGGAGTAAGGTCTATAAGGGGAGGAGTCGTTTGAGTCGACTGGTGAAGAAGCGGGTGAGAACATTCTTTACCTCATTTGGTTTAGAGAAACATTTTAACTCACCCAGATATATTAACAAATAATACAAATTTCTTTACTGCTGAAAGAAATGATAGAAAAACCTTTAGTCCTTAAACTTTAATCTGTTTGTCTACTACAGTTAAAAGATAATTTGTAAACTCATCGAGATTCAGGTTTTTAGTATGGGCCTCCTTAATTAGTGACTCTAATTGTCCAAATGTAAAATAAAATTTTTTATTCTGTTGAACACAGAGAAGCAGTGGTGCATTTTCTAAAATTTTTGCTTGGTTGTCCTCGATTTTGATGGGATACAGCCCTTGAGGCCCACTGAAATTTTTTAGATCTTCTAGGGTCAGCTGCTCCAAAGGGGAGTTTAGGGGAATCTCTTTGTTTATTTTCTTTCTTAAAAGCCGTGCGAAAACATGAACATCTTCAGTTAAGGAGGATTTTAAATAATTTGTTACATTTGCCTGAGCAAGCAGCGCCTCGCTAAAATCCTCCTTTTGGAAATCGGCTAGCGTATTGAGTTGCTTATACTTGTCATAGGTCGCTGTGAATTCTTTGG
>RGYU01000166.1 GCA_010031885.1 Chlamydiota bacterium | reverse complement strand
ATTTAGAATACCCAAGAGGTTTAGATGACAACCGCGGTCATTTCATCAACACTTATCGAAGAGCTCAAGAGCTTTTTTAAAAAAAACCGCAAACCGGACCTGATCACCTCCTATCTTTTTTACCTTGAAAAAAAGCACCACCTCAATCCGGTCATCTTTATCAAGGAAAAGAGGATTTATAAGAGCAAGGAGGAGCTGATCCAATTTCTCGAAAAACAGGGGAAACTCTGGCGGGAAACGGAGATCAAAATCCAGATCGGTGAACCCGAGGTGAACAGCCTCACCAAAAAAATTTATATATGCCCGTTTTCCGGGAAGGTTTTTGGGGACAACACCCATGCCAACCCACAAGACGCTATCTATGACTGGGTCTCCAAATGCAAAGAAAACACGGAACGTGTTGACGGTCAGCGTGTGAAGAGATTCTTCGTCTCGGAAGATCCTGAAGTAATCAAAAACTACATTAAGCCCCAAAAAGTTGCCCTGAAAAAAACTGTTTTTTCTTCCGCTGTTACAGGAAAGCTATTTGCAAACAAAGCAAGCGTAGTAGAAGATTTTGTCCTTCATCAGCTCAAGTCTATCCCCTTAGCCGAAGTCCCCTCACAAAACCGCTACGAAATTCAAGAGGATTTTTTAAAGTTTATTGAGGAGAACCTCAAAGAAACGCAAATTTCCAGTTTCGTCGAGGCGATGAGCCAATACTCCGATTTCTCCAAATTCGTTGCTTCGTGGCTTGAAGAAGGGGAGCAAGAGGATGCAGCTGAAGTCTAAATCTTTAGACCAGACTGCACAGATTGCAGCTCTTGTAGCAAAAGAAATTCCCCAGACTCCCTGCCTGCTTTTACGAGGTGGGCTTGGAGCCGGAAAGACCACATTTTCTAAATATCTCATCCACTATTTGACCGGCACACCCTTGGAGGAGATTACCAGCCCCACCTACTCTTACGTCCATGTTTATGACAAAAAATTGGCCCACTTTGATCTTTACAGAGTCCCCTCGCAGGATTATCTTGAAGAGCTTGGCCTTATTGAGCTCCTATCCGACCCTTGTGTCATAAAAATAATTGAATGGCCCGATATAGCACTTTCGCTATTGCCCGCAAACCGCTTAGAGATTACAATAGACAGCTCGGACTCCGAAGAG
>RGYU01000165.1 GCA_010031885.1 Chlamydiota bacterium | reverse complement strand
GGTTGGACAGGTTTTCCAGCGTCCGGGTCGAAATAACCTCCATCTATCGCAAACGGGTTGACAGCAGGAATTAATCCTGCACTTTGCGTTCTTGTTTTCCCTCGCTTGGTGAATGTATGCTTTCCCTGTTTTCCCGATTTTCTCTTTTTACCAGGCATATTTTATTCTGACTTCTCACATAGAGACAAACCTCTTTGCGGGAGGCAAACGGGCGTAGTTAGCCCGCTTTTTCAGCTCCTCCACCACTGCATCGGTATCAACCTCCGATGCCTCAGTGGTACCCCCCACATCAGATTCCTCTGAAGGCTTGGAAACAACCTTCCTTTTCAGGTGGTGGTTAGGACGAGGGTGGACAGCAGGCTTCTTAATGCGAAACCTGATCCTGGTCTTCTTCTCGGGCTCATCGGCCTTGTCGGCTAGAAGACCCTGCACGAGGTTGTCGGGCTTACCCTCCGCCTTCTCCTTCTTTAGCTTTTCGCGCCAAGCCTTGTTCTTCTCAATAAGTTTCTTGGTCGCCTCAATTTGCTTCTCGGAGCGGGCTTTCTTCACACGGTCGGCTCTGGACTCAATGAGCTTCATCTCCTCGGCTTGCTTCGGAGTGATGTCCACCTCGATAGGGTTGGCAGTCACCTCCTTCTCCACCACCTCCGGTACAACTGGATTGCGTCCCATTTTTCTTTTTAACTTTACACTAATTAATTCTGCCTGTAAATGTAGTCCCTTAATTTTAAAGTAAAAAAGAAATTCCATTTTTTTCCAAAAAAATTGTTATCCAATCAAAAAAAAAAATCTTGGTGGAGTAAGCAGCCAGAAATAATTAATGTCCATTCCCTTAGGTACTCCGAGTTTCAAGATCAAGCACGACTTTAAGTCAGATTTTAGTAGTGCGACTGACGTCAAAGAAGAAGACAGCAAGTTTTACTCTGAAGAAAGCTGGGCGATTATTCAGCGGTGGAAAGCAGAAGCTGAAGCAGCTAGGCTTAGGTTTTTGGAAAAAAAGAACCTAAGTGAGGTGGAAGGGGTTGTAGAAGGACATATCACTAACAATCATCCATGACAAACGTCGTAAGGGAAATTAATTTATACCTAAACACAAGAGAGAGAAATCCACCTTCGACCATCGCTAGGCCGGCCACTATTTGCACATGGGCACTCGACATGCCCATTGT
>RGYU01000164.1 GCA_010031885.1 Chlamydiota bacterium | reverse complement strand
CCAAATTTCTTAAATTAAGCATTCCTTGCTGAACTTCAATCTCCATAAGGGTTTTAAGCATTTGTTGTGCGGCGACCACTTCTGTTGATGTATTTCAATTTTTAACCTAGCACCCTAAAAGGAGGAGCTCCAAAACAGACTGTTACTTTTTCTAAGACTCTCATTACAGATCTTGTTATAAGGGTAGAACTCAACCCTGATGAGATCTAACAATTGTTAGAGATCTATCTATTTAGCAATCTCGTTGGGGGCCCTCTATTCAGATCTCTAGTTATGTTCTTATTATGCGAATTTGTTAAGACATTGTTTTTATATAGGTTTGCGGCGGCCGATTCATCTATATAAGGATTTGTAACAACAAATTCAAAAAATAAACAAAAGTAATAAAATTTCAGGTTTTGTCGACAATTTTTATACACCTTTATATATGTATCTAGTGAAAAAAATTTAAAAGGAAATTTTGTGGCCATATCTAGTTGCTTCTAAAGAGTGCTCGATGTTTTTAAGTCGCCCACGGGGGCATACCCCCGTCTTGGAAATCTGACTCGCCGAACCAGGTGAAGCCTCCTCTGAGCCATGGTTTGTCAGAAGTAAATTCTTTGATTACTTGTCCGACTTGGCTGGCTTTTTGTTGGGCGAGTTTTTCGGTTTGTGCTGCAGTCAATAGCCCATAATCTATTTTTTTGGGTTTGTAGCCGGGTGCCGCAAAGAATCTGCGGGCATAGGGGCGTTCCAAAATGGATTTGTCGAAACTCTTGGCTATATAGAACCCCATTTTGACTAGACCAATTTCGGAACTTATCTTTTTGCATTGGGCTAGGCCGTTTCTCTTCCACTGCTCCTCTACTTTTTCGAAGTTGAAGTCTTCGGGCAGCATCAAATGAAAATGCAGTCGACGTTTATCGCTGTACTCGGGAACAAAAATATAAGGAAAATGTTTCTGGGCGGTGGGAAGTGAGTTGCGGACACGACGCAGCATCAAATCAAACTCGCCTTTTGGGTCAACTAGCCCTTCGTTGATCAGTTCTAAACGTTCATCGCTGAACGATAAAAAACTTGCCGTAGCCAGAGTGTTCGAATATGTATAGACGACTGCGCGCATGCGGGCTTTAGCCCCAGTGGACGGCTGTTTTAACCCGCCGTTAGAACGCAGAGCACGTTTTTTGTCA
>RGYU01000163.1 GCA_010031885.1 Chlamydiota bacterium | reverse complement strand
CGATGGTGGGCCGATGCCCTCAAAAGTGATATCAGTGAAGTGAATGCCATGACACTGGCTACTGCATCCTTGCAAGGTGTGCCTGATGCCCGCATCGTGTTGTTGAAAGAGTACACCGAAAAGGGCTTTGTTTTTTTTACCAATTACGAAAGTGATAAGGGAGTACAGTTGAAAGAGAACCCCAATGCCTGTCTGGTATTTTTCTGGAAAGAACTTGAACGGCAGGTACGGATCACCGGTAGTGTTGAAAAGATCAGTGCCGAAGACAGTGATGCTTATTTTTATTCGCGCCCGGTGGAAAGCAGGGTAGGTGCCTGGGCTTCGCCACAAAGCACGGTGATCGCCGGAAGGCATATCATTGAAGAGAATGTGATAAAATTAAAACAAGAATTTGAAGGGAAGCCGGTAACCCGCCCGCCACATTGGGGAGGATATATCGTGATGCCTCATGCCATTGAATTCTGGCAGGGCCGACCCAGTCGCTTGCACGACCGGTTTCAATATAAAATACAAGATGGAGGAGGATGGAGCCTGAATCGGCTGGCACCCTAACATAAAAATGAAAACAGGCCAACGATCAAATGCCCAAGGGGACCGACGGTTGGCCTGTTTTGTAATTATTTGCTCTTTTTAGCAGCCGCTTTTTTGGCTACAGGTGCAGGTGCTGTTGCTGGTGCTGCTTCTTTTTTTGCCACCACTACTTTTTTGGCTGGTTTAGCAGGCCTGGTTTTTCCAAAAGATCCACTGAATATTTTTCCTTTTTTAGTTTTTATATCTCCGCGTCCCATAATAATTAATTTTATTTTTTTTGTGAGTGAATGTGTAAAGGATTTACAAAAAAAGCAAGGCACTCATGCACCTTGCTTTTTAATGTGTTCGACACAAGATTACATTTTAGCAGATAATTCTTTACCAGCTTTAAACTTGGCAACTTTTTTTGCTTTGATCTTGATAACAGCACCTGTTTGAGGATTGCGTCCGTTACGGGCAGCTCTTTTTGATACAGAGAATGTACCAAAACCTACCAATGTAACTTTACCACCACCTTTCAGGGTTTTTGTTACAGCTTCAACAAAAGAATCCAAAGCAGCGTTTGCTTGTGTTTTTGTAATACCTGCATCATCAGCAAGTTTTGAAATCAATTCAGCTTTGTTCATAATATTTTTTTT
>RGYU01000162.1 GCA_010031885.1 Chlamydiota bacterium | reverse complement strand
AGGGAAGAGTCAAAGGGAAGAGTCAAAGAGAAACCGTAGGTTTCTTTTAAAGTGATGAATTCTCTGCAATGAATTTCTCTAAATAGTCTTCCATAAAAACTTCTTTTTTTCCGTCGTGGGATTTTTGAAAAATATATTTGCCGTCACGTTTCTTCACATTCCACCCTTTCTCTACACAATTGAAAATAAAAAGCATTTTGTGAAATGTCTTTGCATCAATGTCGGATGTATCAACTTTGGTTCGAATCATTGTTAAAATATAGTCTCACATAAATTTCATTAAGAGAACGTAAGTAAGTAAGGGAAACCTACGGTTATTCAGAGAAGCGAAGCTTCTCTTACGCCCTATGTGGTCGCTTCGCTAATCCCCTTCCCTTATTTTTTGCATGGTTTTAAGTAGCATTTTACGATTTGATTAAAAGGAGGAGGTATGGTGGTTCTCTTAAAAGGGAGAGGTCATAGGAGAACCGTAGGTTCTCTTAAAAGGATTTAAAATCTACCATTGTATATTATTTAGGAAATGACAGACCCCCTTTTGAAAGAAGACACCTCTCGCTATGTAATGTTTCCAATTCAAGACGAGGACATCTGGAAGATGTACAAGAAGCAAGTTGATTGTTTTTGGCGTGTTGAGGAAATTGACTTGTCCAAGGATTTAGGTGATTGGGCAAAGCTTACTGCGGATGAGCAGTACTTTATCTCTATGGTTCTAGCATTTTTTGCAGCCAGTGATGGAATTGTTATGGAGAATTTGGCGACCCGATTTATGGCCGATGTCCAGCTCTCTGAAGCCCGAGCTTTCTACGGGTTTCAGATTGCAATGGAAAACATCCATTCTGAGATGTATAGTGTACTCATTGAAACCTATATTAAAGACAAGGCACAAAAACACAAGTTGTTCAATGCAATTGAGACATGCCCTTCCATCAAGAAAAAATCGGACTGGGCAAGGCGGTGGATTGGATACGAAGCGAGCAACGATACCTTTCCCACGCGACTCGTTGCATTTGCCTGTGTGGAAGGCATTTTTTTCAGCAGTAGTTTCGCCGCTATTTACTGGATTAAGAAACGTGGAATCATGCCTGGATTAACTTTATCCAATGAATTTATCAGTAGAGATGAGGCACTACATTCTGAATTTGCAGTTCTTATTTATTCAAAGCTCCACAA
>RGYU01000161.1 GCA_010031885.1 Chlamydiota bacterium | reverse complement strand
AAAAAATGGTTTCTTTTGAGCCTGTAGCTAACGATTATGTAGAAAAAATCTCTATAGAGAAGATTGAAATAGCCGTACTGGATTCACCGCAGAGGAAAATTCTCAAGCATTTCTTGCAAAGTGAGATCTCATTAAAAGAGATCCCTTTAACTTCTAAATCCTTGGCAATGATCACCGGAGCAAGAATGCTTAATGAGCAGACAAGAAAGTTCTTTGCCTCTGTAGACTGTTTTCGAAATCTCCCCTACTTGGCTGAAGATGTAACAGAGCAGTTTTTCACAAAGGCCACAAGCGCCGCCCTCTCTTCAAAAGAGGGTTATGGGGTGGAGATCGAACTAGAACTTTCTGAGACAGCCAGACCCTCAATTTTAGACCAGGAAATTCTTTTTGTCCTTGACGGCTCCAAAAATACCCCGGTTGAACATTTTGCCATTTACAAGCAGGCGATCCAAAGGAGCTTAAAAAGCTTAAATACCGATACACGATTCAACATCCTTGTAGTCGCAAAAACGGTGGAAAAACTCTTCGATTCTTCTGTTAGCGCAAGTCTCGATAAACAAATACTTGCAAAAAGATTTTTAGAAAAAGTCGAATCTTATCAAGGGTCTGAAACAGGGCTGCTGCTAAAGACCTGTGCAACCCTTGTCCCCTCTGAAGATGACAACACCCTCACAACCGTTGCCCTCATGGCCGACTCAGTGAAGCCGCAAAAACAGCTTGTGTATCTGCAGGAGACTAAAAAAATTGTGGAAAAAAACCAGGGGAATTTCCAGCTTTTAACCTTCTCGCTTACCTCTAAAGATCACCAAGATCTCCAATTTATCTCAATGATCGGTAGCGGGAAAAACCATATAATCACCTCTACAACCTCTTTTGTGAGAAAATTCTGCTCCATGATTCGCAAAATCAAATATCCTTTCCTTGCAAATCTCTCTATAACACCCTTAAGTGAGGGTGTAGAAATTCTCCCCCATAGTCAACTTATTGGCCCCATTTTCTTAAATCAACCACTGAAATTCTATGCGGTCTGTGAAAAAAATACCCCCTTTAACCTTCTAATCCAATCCATGTGTGATGGAAAAATCGTACGCATCCTTAAAGAAATCAAACCCATAAGCAACGAAAGTATTCGCGCAAAAATGAAGGCGGAAATTCAGCTCAAACGGGCAGC
>RGYU01000017.1 GCA_010031885.1 Chlamydiota bacterium | reverse complement strand
TAGCTTTCATCAAAACATAACGTCTCAAAAAACAAAAAACTATATACTCAAAAACATCGCTTTTTTTCTTACTTCTTTCGGTTTAACAGCCTTTGTTTTGAAAAAATTTCCAGTGTCCTCACCACTGCTTTTGGTTGGACAAGCACTAGCGATGAATTTTCTTTATAGGAAATATATCCAAAGATACGGGCAGAGGCTTCACCAAGATATGAGAATGCTTAAGGCTTTATTAGGAGCTCAAGAGCATATAAGACAAGCGCAACCAGCCCTGGAAGCGGATCCAGCCCCTTTGATCGATGAATTTCTAAAAACGTATGTTGAGAAAAAAGCAGATCATTTTCGTAAGAAAATGCAAAATCTTTCTCATGACGCTCAATATGATCTGCTTGAGAATTTTTTAAATAAGATATTTCTCCCCTATATTACAAAGCAAATTCAGGAGTACTATTTCAAACAAGAGGGGGAAAATTTATGTATTCTCGACATAAGAGAGTCTAGCACAAGGGCACCCCTATTTGATCGGCCATACATCTCACCCCTTAAGATCAAATTTTTCCAAGATGTGCGACTTATCCCCCTCACAACGCGACTTAGCGAACGGAATCAGCAAGGGGATGTATTTTTTGGGGTAGAGTTCATGAAGAAAAATCAAATAAAAGAGGTAGTAGCAATCCCTTTTGATATTTTAGACTGCAAGAAGCCATTAAATGTATCAGCGCTAGAAACATTTCCCGTGATGTAAAACAATTTCAATTACGCTGATTATGGTCGACTTTTTTGTTGTCAGCCAGTGACCAGTTTTAATGATTGCATATACATGACATAAAAGGCAAAAAGGCCCAAGCATAACAATGTGGCTTTATGCATGAGTGCTTTTGACCCTTCTTCAATATTTTGAACGTAACGGCCAACCCAACACATTGAGATAGGAAGAAGGCCGCTTAACCAGGTATCTCCATAGCCGCCAGTCAAATCCAAAGCGGTTAAAAAAGCATTTGGTATTAAAAAAGTGAATAATAATGTTGGAAGGATAATTGCTAAAGTTATCCCCATTAACGTCCGATAATTTTCCTTCAGACCTAGTAGATCTCTTAAAAAACCCACTAAACCAAAACCGATCCCTATGAAGGATGTGACCAGCGACAAAAAAGCAAAAGTATCAACTATGGGGGCGAGCAAGCTGGACTGTGTGTGGAAGTAAAGAACTTCTGTAGAGGAAAGTCCGTTTTCCAAAGCATACAAAAGACCCATATTGCCTTCTAAAGGAACAATACCAAAAACAACAATCTCATAAGCTACATAAACAAACAAAGGAACTAGGGAGCCAAAAAAAACAGCTCGATAGATCAGCTTGCGATTTTTTTGCAACAGCTCAACAAGGCTTGGAACCATGATTTGATAGCTGAAAGTGGTCAAAATAAGCGGTAGAGTCAAAGGAATTTTGCCAAAGTCAGACAAATAGGAGATATTTTTAAATGCTCCCCCACCAATCAACAGTATTGCTAAAAAACTTGCTATCATCCCCATAACCAAATAGTGGTTCAACCTTGAAACCAGACTCTCCTTAAATAAAAAAATTGAACCAAAAAGAAAAGCGAAAAGAATGAATAAAAAGCTCGTATCGGGCGAGATGTAAAAAAAATATTTTAAAAACTTGCCAATGAGGGGGGCTCCGGCGGTTGTATAGGCGACGAGAGACCCTAAACCCATGAATAGGACTAAAAGGATAGATAAGTAGCGTCCAGAAGAACCCAAAAAGCGTTGCGATAAACTTACTAGATGAGGGTGGGGAGTTTTGACCCATAAGGTCGCCTCAACAAGTAGCAGACCTGTGAGGAGCATATAACACCAAGCAGCGAAAAGGCCGAAAATGGAAGGGATCAGACCCGCTTGGGCCGTTTCAACAGGAAGAGCTAACATCCCCCCACCAATACAGGTTCCAGCAACTAAGGCCACTCCGCCCCAGAATGGGATTGAATTATTATTTTGAATATTCACTGCAAAATAGGTTAGTCCATCGATCAAATAAAAGGTATTAAAAAATATATTTTAATAAAAATGTGCAATAAAATTTTTTACCTTTCTTCTTTTCGTATCTTATTTTATAATAATAAGTGTAAAAAAGAGTTGTATAAGAACCTGGCGCACGACCCTTTTAAAAAATTTCCTAAAATAGGATTTAGAATTTTATGAAAGCTTTAACAGGACTCAATCCACCCGAGAGCGGTTTAAGCGGCTGTGTCTATCGATATTGCGAGCGCAGAATTAATGATACTAGATTGCCAGCGGATAAATTTACCGAGCATAGAAAAATTAGTGAAGGGCCCACAACAATCCTTGTTAATGGGATGCGGCAAAGCCAGGATGAAATCAATCTTAATGTTGAAATGGCTAAACGAGCTATGGGTAGTAGCACGGGTTCAATCATCAGTATTAATAATATCACAAAGGGTTTTTTTAAAGATTTATCTCGTAGCGCAGTTTTGTATCTTGGAGGAAAAAGCGTTGCATCAAGATCTTTATGTGAGGTTTTAAAAACAAAGATTCGCTCTAGTGAGCCTGTACATATCCACTGTCATAGCGAAGGTGCGCTGGTCGTAAGAGCTGCGCTTGATCAACTATATCGTGACGAAAATATAAGAAGAAAAGACAAAATAAATCTGCGTAAAAGGCTAAAAATTGTCTCTTATGGTGGCGCTTTTATTTTCGATAAAAAATTTTGCCCTTACGTAAGAAATCATATTTCCATTTTAGATCCAATTCCTTTCATAACTCGCCCTTCAATTATTTTTAAATATATTCGAGCTGCTATTTTACTATGGGTAAAGAAAACAGAAAAAACCGCTGAGAGGACTGTTATTTTTGATCATATTCAGTTCCATCCTTGTGCTGCGGAGAATCCATTGAAAGAGCATAGTTTCAGAGGCTCTACCTATACATTGCCCTTGTATGAGGAACTGAAACCCCAAAAATAATAGATTTTATTGTGATTTTGCTCTTTTTAAAATGATCCATTTTTTTTGTTGCTGACAGGTCCAATTTGGATCCCCTTTTTCGTTAATAACGATGTTTGACTCTAAACGAACACCAAATTCTCCAGGAATATAAATAGCGGGCTCCAAGCTAAAGACTAGGTTGGAAACAAACGTCAGCTCCTCAGGATCTTCCATCCCATCTAAGTGCATGGAAAATCCGTGAAGCTCCACATCTATGGAGTGCCCAAGCCTGTGGTATACATTTTCCTTAAAACCACCATCTTCCAGAATCTTGCGACTAGCCAAATCGACATCCTTCCCTTTAACCCCAAAATGGATGGACTCAAACCCCTTTGTTTGAGCCCTTAGGACAGTTTCAAACACCTCAAGCTCTTTTGAATCAGGATTGCGATCCACCATAAACATAAACGTACGGTCAGCAAAAATAGAGCCTTTTTGTTTCAGTTTTGCCCAGAGATCAATCAAAAGAGGGCCATCTTTATCAATCAAACTCCCCTTTTTAGAGAAGTGGTAATGGGGAAAGGAGCTATTTTCTCTAAACGCCACAATCGGCTCGCCGATTGAATCCATCCCTTTTTCATCTATCTTGCACTTTAACCATTCTGTAATTTGTTTTTCGCTTAGCTCTTTGTGTAGCGAAAACCATGATTGAAACTCTAAAATAATCTCTTCAATTCTGCTGTTAGCTTCTCTATGAGTTTCGATTTGCTCTTTGGTGGGGCAAAAAATAGTTTGACGCAAGCTTTTGGCTGAGTTAAGAGAGATACCTTTCTCTTGTAATTGTAGATAAATTTTATGCGAAATGTAGTCAAAATCAACGAAAGTGCGATAACCACTTAAATACTTAGCCAAAGCTTCAAATAATTCCTGGCTTGTACGAAAGGGTCGCACTTCCAGTGAAGCGATTGATTTATAACTTTCTTCTTCGATTTTAAAAACAAAAGCAATCGCTTTTTTTGGAGAATGCCAAACAATAAAACAGGGGCGAGACTGAGTCTTCAAATCCTCAAACAGATGTCTAACGATCGGATTTGATCCTTTTTTATCGACCAAAAGATAACAAGAATTCATACAAGACCAAAATATCTCTTTTTAATTTAGCAAACCAGCCTCTTACTGAAAAATCTAGGACAATAAAATCAGTGGTATAAAGATTGAATCAAGGAGGCGGCTGCAGCAATTTGAATCAAGCGGGAATGCTCCTCCAGTTTTTTTAATAAAAACTGGATTGCTTGCGGACCACCCAAATAACCTAGCGACTCAACAATCTGTAGCTTTTCTTCGAATGAGACATTTGGATAAAGTTCGATTAGCTCATCTGTTATAGAGGTTTCCTTACCAAAAAAAGCTAGAACAAGAAGCGTTTGCAGGCGATTTTTTCGATCATTACTCTTCATCAGCTCTTTTGCAACCTCTACAACATCAGTATCGGATTCTTTGAATAAAAACATCAAAGCCATCTTGCTAACTGGTACTAATTTTTTTTCCAAAAGCTGTTCCAGTGCCTTTTTGGCTCCCTCAAGATCCACTAAAGCGTACGATCCAATTAAAGAAAGTCGGGTAAGCTGATCCACAATCAGCGGGTAGTTCGCAAGCATGGGTTGATGGGTCACAGAGGATGGGGTAATTGCAGGGAACATCCCATCCTCTCCCCGAAACATCACAAGTGCTGTTTCATTATGCAAAAATTCTTTTAGGGTCTCCTTGACAAAATCCAAACGTTGCCTATGGCGCAAATAACCCAAGGCTAAGTTGATTTTAACAAAAGGATCTAAAAGGACTTTTTCTTTTTTTTCAAGAGCTGAAAGCAAAGGTTTAGATTTTGCAATAAAAGAGGCGGCAGTCATCCGTATACCGCCCGATTCATGATCTAAAAGCTTCATAAAAAAATCGATGGCTTGTTCATTTTCAACCAGCGATAATGCCCAGAAGCCCATCATTTGAACAGGCAAAGAGACATCCTTGCAACTTTTCTCAATGAGCGTCGCAGATGATTCCAAAAAGGCCTTATTTTCAGCTAAAAGAACTAAAGCCTCAAATGCCTTGGCACGTACATCCAGCGAAGGGTCGTTTAGATGAGCAATCACCAGATCTAAATGGTCTCTTTTCCCCTCTCGAATCATCGCCTCTAAAGCAAGCTCTCGGTACTGGGCACGATCATTTTGTATGAGATATTGAAGCTGAATGGGATCGATTCCCTCAAGGATTGATGCGAGGCTGCCAATTGCTGACAAACGCTCTTCTGATGTAGATAAAGAGTGCTCAATAATCTTTTTTAGGGGTTCTATCGCTTCTTTATTATTCTGCTGCCCAGCTGAACGGATAGCTTCAAGCCTTACGTGATAATTTGTTTCAAATGCAATAAGACGGGCAATCATTTTTTTAAGAGGGGGATCGGGGTAGTACCCTGATAAGCGGAGGGCGAATCCCCTTACCCGGGCATTTGGAGATCTGGCTTTTTCCATCAAAATTTTAAGGCCACGGATATCACGTGTCATTGCAGCACCAAGAATGGACATCGCCTCACTGGCTTCGCCCCCTTGCGCATGTTTTCTTAATACGGACCATGCTAATGATTCAATCAATTCAAACGCATTTTGGGGCTTTAAATCCTCAGATTTGACCAGGTTTATCGCCTCTTGAGTCCGAAGCAAATAGGCAAGTGTCTGTGCATAAATAAATTTGCGGTCTAACTTATCCGGATCCTCCAAAAAATAGGCTTTGGAATGCTTTAATGCCCCATCATTATCTTGAATAAGGATAGAGGACTGAATTTCGCTCAATCCTGCAACTAAAGGGATCGCAAAAAATAAACTGCTAAAAATCGTGATTATGTGCACGGTGCGCCAACAAATGGATATGTAAATGAAATACCGATTGACCCGCCTCGGGTCCGTTATTCACTACTAAACGATAGCCTTTCTCAAGAGAATGCTCTTTCGCCAATTTTTGAATCACTTCGGTCATAGCTAACAAATACCCGAAATGTTCTTTTTGTAAATCCTGAAATGTTGGAATTTGTATTTTTGGGATTACAAGCCAGTGGACAGGGGCTTTTGGATGGATATCTTTTATTACAATAACCATCTCATCCTCATAAATAATACTTGCATCGAGCTCTTTATCAATAATTTTAGAAAATAGGGTTTTCATCATCCTTTACCTCACAATCCACGTTCATGATAAGCCAAACTCTTCTTTGCCGCCTCAATCGCCCCCTCTTTTGTTGCAAATACCGCTATAAACAAGCCTTTATGACAAAACTTGGCCCCCGGAATTTTTGTAACCGCCTCCAGTTCATGATCTGTCAAACCGCCCCAAGATTTAGGAAGATCTTTTCTTGCACCCATCCGATCTTCATAAGTTTTTGGGATGACTCGCACTTTCCATCCATTAGGGACAGGCATGACTATGTATAACCCTGGATGATCCTGCCCACCCAATTCAAAAAAATTCTCTAGCCAGGGCATCATATCATCAAAGATTAAGATTTCTTTAGAAGAGTCCATGATCTGTTTAATGATCTGTTTACAGCGCTGCCGAAATTGATAACGTTTTACCAACCGATCAAAGTGCCCGTAGGCGAAATCAAATGCGAGAAAAAAAGCATGATCCATCTCTTTTTTTGAAGCATTCTCCTGGATTGGGACAAAGTTTTCAATTACGTGCGAAAAAGTCGGGGTATTTAAAATTTCCCTGCTGACCCGTCCGTTATCAAAAGCGTCCACATGATCCATAAGGTCTTTTCTCAAAAAATGGTAAAGAGAATCATCGTAGACCCCTTTTCGATACAAAAATTGGGCAACCATACCTGCAGAGCTCATTTGTCCGGTGTACGAGCTTTGGTGATGATCAAAACGTAATTGAGAGGGATCATATTCTCCGCCCACATCGATAACGAATTGATGCCCCTGAAGCTTATGTATCTCTCTTGTTCGACAAATCTTTTCCTTTTGTAGCAAGCCGGCATAGACCAACTGAACACAAGCTATGATTTCATCTGCGTGGAATGGGCCATCGTGTACAACAGCTCCCAAAGCTTTATCATGGATCATAAATTTTCCAACTATCCGCTTTTTGGTGCATTCTAAAATTTAATAAATGGTGAAGTATACCCTCTTTCCCTATTTCTGGACAAACCTGGGTTGTCAGGTAAAAACTATGAAAGGTAAGGTTTTAAAAAATCAAGCACCTGTTCTGCATGACGACTTACATCTACCGATTCTATCCTTCCTACCTCACAACCTGTTGGATCAATAATCACCGTCGTCCTTTTGATCCATTTATAAGGAAAAAAATGGAATCCAAAATGCCATTTGTAGACACCCAGCATTTTCGACAGCCTTCGATCGGTGTCAGCTATAAGGCGGAAAGGAAGTTGATGTTTTTGCTCAAATTTTTTGTGACTTTCAATGGAATCAAGGCTCACGCCAACAATTTCTATCCCGTTTTTTTGTAACTCATCGAAGTTTTCCCTTAAGTTACAAGCCTGCTTTGTGCAACCAATTGTGTTATCTTTGGGGTAGAAGTATAAAACTAACCAGCGGCCCCTGTAGTCCTCTAAGCTGATTGGGTTACCATCTTGATCCACCCCGGTAAATTGAATCGATTCTTGTGACTTACGCATGCAGTATCTCTTTATGAACGAATTTTAGAACTACCTTATTTTGAGATTATCGATCTTGAATTTAAGTTTCAAAAAAATTAACAAAAATTTTTCCCATCCTATTTACCTAGAACCCAGAATCAGGACACTCAATTTTTTAAATGCTAGACATCGCCAGAATTTGCTGCTGAGTAGCCTTGGCCGCATTCAAACAAACCGTAAGATGGGCGCTAAATTGTTCGTGAATGGACATAATATTTGCTTTTTTCAAACAAGGGGCGGCACATGTCCTCAGAAGTTTACATTTTTGATTGAATGTTTTGTTGAAAGGACAGCAGCCTTGAAAGCTTTTATGGATATCCCCTATGGGTCTGTAAACATTATCGAGAGTAGGGCCAAAAACGCTAAACGTGGGGATGTTTGTAACACCTGCAAGATGTAAAGAGGCAGAATCCACAGCTATCACCATTTTGGAATAACTCATCAGGTACTGCCATTTATTGAGTGATTTGATTTGCCAAAGATGAACATGTGAAAATTCCCCTTGAATTTTTTTTGCACCTAAATGCTCTTTTTCTGAAAAAAATGGGATCACGATTTGAAAACCCCAGTCCATGCGGATCATCTGGATCCAACGTATCCAATCAGCTATATCGAGCGTTTTTTGATCCCAAGCAGAAAAAGGGCATATCATCAAAAAATTTTGCCCTATTTGTTGCACAAAATCCTCAATCGCGGTTTTTTCGATTTTATCCAGCATCAGCCTCAAAGGGGGGGTGGCTGCTCTTTTACTATTCGTTATAGCCTCCACAATTAAAAGAGTTCTCTCATCCGGCGGGAGATACTTGGGAGCTGAAATTTTTAAATTGGTCACAAGAAGGTTTGGCCATTCAGCAACGCTTTTACGGTCGTACCCAATTTTAGTTTGAGCTCTAGAAATTCCAGTCACTATCGCCGATTTAAAATTGCCATGAAAATCAAAAAGGATATCGAAATGTTTTTTTCGAAGAGCTCTAAGCTGAACTAATAGAGGTTTCCAGCTCCCTTTTTTTGCATCTTTGAAAGGTAGAGCAATGACATCATCCAGTCCCTTGAGATGTGTGACAGTATCTTTATAACGATCCTCAACAGCCCATGATATGTGTGCGTCGGGGTAACTGAATCGTATCTGGTAAAAAGCTCGGTAAGTTTTGATGATGTCCCCTATGGAAGAAAGCTTGACGATCAAAATGCGCATCTACCCAGCTTAAGATTTTTTGTAAGATAAATCAAGAAGACTTGCTCAATATCCTTTTTAGAAGGTACTTAGCGTTTTAAATGGTAAGAAAATAGTTAGCAAAAAGATGGAATATGCTAAGGGTTAGGGCTATGGGTACAGTCCATTTCATCCCTGGTTTTTTTAGCACATATGGCGAAGTGAT
This sequence comes from Chlamydiota bacterium, assembly GCA_010031885.1. Lineage (GTDB taxonomy): Bacteria > Chlamydiota > Chlamydiia > Chlamydiales > RGXB01 > RGXB01. The sequence goes on along the minus strand of RGYU01000017.1, from coordinate 15,667 downwards.
TGGCGCCGAAAAAGACCTTTACAGAGTTTTGTTTAAGAACCTTTCTTCGACTTTTTTGGGGTTTTACAACCCGCAAGACAACTTTATGTTGGACCCAAACATCAACTGTCGTCTTTTAGGGGCAAAATTTGAGATTTTACAAGTCGAAAAATTCGCTTCTAAAGGGGAGATTCTAGTCCTTATCCGGTCGATCTTTCCCCTTGGGATTGGGAGGAAGATTGGGCGTCTGTTTATCAAGGATGACCGTTTTTTAGTCCACTCCCGAAACTTTTACGAAGAGCTTAAAAAAACAGGCCTGGCTAATTTTGAGAACGCCCAATTTCTGCACAAGGAAAACAAATTCCAAATAGAGCTAAACGCGACTGAAAAATCCTACCGCATACCAGCCTTGTCAACTCCATTGACCGACTTCAATGAACAGCAGATCGAAAAACTTCTTCTCCCCGATCCAGAGGGGTCCATCTACAAGTTCTGTCCAATCCAGCATGAAACCTTATTTTTAGTATCTGATGTATGCCTATCTCCTCAGGCTCTCTATTCTCCTTTGCTTCATCAAACAAATTCTGCTATTTTTGATGTTTACAAAGAATCCTGCTACAGGCAAAAAATCAGTTTTTCCTCACACCGTGGATTAAAATCTGCACTTGAAACAGAGGAAAATATCGTCTCAATATTCTCTTTAACCCCAGCCGAAGATCGACGCTCCGCCCTGTTTTTGTCATCCATGAATCAACTGAAAGAGCCTATTTCTTCAAATTGGATATCAGTCCCCTCTTCAAAAATCGAATTACCACCTGTAATTAGAAATGAAAGGCACCATGATTTACTAGACAGGTTTATCAAAGACCAACCCGAATCCCCTATATTCGATGCGATAAACCATAACGAAATTCAATCTGAAGGTGCCCTTTTCGTAACTTATCTCCCCTCATTTTTTTTAAGAGGTGCTTTTTTTCAAAAACATGTCCTAAAAAAAATCAAAAGGATCTACTTTCTCAATCCATCCAAAAAAACCCCAGGATATTTTTCCCACGCGGATCGCTCTTTTCTATTAGATTTGAACGCCCACGGAATCGAGGTTTTCTGGTTTGATCGGCAAACCAACAAATTGCTCCAATTTTGTGAGCGGGTGTTAGACTATACAGGCATTTTTTTGCCCCCCCATCGTATTGAGGAATACCACAAAGCACTAAGCATCGGTATTTATGGATCAAGCTGTGTCTGCAAAGATATCGAGAAAGATATTCGGACTATTCTTACGGGTTTAGAAGAATTCAAAAAACAGATCGCGCATCCTCTACTCAATCCAACACGCCCCCTAGCCGTATCTACAGGTGGCGGTCCAGGCGTCATGGGAATAGCCAATAAAGTCGCTTATGATTTAAACATTCTATCTATCGCCCATCTTTGTAACTTTTCGTTTGAACCGATGAACCCCTATTTGGATGGAAAAATGACCTACAGGATAGAAAAAATGATTGAAAGACAGGCTGAATTTCTGGTGAAGCTGCCCATTTTTTTTATCGGAGGGTACGGTACTGATTTGGAATTATCTTTGGAGATTGTAGGGCGCCAGGTTGGCAGCTACGAAATTACACCAATATTGCTCTTTGGTGAGAAAGAATACTGGGAGCAAAAAATCACCTCACGCTTCATGCTGAACGCCAAGACTAAAACTCTGCGTGCTGGAGAAGCCCTCTCTAATTTGCTAATTCAGGTGAATACGGGAGAACAAGCTCTTGAAACCTACAAACTCTTTTTTTCCAATCAATTGAAACTTGGTGTAAACGGAAGGATTTACCCACGCGGATTCCGTTTTTATGAGGAGATTTTTGACGATGTATGACCTTACTACACCCGATGGATTGATCGAAAAAATTGAAGATAATCATGCAATCGTCCTCTTTGAACATATTTCGGCACAATTTTTAGGATTTAAAATTGACCCCAAAATGATCCAATTTAATCTCAAGAGCGTTTTAGCACAACTGGGTATTGATGCATCGCTTTTGAAAATAGAAACCGATTTTGGGATGAAAAGAATCCGCGCAGAAGTCAATTTTATTGCGAGAAACCCCTTGGGGTTAGAAATGCTTAAACAGATTCACAAAGGGGCTTACGTTGGAAAGCTTTTTGCTAAAGATCCGGATCGCCTAGTGCTCAAACCCGACTACCTTGTCCGTATGTTTGAAAGAAGCGACCGGCATGGCCATCCCCTACTTTCATTTAAGGAACGGTTTGATCTGCAAATCATCCAGGGGCAGCTTATTGGATTTTTGCCTCTTTTAGAAGGCAAAGTAGTGTACAACGAACAAATTCAGGGCCTTTTACCTACTTTAGGGCTTGCGCTAGAGAAAAAAATCTCCTTGCGCCACCTGCTTCAGCTGCATCAAAAAAGAGATCCCTCTTTGAAAAGAGATGTGCGTGAAAATGAGATGCTTCTTGTAAAAACCGAGCCACTTTATATCCGCACGGTTTTTGCGAGGGTGAAAAATGAACTTTTGCCGCAGGGATTTTTACATACTGAAGCCTCTGTTTTAGAGCCAACTACCAAAAACTCCGGTGATATTTATGAATTTTGGGGCAAAAGTGATCAACCGATTGAAAAAATTCCGTTAGAGTTTTATGTTCTTGAACCTTATAAGGAATATGTCTTTTTTTCCGATCGAGACCGTCTTCAAGCCCTTTTAGCTAATGATCAAAATATCTTTGAGGCATTTAAAAATGCTCCGGGTCAAAAAGGACATAAAGCAGCTACATTTGTCGTAAGCTCTACCCAAATGCAAAAACTTTCTCCTAGAGATTGGATTGTCAAAGATTACTTCATTGAGTCTATCCCTACAGCTGAGATGAGTCCAAGTGATTCCATAATTATTCAAAATTATATCCTCAATCAACCAGAAACCTTTTTTCTAAACCGAATAGATTGGGAGGAGTTCACCTCGGAAGGCGTCCTTTTTTGTCGCCACTTTCCAACCTATTTCCTAAAAAGACTTTTTTTATCAGATAAAACAAAAAAGCAGATCAAAAGGCTTTATTTTCAATATGCATCGCGCTCCTCTGACCAGTTTTTTACCCATGAAGATAGGACGTTTATGATTGATCTTTATCGACTAGGAATCGAGATTCATTGGGTCGATGAGGTCACAAAAAAATGTCTGCAGTTTTTAGAGCGTCCTGGTCGGTATACCGGGATGTTTGTCCCTAAAGATCGTGCCCAGGAGTTTCTCAAAGCGACGTTTTTTGGTGTGTACGGCTCCAACCTAAAAGGATCCAATTTTGAAGAGGAATTGACTCTTCTTTTAAAAGGGATACAGGAGATGAAGCAATCCAGCTCTCATCCTTTGTTGAATCCAACGACTGAAATTGCTCTCGTCACAGGAGGGGGACCAGGTATTATGGAGGTGGGAAATCGGGCAGCCAAATCTTTAGGTATCTTGTCATGCGCAAATATCGTTGACTTTAGTTTAAAAACCGGAGGGTATGTCAATGAGCAGGCAATCAATTCCTTCATTGATGCAAAAATGACCTACCGAATCGACAAACTTGTCGAAAGGCAGGCAGAGTTCTATCTCGATTTCCCCATCTTTTTAGAGGGTGGAATAGGCACCGATTTTGAATATAGCCTAGAGGAGGTTCGGCGTAAGGTCAACTCGGTACCTCCCTACCCAGTCATCCTCTTTGGTTCTCCCCATTATTGGGAGATGAAAATCACATCCCGTTTTACAATCAACCTACAAACAGGAACAATCAAAGGTTCTGAGTGGATATCAAATTGTTTTTATGTTGTTGAAAATCATAAAGAGGCACTTGAGGTCTATCGTCGCTTTTTTAGCGATAGCCTACCAATTGGTCCAAACTTCCCCCCCTATGAAAAAGGGTTTGTCAGGGGTTGTGAGCTGACTAGAAAATGTGATTTGTAGAATATTTCTCTTTCCAAAACTGCTCACTCAGATGAATGGCTTTTTTATCTTCTCGATTTTTTCCTTAAGGTATATACATCAACCTGAATAATCAAAGATTGGCGTCAAAATAAAGTTTTTATTAAGATGTGGTGTCAATAAAAAGGGGGATTCCCTATTGGATACAAAAAAGTGATTCCAAAAATTAGCGGTTTTTTTCAAAACGATCAAACTTGGACCTTGAAGGGCCCCATGACAGCCATTTGTGATAAAATATTCCCCAAAAAAGAGTCGGCTAAAACTTTGCTTTCGTCTTCAATCCCCTCTTCTCTTATCGATGGAGATCTAATTTTAGTAAATAAACTCAAAAGTCTATCCCTTCATCTTTTTCAACAGGGACAAATCGAATCTTGTAATGTCAAAAGCACCCATCAAAAAGTAATTTCCTACTCTTTTTTAGGACGCACAACGGATGTGAGGCTTTCTTCCGTGTTAAAACTTGATGCGGTTGACGAAATCCATCAATTTATAACTGAAGAACTCAAAAAAAGACAAAAAACCGACACAAGATATTTTAATGATAGGAAGGGGTATCTAGATGCTAGTGTAAAGTGGAATCAATTTTATCAACGGGTCAAAACAAATACCGCGTACATGGAATTTTCCTCCAATGCTGTCACAAGAAAAAGCGAGTACTTGGAGATAAGCAACCTTATCTATTATGCGATTCAATCGACCCAAAAGCTTTCGGCTGAGTTGAAAGGGGAGATCTGTGCTAGTTTGCCACTGATTATTTGTGAGGATATCGATAAATGCAAAACAGGCCTTCTGAGCCGTATTCATCACAATATCCTCCCGTTTTGCATGCAAGAGAAAGGGGTCTATCAGCTCCATTTTTTTGCTTTGAAAGTCATTCATGCAGTCAAAAATCACCTCGTGCAAAGGACGCTTGAGGAGGCATGTAATGGACAAATAGATGTCCATTATCGAAATGCATTCATCCAACTGATGCAAAAAACTGAAGGCCTGGGTTTGACTCAGCAAGAGCTTTTAAAACCCGAAGCGCTTACCAATTTACTGCTTCAGTCGGGCTCCACTCATGGCACATTACCTTATTGGCCCATTTACCAAAAAAATAAAAATATTTTTTATTCTCCTGATTATCTAATCCAAGAAACAATTCTATTCTACAGCCAACTGAGTGAGGAAGAAAAAGAGCTCCTTGGTTTTGATCTCATGTCATGGTGCGATTGGAGGCTGAGTGTATTTGAAGACATTTACGATTTATTGGACAAAATTCGTCAAGAGGCTCTTTTGCAACCAGAACCTAATAAACAGTATCTCATCGACGCCGCAAGGGATGTCTTAGATAGCATTTATATTCCATGTCCCTTGAATCAGCTTCCAATGAGACATGAATTTGTACGGCTTGCCACAAAAAATCTCATCCGAGATCTTTTTATCAATGAAGAAAATGGTCAGCTTTCAAGATTTGGGGCGATTTTAGTTTTACAAACCACGGGACTTTTTGAAATAGAAAAAAAACCCGAATCGCTCAAGTATCAACTACTAGATCAGATAGGATCTAAGGTGGATCTTCACCGAATTTTAGAGGAGCAACTTGAACAAAAAAAAATCTGCTTTGACCAAATCCCTGAAAATCTTATCGAGAAGAACTTAGAAAATCTACGCCATCATCCCCACTGGATTTTGAATCTAAATCGAGATCAGGTAATAGATTTAATCGCTCATATTGAAGAGTTATGCTTACTTGTTTTGCGTGTTGTCCCTTTTGATGCATTTGATGATTACACCAGCTGGCCACTTGTTTTTAAATTCAACAGACAAGCGGTATTAGGTCGACTTACCCAAAAAGATCCCCTCAAAAGGATACGCGTTCAGGATATTGAAACTAAAATCATAGACCTGGATTTTTTGATCGTACTGCTCAATACCACCTCAAATTTCTTACCTCCAAATCAATTCTGGAAAATTGTCCCCAAAGAACTTTATCAAAATTTAGAATTTATCCACGTATTGACCGAATTTCCCCTATTTTTAAAGGGGGCACCCCCCTGTATTCTAAAAAATCAAAGACTTGCCCGACATGCCTATGAAAAGAATTCTTTGGCCCTAAAGTTTTTTGACCTTTCCCCTTTTGAAATGAGTCGACTACGTATAGAAAAGCATGCATATCATCTTCTGATCAAGGGAGAGTATCATTTCGCAGACTGGGCAATACCTAAGATAGACAAAGGTTCTAAGATGATGAAATCAACAACGATTCTAGCCCTCGTTTACAGATTCCTATTTAGCGGACCCTTCCGCCCTTTAAGTCTGTTAGAAAAAGGGATCTATACAATAACTATTTCAACCATTTTATTGAAAAAAGGATTACAAAAAATGTACCCTAGAAGACAAAACGCTGCGATTTGTTAAAATCCCCAGGAGATACCGATTGCCCCGTATTGGAGGTGCTGCTTGAAAAATTGCCCCTCACTATTTCCGTTATGGTACTGAGCATAAATTCGGACTTTGCGTCCTACACCATGAAGTTTACTCCACTCATAACCCACAAGAGCATTTACACTAAATCGCCAATCAGTACATTGCCAATTTTGAACATCAACTGCAATAAATGGACACCCGAAAAGACGATGGTAATTGATTTTTTTTCCAAACCATCTCCCCTCAAATCCATATTCAACATAAAAATTCCCCATAGGATAGGAATCACAGTAGTGCACAATCCAGCCGGGACCTGCGTAAACACGTAAGCCCTCATTCACCTGATAGGCAGACATGAATTCCAAAACCTCAAAACTTGGGTTTACCCTAATCACAGGTTGATTTGCATAAAGCAGGTTACATATGTACTCATCTCCTAAGTGGGTGGAGATATGATAAAACGTCAAACGGAAAGACCAACGGCCGAAGGCCAAAGATATGGGGAGTGCAGCTAAATAATCGGAATTATCTAATCGGGCCCACTCATTTCCCCTTCCGTTTGGTGCATCCATATTAAACACTGTCCATACACAAGCTGCAAAATCAATCTGAAGATCGGCTTCCCAAGCACCTATGTTATTGAAACGGAAGATCGGAAAAAAATCCCCAAGCGATACGGCAACTGTATCTTTTGCTAGAAAGTCTGAGCCGAAGCGGTATGCTAAAGAGTAGTTAGGTGTTCTTGGATTTGCTATAAGAGGTTGAAAAAGAACTGTTGACTCAGGGAACCATATCCCCGAAACCCTCTCCCGACCAGCTCTTGACTCAATCTGGGCGATTCCGGGCTCTGGAAATGCCCCCTCTTTTACCTCTACGGATTCGATATCGGGCAAATCCCGTACGAAGGAGATCAGAGCTTCACGTGTGATATAGCTATTAGGCATATTATAGAGATAGACTTTGCGATCTTTAACAAGAACGAGAATGCCTAATTCATAGTAATGGGTGTCAATCAAAGCCTGAATGTACCCCTCTAAGTAGGTATCCTCAGCCTTGGATAACTGCCCTGGGGGGATGTTATCTGTACGTGTTAAAAAATTAGGACTTTTACCATCCTTGTAACCTTTAACAAAAACTTTATCTGAAAGCGACCCCGAAAAAATATAAAACGGGATCAAATAAAGTATCCAACGCATGATTTCGCTATGCCAAAATAAATAAGCTGAAGCAAGAAATTTTTCAATATACTCAAAAATAAACAAAATTATTTTTATGTTATTTTTTACTTATTCTTCGTTGATGGTAAAAATGTATATTTTTGTTTATAAAATAATTTACATTATCGTTGCAAACAAAGTGAAGGTTGAGACCGTTAAAAAGGAGTTGGCAGGTTTATTCGGTACTTTTATTTTTCGAGTTAGTTCATTTTTCTAAAAGAAGGTGTCGTCAACTGCTTTAAAAAAAGGAATTCCCTCTTCCCTAGAAAATTGAACTATGGCATAGTCTTATGTGTTTAAGTTCCATAGTGAGCCTTAAGTAATTGTTCTTTTAGAACGAAACTTAGAAAAAAATTATTGCTTCAACAAAACGATATCTCTAGGGACCATAGCTCAGTTGGTCAGAGCAGGCGACTCATAATCGCTTGGTCGCAGGTTCAAGTCCTGCTGGTCCCAAAAAAAGGCCCTGCTTCAAGCAGGGCTTTTTATTTTATTGGTGTTGTTTTTCAAGGCGAGCTGAAAGCGAAAAAAGATAATCAGATGAGACTACAAGATTGTATGTTTGACCGAGTTCCAACTCTTCTGGGACTTCTAAGTCAATAGAAATGTCGCTTCTTAGAGGGGTTTCTTGTTGAGTGATTCTTCCTGAAGAATCCAGGACCATAGGGCCAGTTGGTCTGCCTTTTTCAAACATACCAGCTTTGAGAGCAAGATTACGAACTTGCTCTGTGGTTACACACAACGAATCAGGGTGTGTTTCTTTCCATTGGAAAAGAAATGGTTTCATTAATTTCCTACATGTAAATGAAAATTTTTGAGGTGCAATCGGGTATATATTTTCTGGAAGATGCACACTCACATTAGTTGTTGCGCCTTGAAACACTAAATCTACAACTCGAGCATCCAGCCCACCGCGAGAGCTACCACCAAGCCATGTGTTTGGACCTGTCCAAGCAAAATTCAACACTATTTTTCCACTGGTTGCTACGGGAATAGATGACATTTTTTCTCCTTTTTATGTTATGAATTTTTCAAGAGTTATAACCCGCTTAGACACCATTGGCAAGAAGATGGAACCTCATTACAAGGCAGATGCAAATGTAAATTTTTTAAAAAATAAGCGTTAATAAAACTGCTTATTTTGCTTTTGAATCCAACCAAGTTAAAAGTTCTGAACCTGTCCAATCGCCCCAAAAAAAACAAAGCTTTTGGTAGGGCTTTTTTTGCTAGTTCTGGTTTGGATTTTGCATAATAATTTGAGTATGGTTCTCTGGTCTTCGGATAAAAAACTCTTGGTAGTCTGCAGCAAACGCCACAAAAATATTGATCATTTTTTCATCTGCAGGGAGTGTGGTGCTTGCTGGCTTGATACTCCAAATAGAGGCATCTCCAAAAGGCTTACCCAAAAACTCCACGCATTTATCATAATCTTCATTTGCAGGAACTAGCAAGAAACTGCATTTTTCACTGTTAAGATAAGCATTTGCAAAAACCTGACCTGCTCCATTTTTGAATGCAAATTTTGCCCTGGAATTACTCCAAAATTTACCGCATATCATCCCTATTTTTGATGACCCCTCGTATAGATCCATGGCTATGGCCCAAGGTAGCAACAGACCTAAAGAAAATGGGCGAGTGATCGCACGAATGATTAATTTCTCATTTTCATCGTACAAATCATAAAAATATCGAGGGGTTAGAAGACCGGTGCGAGTTACCCTTCCAGCTGTAACGCCATCTTTGCGGATAGTAAAATTCACTGTATAGTCTAGTGGAGAAGATCTTTTTGTAATTTTCCATCCGGACGCCGAAGAATCAATACAATATAAATTCGCTGCAATGAATAAATAAGCGAATCCTGCCCAAAATCTCATAAATATACCTCAGATAATATGCAGGAATAATGATACTTATTTTCTCAATTTTGATAAAGGTAGGAGGCCATTCATGAAAATTTAAATGTTAGCTCCCTTTTGCGAAGAGCTTAAGATATGGTTGTTTTACGATTAAAAAATCCTAAGTGAAAAAACATAAAAAAGTCGGTGTATGATTAAATGTTATCCCAAAAAAAACACCTTGCAAGGTTTTTCATGAGCATAGTAGCTCGGCAGCCAGGTTCGTTAAATTTAATCTGCTCATCATCTAAATCGATTAAAGGGGCATAAGACAATATACGTTTATATTCTTGTTTGCAATCTTGGTTATGAGAATAAGAATGAGCAAACTCGATTGATTGGTTGGATGAATGATTATCCTCAAGGGAATAGTGCTCTCGCTGCAAGATGGGCATGGTGTAAAATTCAGACGAAATATGAAGATACATATGTAAGATCAGCCTTGGGTTAAAGATAAATCATTGAGGTCCCACATCGCTTTGAACTCCGGACAAGACCTGTAAAGGGCATCTTTTGTCCCCTCACTTATTTTTCTTCCCTCTTTCATCACGATGATTTTATCGGCCTTTTCAATAGTCTTTAGTCTGTGGGCAACAACAATCTGGGTTAAATGACCTTGCATTTGTTCCACAGCCTTTTTTACACGGTCCTCACTAAACGAATCGAGTTGAGATGTAGCCTCATCTAAAAGAAGAATCGGAGATTTTTTTGCCAAAGCTCGTGCCAAAGCAATCCTTTGCTGTTGACCACCTGAAAGGTTTTTACCGCTTTCACAAAGATGCGTTTCATACCTCAAAGCAAGCTTATCGATGAATTCGTCTGCATACGCCTGAGATGCAGCTAAGGATATTGCTCCATCTGATAAATTTTGTCCGAAGCTGATGTTCTTTTTTATGGTGTCATAAAATAAAAAAGGTTTTTGTGAAACATAAGAGACCATTTTCCTTAAAGAACCGTGCTGGATTTTTCGAATGGAGACACCATCAATCCTAATGTCCCCTTCCGCAAGCTCGTAAAGCCTTGGAATCAGGTTCAACAGGGTCGATTTGCCTGAGCCGGTTGCGCCAACTATAGCGACTGTTTCCCCTTTTTTAACCGTAAAAGAGACCTCTTTAAGGACGTAATCATCATTATATTTAAAACTCACTCGGTCAAAAACAATCTCGTCTTTAAAGGATTCCATCAAACAGCTTTCATCTGCATCTTTTTGCGGTTCAATACTCATGACAGACAACATCCGCTCAAGCGCTGTCACACCCCTCTGAATACTCGCATTCTCCTCTGCAAACTTCTTGATGGGATCGTAAGTTAGGTGTAAAATACCACAAAAAGCTATCAAATCGGGGACGCTCATTTGGAAACCCCACAGCCCGGTAAGGATGATGCACGCAAGGCAGATCGACGTAACGGAGTGCAAAATAGGCCTAGTCATCAGGTCATACTTGGCCGCATGCTGCTCATAACGGGCCATCTGGGCGTTCTGCTCTTGATATTTTTTAAATGAGAACTCTTCCATCGAAAACATCTTTACCGTCTGAATACCAGATAGGTAGTCCAATAGGGTACTCGAAAAAGTTTCCTGATTTTTCATCAATTGGCGCGTTGAAGCTCGAACTTTTTTAGTAAGAATCGACAGAGGGAGTACTAAAAGAGGAAAACCAAAAAGGATTACAATAGAGAGTTTCCACGATAGAAAAAGGCAAAAAGAGACCGAAGAGACTAGTTTGAAGGGTGTAATGATCACATTGCGGAAAAAAGAATTGATCGATATCGCAATTTGCTGAGAATCCCCTGTGACTTTTTGAGAAAGTGCTCCAATGTGATGATCTTGAAAAAATTTCATGGGAAGAAGCTGAAGGTGGGAAAAATAACGATCTCTTAATTCCTGGCTCACTTTTATGGAGAGTTTTTGTGTTAAAAATCGACTCCAGTAAAGTGTAAGCGCCTTGAAACAGGCTACAGGCAAGGAGATAATCAATAGCGTTTTGAATGCATCCGCCCCGTAAAACATATGCTGACCAATCCAATCTGCAACTGATCCGATCATCCCCCCTTTCAAAAGTCCAAAATCCTGACCAACTGAGGTAAGCATCGCAATCCATAGAATTTCTGCCTGCTCTGAAATACTCATCAGAAGCATCAGTAATATGACAAGCCCTACTAAGGAGCGTATTTGACTTATCTTTAGGCACGTTTTGATTAGATTGAACAATCTAAGACCTCTCCCATTTGACGGAAGAGAGTATACCTTTGTTCCATAAGTTGTTCAAGTGGGAGCGAAATGAGATCGCTTAAGTGTTCCTTCAATGAAATACCAATCCTTCTCACAGTCTCATTAGGGTCAAGATGGGCACATCCAAAGGGCTCTTCAATCACATCATGTATCAACCTGTTCTTTAAAAGAAATGGAGCATCAAGGTGTAAATTATCGGCGGCTAACCCTTTTTTAGTCGAACATCTCCATAAAATTGAGGCGCAAGATTCGGGCGAAATAACACTATAAACACTATTTTCAAGCATCAAAATCCTATCTGCCACGGCAATCGCCAAGGCTCCGCCCGAAGACCCCTCTCCGATAATGAGGGCTATGATAGGGGTTTTTAAAGAAGAGAATTCGTAGATATTTTGCGCGATAGCCATGCCCTGACCACGCATTTCTGATTCCAAATCACTATGCGCTCCCGGAGTGTCTATAACAAATAGGATGGGTATCTGAAATCTCTGTGCTAATTTTGCCAGGCGTAAAGCCTTGCGATACCCTTCAGGCCTTGGCATGCCAAAATTGCGTTTTACACGATCCTGACCATCTACCCCTTTATGATGACCAATCAACATACAGGATACACCCTGAAATTCACCGATACCCCCATAGATTGCGGGATCATCACCAAAGCATCGGTCTCCATGGAGCTCGACAAAATTGGTAAACAAAGATTTTTCGATCATCTCGATGTGGGGTCTACTAGGATGTCGAGCAATCTCTACCCTTTCAATTGGGGTAATCAATTCTCGTAGATCCTGAACCGCTAAGGCAAGATTGGATTGCAAATTGGGATCTTCTTCGATTCTCAAATCGACTTTTTCTTTTAAATAGCGAATCGAATCAATCAGATCACTAATAGAAATGGTCTTATTCATACGTAAGCAGTTTACTAGATCTTATGGCATTCGTTCAATAGTGAACAAACACTTATTCCGTAGTACCGCGAATGATTTCCACGATCGTGGGTTTTGTAATCACGATCGAAAAAAGTTCTTCTATATGGTCTTTCAGCATGCGGATGCATCCATCGCTTGAATAGTCCCCAATCAGCGCTTTTTCCTCTGAGACAACTCCAGTTTGCGAATCATGGTGGCACGGAACACCATGGATACCATAGCCCCTAGCTGAGTCGGAACAACCCTCAATCTCTTCATCAAATGGTAACCAACGAGTTCCGAATACTTCCATCATCTCAATTTTTCTGTTTTGAAAGAACCCGGTGACACCAGGGGTATATATTGCAACTTTAGCCCCCAACTTGAACTTACCAACTGGGGTTAAGCAACCTGAAGGGGAATGAGGATCGATTCTTCCAAGACCTATTGGGTAGGTTTTAAGCAACACCTCTTCGCCCGAGTCAATATTTTTGTAAAAAAACTGCATTTTAGCAGTAGAGAGATTGATTTTTAGGTGAAATTCAAGCGAAAGATTTTTCTTAAAAACGTTGAAACGGTCACCTATCGAAACCTTTTGGCTGACATAGTCATTTTTTCCATTGAGGCTACGCGCTATGAAGTGTCTTGATGTATTGAAATAGGAGGCGTAATCGGCTAGCCAGGCGGGGCGCCCTTTCAACCATGCAACTCGACTCGAATAGGTAACAGTCTCTACAATTGGCAGACGATCTGGCCCTTTTGAAAAGAGTTGACGTACGCGATCTACTTCTGATGCTGTATCTTTTTTGGACTCAAATTCGGATGAGTCCTGTGCTGTTTGATAAACAGCTTCTTCATTTTTATGCTCCAAATTGAGCGGTAAAAAAGGCTTGTTTTTTACAAACCACATAGCGCCGATGCCAGCGAAAACCAGCAAAAAAGAACGGGTTAAGAATTTAGAGAACGTCAATGGACCCACCTATAACTTATTATCAATCATACAGTTATCAATGAGAAAATCAAGCATAAAAAAAGCCTTTCTTTTGAGGGAAAGGCTTTTTAGATACTTTAAGAGGTTTTTTATAAAGTTGCAGATCTCAAATGATGTTTGGAGGCGTGATGGTCATGAGAAACAGGCTTCTCTACATCGTCTTTCATTTTCTTGCCAGGTGTAAATTTCACCGCTTTTCTTTCTGGAATTACGATAGCAACACCAGCATTTTTAGGATTACGTCCAATTTTTTGCTTGCGAACAACAACCTCAAAAACCCCGAAATCTCTAAACTCGTAGCGATCACCATGGGCGAGCCCCTCGATTAAATTATCGAGTAGTGATTGAACAACGCGACGAACATCATTTGGGGCAAGATTGCACTCCGTGGCAATTTTTAAAACGAGTTCTTTCTTCGTCTTGGTCGCCATCTCGTCAACTCCCTGCACTTTTATTTCTTAACCCTCCTTTAATAAAATCAGTAATTTATGACAAATTAAAAAATTGTAATTAACTGAAACTGATCAACATTTTCTTTTTTTTGCCTAATTGTGCAAATAAATAGGTTCCACCAATTAGTACATTCATTTGAAATAATTCTTTAGGATCTTGGATGATGCTACCGTTGACCCTCAGCCCTTGAGCCGCACAAAGACGTACCCCTTCCGATTTTGAAGAGATCAACCCGGCCTCAACACAAATTTCGATCAATGTTTTGGATTGACAAGTCGCTTTTGAAAGAGCTGCATGGGGAAAGGCATCGAAGATCTGATCATAATCTTCTTTAGTTCCCAGGCTGTCACTGAACGCAACTTCAGTTAAACGCAACGCTTCTTGAAGCCCATGCTCTTTATGGATAAATCTGGTTAACTCACTGGCCAATTTTTTTTGTCTTTCTAGTCCTTGAAGAGACTCAATCTCCTCCATGGATAACCAGGTAAAACGCTTGAGGCACATCACGACATCCTCATCGGGTATACTTAGTAGGTACTGGTAAAATGCGTAAGGAGATGTCCTCTCTTTACTTAGATAGATCGCACCCGATTCGCTTTTGCCAAACTTTTTACCATCCGAGCGTAACATCAAAGGGATTGTCATGACATGTAATTCTTTGCCCAATCGACGTCTGGAAAAATCGGTACCCGCTGTCATGTTTCCCCACTGGTCACTCCCCCCTATTTGAACCGTTACGTTATGGGTTTCTGCCAGATGGTAGAAATCATAACCTTGCAACAGCTGGTAGGAGAATTCACAAAAACTAATCCCCTCCTCAGCTTCCATCCTTGATCGAACAGAATCTTTGGCTAACATTTGGGATACTCTGAAAAACCGACCGATATCTCTCAAAAATGTAGGTACCGTCATTTGATCAAACCAATCGGCATTGTTAACAAACAGCAGATCCGTCCCTAAGATCTGTTCAAGGTTGGCCGATATCTTGCGAAGGTTGTGCTCAATCTGCTCTACGGATAGCAAAGGCCGATCCGATTGCTTACCCGATGGATCTCCAATTTTGGTTGTAGCACCACCGTAAAGAATGACTGGCATATGCCCCATCATCTTGTATCGATAGAGAGTCAAAATGACGAGGAGGTTGCCCAAATGTAGGGAGTCTGCTGTGACATCAAATCCTGCGTACACATATCGCTTTTCTTTAAGGTGTTCCTCTAGTCCTGGTGTGGAATCTTGGAAAAGCCCCCTCTCCTTGAGATGTTGCACCACAAAGGATGGGTCGGTAGCAGAATTAGGTCTCATCTATTTGTCCTTTTCTAAACGGTCCTTCATCCCCTGTGTTTTTTTACTTAGGGGTGCCGGATTACGATTTTGATCGAATAAGCCGAGGTCATCTTTGGTCACTGAATCCCTAGACCACGAGTGACGAGAGATCCAATCAGAGATTTGATCCTTTTTTTCGTCAATAGCCTGAGATGTTACCATAGAATCGATCTTTTTGAGACGATTTTTCAATTTTTCACGCGCTTTTTTTGTTTTTTCGCTCTCTTGAGCCGTTTTTTTGTCATTATCAAGACGTGTTGCCATGGTTTTCCCCTCAAAAAATAGGATGGATCCATCTTG
>RGYU01000160.1 GCA_010031885.1 Chlamydiota bacterium | reverse complement strand
GGCCCTGTGCACAGGGCCTTTGGGGTTGCCGAAAAAATTCGGTTAAAATCAGTGCTAAGAGGTGTTTAGTGAAGCAACGAAAATATACGGTAGATGAGAAATTATCGGTGGTCATGGAAATGATCAAGGGCCAAAAGTCTGTAAGCCAAATATGCAAGGAACACGGAATACGGGATTCTCTGGCATATAAGTGGCGTGATGAAGGACTTGAATCGTTAAAACAAGGCTTGTCTGATAAACGCGCGAGCCGGAATCGATCGAGCGAGGCGGAACGTGAGCGGCTTCTTAAAATTATTGGTCAGCAAGCAGTGATCATCGACTTTCAAAAAAAAATGTCGGACGAGTTGGGTCTGTAGCCCAAAAACGACTATATGCGGAACAATTGCGCCAATCTTGCCCTGGGCTATCGCTCGCAAAAACGGTTGGCGTATTTGAGCTGTCTCGAAGTAGCTGGTATTACAAGCCAAAGCCTAAAAATCTCAAACGATCGTGTCGTCCTCTGGACTCAGATCTAGTGAATCGACTGACTCGGCTGAGTGGATTTGAATTGACTTTGGGATATCGAAAACTGACCTATTTTTTGAAATTTCAGTCCGATTTTATCGTTAATCATAAAAAATTGTACCGACACATGGCAGCCATGGACTTGTTACAGCCCAAACACGTTACGAAATCCAAGAAAAAGAAACCACCAAGCGCAATCTATTATTGTCCCCTACGAAGTAATATCCGTTGGGAAGCTGATTTAACTCTCGTGCCATACGAGTCTGGCTTTTTATACCTATTTTCCGTAATCGATGTCTTTGACAAAGAATTAATCGGACACCATTTTGGATTCCGTTGCAGAAAAGAAGATGCCATTGAATCATTGAAAATCGCTGTTCTTTCACGATTTCCCTCAGGTAAAATCCCAGATGATTTTCGAGTAACTCTTCGCCTCGATCGAGGCTGCCAATTTACCGCCTTTGATTTCGCCAAAGCCGCTAAAATCTTCAATGTCGAAATCGAATTTTGTGACGTTCAGGCGCCCAATCAAAAACCGTTTATTGAATCTTTTTTCTCCAATTTCAAGCGAGAAGAGGTCTATCGTAACGTCTATCAAAATCCTCTCGAGGCTTTTTCCGCTTGGACTGCTTACTGCGATTGGTACAACAATCTAAGGCCTCATGCCTCTCTT
>RGYU01000159.1 GCA_010031885.1 Chlamydiota bacterium | reverse complement strand
TTTGAGACCTCTCAAACTTTGAGACCTCTCAAACTTTGAGACCTCTCAAACTTTGAGACCTCTCAAACTTTTGAAAGGTCTTGCCACTTTTGAAAGGTCCAATTTTCCTTTTAAAAATTCGCGCCCTATTCGCCAGAAATAACTATGAAAGACTTCATCGACTTAACTGTAGATAGCGATGAAGACAAAGCTCGCCCCCCATTGAAGAAACGAAAAAAAACTTCCAACGATTTTAACTTTATACAATGGGTAGAAGAAAAAGACGAAAAGGGATATTATGATCCAAGAGAAGTGGAAGGTCCAAATGGTCTTAAAATCAAAAGAGCGCTGGATGGTTCTGCGAGAATAACAATGCCAGATGGTGGTTCGTGGATAGATTTTTTTAAAATTGACACAGAAACAGCAGATGAGTACCTTCGAGAGTTTGATGACGACAAACATTTTGAACCATATGGAAGACCTAAAGTAATGTTTGGCAATCCTACCCCGCGAGACCAAGCATTTTACTACCAGGGTAGCAATCTTGGTGAATACAAATTTTCTAATAAAAAATTCAAGGGAAACAAAGACCTGCCTAGGAGTTTACGAAAGTTCTGGGAAGATATGGAAGATAATTACGGTGATTTACATTTTGGAGTCATGAACCGCTACAAAGATAACAGAGATAGTATATCTGCACACGCCGATGATGAGAAGGAAATTGTGAGTGGGTCGGCTATTCCTTCACTATCTTTAGGTGCTACTCGTATGTTTGTCGTGGAGCCTAATGATAAATACAAAGGAAAAATTATTCTTCCCAATAGAGGAAAACTAAACATTTACCTGCGCCATGGTGATGTGCTTGTTATGGGTGGAAACTTCCAAAGTGTCTACAAACACAGCGTGCCAAAATCCGATGATGGAGACGTTAGTAAAAGAATTAATGTCACCCTTCGTAAATTTAAAGAAGAACCAGAAAAGAAGAAATAAAAGGAAAAAAAGTTTGAAAGGTTTTGCGACGTTTGAAAGGTCCAAAAATTTTTTCCTTTTTAAAAAAAATTCGCGCCCTAACTCCAAGCCAGATTTATCTCCAATCTCCACTCCAAAAACATGATCCGCGGTTCCGCCTTTCGCCCCTATCACTCTGTAGGAGAAGAAGAAGAGAAAACCAACTCAATCCCAACATCCCCAATGCTATCCATAAGTCCTCTAACCT
>RGYU01000158.1 GCA_010031885.1 Chlamydiota bacterium | reverse complement strand
ACTCCGACGCCAATTTGATTGATACTGATAGTCGCCTGAGCTTGGTAGGCCACCCACGATGAAAAGGCGGCGACTGCGACAGGATGCCTCATCCCACCGTTTCTGAAAAGCTTAATAATTGCAATGACAACTGCAAAATTCAAAAACAAATAGGCCAATGCAAGTGGAAGTCCACCACTTGCGCCCAAATCCAAAAAGATATTGTGAGCACTGTTGGAGATTCGGTTTGGCCCTGTACGCATGGTAGAAATTTCACCTCTTAATTCTCGATACCAAGATCCATAATTGTCTATTCCTACACCGAAGTAAGGTTTTGCAACCAACATCTTAAAACCTGCGTGCATATAATCCGCGCGAAATAAAATTGAGGGCTGATAAATAATTGAGGCTAAAGGGCCGCGGTCCACAAGAGCAAGAAAAAGTCCGAATAAACCCGTCGTAGTCAAAGAAAAATATGCTAGACGAATCCAAACCCTAATCGAATTCTTTGGATAGTAATAGATTTTACAAAAAAGAATCGCAAAGAGTCCAGCAACAAAAATTACGGGACCTTGGATAGATTTTGTGTACGATGCAATAGATATATCGACTATTGACAAAGCAAGTAGAAATAGTCTAGACGGAGAAGTGTAAATATTTGATATCGCGAGTGCTAGTGCGGCTGTGGAAGTCATTCCAAAAAAAGCCGATAAAAAGTTCACGTTTCCAAGTGTTCCAAAAGCAAACTTCTCACTCCAGCCAATCGGATCCATGCCAAGAATTTGAAAAATGCAGTAAAACGTCATAGGTATGGAGGAAAAGATAAACACCGAAATTAATTTTCTATAAAGTGATCCTTGCTGAACTAAGGCTGAGGCAATAAGCAAGATAAGTAAACAGGTATACGTAAGTAATCCTGTATTTCTACCAAAAGAACCCCAAAACTGTGACTCAATATTCGCGCCACTCAAAAAAATACTTGACAGCATCGATGCAAAGAAGGTCGCAGAAATAATTAAAACTCTACGAATATCTTTAACTTTGAATTGATTCCAATAACTACAAATCAGAAAAAGAATACCGAAACTGCCAATACTCAGAGTGAACATTTTAGGGAGAGAAATAGGATCATAATTCGACCACGGAGAGACTATGAAGGTTGTCACAACCCCTACAAGATAGATGCCTTGGTTTAGCCTGTAATCTGAGACGCTTTCAAGG
>RGYU01000157.1 GCA_010031885.1 Chlamydiota bacterium | reverse complement strand
ATGCCTCCCGTTTTGGATATACTCAAAAAGAATTTGTAAGAGAGCTAAAAAATTTAGAGACCTCTACAGAGATTGTAATTCGCCATGTCTGCGAAGACATCGGTCTCCATAAAGACCCGACCCACATTTTCGCTGAGTACAATGCTGGGATTTTGTGTACAAAAATAGCGGGGCTACAAAACTTTTTAAACTCTTTTTTGCTCCAAGAGGGAAAAAAGCCCCTTGTTGAGGATGGCAAATGGGGTAAAGAGACCCAAAAAGCGATCCAAACTTATCTTCCCGAAGTTTTTCCTTCATTTCATCAAAAAGAGATCTCTTTAAACCAATTAGAAACTCTCTTTTCAAATGAATTGGAACGGGCGGGTATACCGATTATTTGTAAAATTCCCCAACTTATCCGAAAAACCTCATGGAGCACGGTATGGAAACCATCCTGCCCAAAGAAAACTTGGCTGCAGGTACTTTTAGAATTTTTCAGACGAGATATTAACGTCCCTATTTACGTAGATTGGGGGATGAAGGCTTATTTAGCCGATGACCTGTTACGCTAAAAAATTCAAAAACGGTAAAGTTCAAACAGGATCTTCTCTTAAGCTACAAAAAAAGATTCATCGATAGAGAAAGCTCTAATTACAAAAGTAGTAGCGTTGGGGACTCTAAAAACTTTTTTAGTGTAGCTAAAAACCTAGCTGCATCCGCCCCATCAACAACTCTATGGTCTGCAGCAAGAGTCAATTTCATCTGCCCCTCGATTGAACCACCAACACCCAGAATAGCTGCCTGGGGAGGATTGATAATAGGCATAAACGAGTCGATCCCAAACATCCCTAAATTAGATAGGGTAAAAGATCCCCCTTGGTATTCCTCGGGTTTGAGAGTTCCCTCTTTGGCCTTCTTTACCAAAAACTTTACCTCCTTGGAGAGCTCTTCTATCCCTTTGAAATCGGCCAAACGGACAATTGGGGTGATAAGCCCCTCAGGAATGGATACTGCGACGCTCACATCAACGGTATGAAAACGAATGATCGATTGGGTTTTTGAATCGAAACCGCTATTCACCTCAGGATGGTCTCTTAATGAAAGCGCCACGGCTCTTAAAATAAAATCATTGATCGTACAATCAATACCATAGTCTTTAAGTTGTTGACGGATTTTGCCAAGCTCGAGGGTATTAACCACATGCGTCACATAAAAGTGGGGG
>RGYU01000156.1 GCA_010031885.1 Chlamydiota bacterium | reverse complement strand
GGTTTGCTTGAAGCTAATTTTTATGGACTTGATTCTCAAAAGCATAGCTGTTGCAAATATACCGATGTCTTTTAACAATTCCATGTACTAAAATTTCGCTAAATGCACAACTGGGGATAAAAAGGGCCTGGAACCCCTTGATTTTTAATGTAAATTGAACAAAACCATGGTTTATGGCAGAGCTACCAAACAGGGAGGAAAAAGACGAACTGGACGAGCTGCTCACACAGTACGAGCAACTCCGAGAAGGGGGAGCGCAATCGTTTTTGGAAGAAGAAGCTTTTGAGCGAATCATTGAACATTTTCAACAAAAGGAAATGCCTGAAAAGGCTTTAGAGGCAGCGCTCATAGCGGTTGAGCGTTACCCGTATTCTTCGACTCTATTGATTCGAAAAGCTGACGTATTGGTTTTACACCGAAGATACAAAGAGGCGCTTCGGGTTTTGGATCAGGCGGAAATTCTAGATAGTCGTGATATCAATATTTACATTCTCCGCACGGATGCTTACCTGGCTCTTGATCAACCTGAGAAAGCAGTTTCCTTATTGGAGCGATCATTGGGGAAATTTGAAGGGGAAGAGAAAGTGGAATTATTGTTTGAGTTAGCAGATGTGTACGATGATTACGAAGATTTTGAAAAAGTATTCGATTGTTTAAAAGAAGTGTTGAAAGAAGACCCCTTGAATGAAGAAGCTTTATACAAGATTTGTTTTTGGACAGATTTTACGGGAAGAAATGAGGAAGGGATTCGGTTGTATCAAGAAATTTTAGACGAGCATCCTTTTAGTGAATTAGCTTGGTTTAACCTGGGGGCAGCTTATCAAGGTTTGCGATTATATGAAAAAGCAATTGATGCGTACAAATATGCTGTAGCCATTGAGGAAAAGTTTGATTATGCATACAGAAATATGGGCGATGCATTTATAAGATTGCACCGTTATAGAGATGCGATCGAAGTACTTGAGCGCGTACATGAGTTAGCAAAGCCTGAGGATGTGATTTATGAAGCAATTGGGTATTGCTATGAAAAACTAAAACAACCTGCAATAGCTCGGCTTCAATACAGAAAGGCGTCACACCTTCGAAAGGATGATAGCCGGTTGATTTATAAAATTGCCTGTACCTATTTTTCAGAAGGACAATGGAGTGCTGCCTATAAACAAATTGAAGTTGCGCTTCGAATTATTAGAGGCGAATTTGA
>RGYU01000155.1 GCA_010031885.1 Chlamydiota bacterium | reverse complement strand
ATTTTGTAATTTATTAGTTTCTTCTTCAAGATTTAGTTTTGCAAGATTTTGTTGATTTTTTATAAATGATAGTAATAGTCCATCTATATATGATATAGTAGTTGTCTCCTGAGGAGGCTGTACAAAAAAAGGGGCAAAAATAGCCTCTAAACACAAGCCCTGTGTAGAGCTATCTCGTAAAAGCTCTTTTTTATCGACAATAGCAACCTCTTTAGATTCTAATGTTCTAGTTTTTAAATTTGCCAAAATTCGAACCACTGATTTTTCTAAATCAGTTAAGTTGTCAAAAGAAAAATAATCCTGAGCTAATTTGACAACACTTTGTTCTGTATCTGAAGGAATAGGCTGAAATGCATTATCTACTACCTCTGCAGATTGTCTTGTCAAAACACGATGTAACGAGGCCATAATTTTAATTTTTTTGTGTTAAGTTGTAGGTAAAAAAAAAGCCGTCTAATTTCTTAGACGGCTTTGATTCTCTTATAAAAAAGATCTTGGCGGCGACCTACTCTTCCGTAATCTTGCATACAGTACCATCGGCGATGAAGAGCTTAACTGCTGAGTTCGGGATGGGATCAGGTGTTTCCTCTTCTCTATTACCACCAAGAATAAATTCTTGGGCCTTTATAGAATACTTTCATTCTCTCTGACATAAGACGATGCTTGAGTCTTTCTAATCTTCTTTTCTTTATAAACGCTTAGCGTTTTATTCATTGACTCAGCGATAACTTTGTCATCACTGCGCCGATGAAAAAAAAAGTGACCAAGCCTTTGGACCTATTAGTATTGGTTAGCTCAACGCATTACTGCGCTTACACACCCAACCTATCAACCCTGTAGTCTTCAGGGGGTCTCATTGGGATACCTTATCTTGGAGGAGGCTTGGCGTTTAGATGCTTTCAACGCTTATCCTTTCCAAACATAGCTAACCGGCTATGCTCTTGGCAGAACAACCGGATCACCATTGGTTTGTCCACTTCGGTCCTCTCGTACTAGAAGCAGCTCTCCTCAAGTATTCTACGCCCACAACAGATAGGAACCAAACTGTCTCACGACGTTTTGAACCCAACTCGCGTACCGCTTTAATAGGCGAACAGCCTAACCCTTGGGACCTTCTCCAGCCCCAGGATGCGATGAGTCGACATCGAGGTGCCAAACCGCCACGTCGATATGAACTCTTGGTGGCGATAAGCCTGTTATC
>RGYU01000154.1 GCA_010031885.1 Chlamydiota bacterium | reverse complement strand
TTTAAATATTTTTAATATTTGATTGGCATTAAGCCTGTTTCTCTTTGTTGTTGCAGGGTAATAGTATTCCGGTTTCAAGGGCAGGCTTTTCTCTACCTTAATGGGCATTTTGTAAGTTTTTTCAAGAGCCTCTTTGGTCCATTGAATGTACAAAGGATTTACTCTTCCCAGAGGAGTTATGACAAGGGTTCTATTCTCAACAAGCTTGCCTTTTATAATGTAAGTGTTTGGGTCTTTTAATTCTTGACAAGCCATGATCATATAGGCCGTTGTCAAGAGGGCTACGCCGCTCCAAAAGCCCCATGGAGTCATTTGCTTCTTGATGGATATTTTCATTTTCTCTTCTTGAAACAGGTTTTTGTTCAGTGTTGCGATTCAATACAATTAAGTTGAATTTTTGTTGGATTATCTGGGGAATACCGTGGTAATGGCATTCGGCTTCAATAGATGCTGGATTTCCTGGTAGTAAAAAGAACCTTCGCAGGTTAAATACTTTTTCATAAAATTGTTTTAGTATAGATTTTCAAATATATTTGCCAAAAATAATGAAAAATCGGAATTTACGTATTGTCGCGGGTTTGACTATACTTTTACCGGTTTTGGTATTGTACGCATACAGTCTGTGGCCCGGTACTTTTAGGGCCGGTGGCCTTGATTTCAAGAAATATTCTTTTTTCCTTGGCGGGGATGAATATGCAGACAGTAATTCGATAGACAGTAGCCTTGTCTTGAAGGTAGATACCAATCTCTGGAGGAGAGTAGGCCCTTTGGATACCAGTGCTCATCGTATCATGTTGATTGGAGACTCTGAAAGCGGGGGGTTGAGGAGTCATGTAAACGATTATTGCCTAGCCAATGGGCATGAGCTCGTCTACTCCTTGGAATGGTATTCATCCACCATTTTTAATTTTGCTCGAGCAGACACAGTTCAGGGATTGATCAAAAGATATCAACCAACGTATATTATGTTTGTGGTAGGTTTGAACGAACTGTATGCAACGGACCTTGAAGCGCGCAAAGAGGCAGCAATTCAATTAAAGGCCAAATTTGGCGAACTGCCTTTTACTTGGATTGGTCCTGCAAATTGGACGGAAGACAAAGGTCTAAATATCGTTTTTGGAGAGGTGGCGGGAGATGCTTTTTTTGAATCACGCAAACTTGATTTACCTCGCGGCGCAGATGGACGGCATCCGAGTTTAATGGGTTA
>RGYU01000153.1 GCA_010031885.1 Chlamydiota bacterium | reverse complement strand
TGTGTGTACAAGTGATCATCAGCTTTTTCATGTTTTTTGGCGTTACACCCAATTTCAAAAGGATCGCAGTAACAACCCCCTCCTCCGGATTGACCGACATGAAAGGGAACCCTAGTCGTATCATACGGTGGTATTCATCAAAGAAAAGGCTCACATTCGGATGATCCTTATTAAACCCCATGATCCAACCGGCGATCTTACGGTTTTTATTGAGCATTTTTTGGCAGTATTTTTCTAGATACTTTCTTACATCAGGTAAAAATCCGATAGGATTAGCAACTCCGGTATCAAATAAAAAACCATCGCTCTCAATGACTTCAAAGAGGTCATCTATCTTTTGCATCGGCCATACCGATGTGTCTAACCAAAGGACCCGTTTATATCCTAAGTTGAACGCCTCCTCCACCATCAATGGCTTAAAAGCATAGGGTACACCACAATACCTCAGCTCTTCTCCAGTTGGTGTTGGATATCCCCCAATTCGATAGTAAATCCCCCCCTTAAAACCCATTTCTCTTAAAGCATCGGCTAATGTCCGGACAAAATCACTGTATTTATTGTTAAACGAGCAAAAGCTCACGATGCAATCTACTTTATTTTCGCCCTGCAAATGATGCACCTCGGGAATCCAAGTATATTTTTTTACGATGATATTTTGTTCTATACCCTTAGAACAGCGCCAGATAAAATCTTGTAAAGAATAGGGTCGCTTTTTGCTAAACCAGGAATTATACTCCCAAGAGGTCGGGTACAATCGATGAATTAGAGGCAGAATTTCTATTTTTCTTAACTCCTCTTGCGCCCTTTCAAAATCCTCATGCGTGGGATTTTTATTGTAAGGAACATCGATTTCAAATGGGTTAAAAGCTAAGAAGCAAAGTATTTTCAAATTGAACATTTAATCTTTTCTCAATGATGCCTTATAATAAACTTCACACCTTTTTTGTAGGCTTCCATTAACTTGGCGTCCTTAGCGTTAGCTGCAAGCATCAAGTTGGCATGGGGCTTTAGTTTTGGGCCATGCTGGGCCATCAGCGCAGATAATACCGCCTCCTCTGGAGTGATCGATAAAAACGGGGTCCCTTTTCGGGCCAGGATATAAAAATCTTCGAAAATTTTCTTCACATAAGGCTCTGTCATTTTAAACCCAAGAAGCCATCCGGCTACATGGGGTATTTTATCCAGGTGCACTTTAGAGTAGTTTTCCAAAATGGCGCGAGTTTGAGGCAA
>RGYU01000152.1 GCA_010031885.1 Chlamydiota bacterium | reverse complement strand
TGGGGTCACTACCGAGTCATCAAATTCATTAAAAAACTCAGTAATTACATCAGCATGATGCTTGGGACTAAATATGAACACCCCGGTACACGCATAATCTGGTTGCGTCTCCAAATTTGAAAATTCAAATAGCTGCTCAATTGATGCAAAAAGTATCGAGTCCAACGGATATGTAGACGATAGAAATCTATTTCTCAAAAATGCAACCCGTCTAAGGACCTCATAGCGATCGTAGGGCAGTCTCTTCATCTGCGAAATAAGACCAACTTTTCTTGAGTCGTGTCCATCAAAAATGTTTGGCGAATATGGGTTTATCAGAATGTCGGTATATTCATGAAATACGCCTATCACACCTGGGAGATGTATTGCCGCCGCCACGATCTCGGCCTCATTCTCTTCGACGAAGATTTGATCAGCCCCGACCACCCAAAGTGGAAAAAAGCGACTTGGCAAAAATATTTGATTGGCGATGTAGTATCAAAGTCAAATCTAAAAGTAGAAAATATCTGTTATCTCGACACCGATATTTTAATCAGCCCACTTGCCCCAAATATTTTTGATCAACACAAAGAAGACAAGATAAGTTTGGTTTCAAAGCGAATTGGGCTCCAAATACAGCTGAATGAAATTTTAAGGAGAATCGCATTTTTACGCAATCGCTTTTACAGTGACGATTATCCTCTTGACTCCTCGCTCTTCATCAGTTTGCAAGATCTCTATTTGACAATTGGAAAAGATGTACAGGAGAACGAAGGTTGCGCGGGAGTTTTTGTGTTTAATCGGCGGTTTGCTTCAAAGAAGTTTGTTGACTTTTTTATGAGTATCGATCAGAACGTGATTAGTCTGACCGGAGGTGGTGATCAAACTCACTTTAATTTTTTCGTTCAGTCAAACTCGTTAGATTCTTGGGTAGATTACCGATTTCAAGCTTTATGGACGTATGAAGTTTCAACTCGGTATCCATTTCTGTATGCAAAGCATCAAGAAAATTTTGCGTTGATAAAGGAGTGCATCGAGGCTTCACTTTTTACTAACTATTTTTTGCACTTTGCTGGCTCATGGCACGAGGGAAAAATGTGGGAGCAGGTAAAAGTTTTTGACACGCCAGAGTCATTAGAGATGTTCAGTGCGTTTGATGAGTATATGAAGACACCGGTTTATGGCAAGCCTCTTGGCGCAATTAAGCCGAAAGAGAATTCGTAGTTGAGCGAGTTTTGTGGCTAAGAAAAA
>RGYU01000151.1 GCA_010031885.1 Chlamydiota bacterium | reverse complement strand
TCTAATTACCCAGGCAGACTGGTCCAACCAACCATAACTGATATCTGAAAGAAAAAAATAAACAGGGCAAAACATGCCACGAAAACCAAAAACCACCTGCCTCCTCGTATCTCGTAAGGAGAAAACAGCTCTTTTCTATACCGTCCTACCCAAACCATCAAGATAGGCAAGATACCAAATAAAATAACGGCACAGATACCACCAGCAAAATTTAATGCTTTAAAAAACAACTGAGGATAGACCAGTGATAAAAGAAGGGGAGGAATGAGTGCAAGTAAACATAAAGCAATGCTTTCTTTTTTTTCTTTTTTTACCTTGAACCCATCTGCCAAAAAATGAACTAAGCTAAGCGACTGCGCAAGAAAAGAGGTGAGGATAGCAAAAAAAGCAAGTCCCTGGGAAAAGAAAGCAAGCCAAGGGGATCTTATCATCATAGCCAAAGCTTGAGATCCTTCTCGGTCTTGCTTAAGCGATTCGATGAGCCCACCAGGACCGCCAATCGGAACAATCCCTAAAACAAGAATTTCCCATATAATATAAACTAAGAAAGCAAAACAACTGCCTGCAATGATCGTCAGTCTAATTTTTTTCAGGTCTCTATTCATATAAGTAAATAAACTGGGGATCATATTATGAAAACCAAAAGAGGTGATCAAGATCGGCAAAGCAAACACAGCGGTGGAGGGATTAGTCCGAAGCAAAAAGGTAGGTCTTATATACTTAACACCCAGCCAAATTAAAGAAAGAAAAAAGAAGATTTTGCAACCCATGAGCACTCGGTTCCATAGATCAACCTTCCGAGTGCCTAATAAAACCAATCCTCCAAAAAAAATCACAAAAAACAAACTACCAGCCCAAATCGGAATTTGCACACCAAATCCACCGGAAAGAAACGTAGAGAATAAATTACCACTACCTGAGATATAAGCGACTAAAAGGGCATAAAATAAAAAAAGATAAGTGACCCAGCATAACGCCTTACCCCCCCTGCCTAGGGTCTTTTCAATCATCGAAAGCATATTCACTTGATGAGGGAACCAGGCGTTGACCTCTACCATAAGAAGACCGGTGAGGGTCATAAATGCCCAAGCACAGAAAAACATGAGCATAGAAGGGAAAAACCCAGCAATTCCTGTGATAATAGGAAGACCTAGCATGCCAGCTCCGATACAGCTTCCGGCAATCAGCAAAATCCCTCCCCATAGACTTCCAGGACGCTTCATCCGTTGC
>RGYU01000016.1 GCA_010031885.1 Chlamydiota bacterium | reverse complement strand
CCTCTTCAGTTAACCCACTCTTTATCAGTGTTTTATGCCCCAAAACTTTTACTATAGTTTTTTATTAAAAAACTATATTATAATTGAGGGGCATAATAAATAAATCTGTTACCTAGTAAAGGGGGTATCATGAATCCGGTAGAAAGAACAAATTTAAGCCAATTAGAGGCGCCACAACAAAAGCAAAGCCCGTCCTCGGGTATTACAGTCTTATCTCCAGAGCTTTTAGACAAAATTATCAAGAGTTTGCCAGAAGAAAATCAACGCCTTATGGGAGGGACCTGTAAAACATTTCACGAAATTATCTTTTCTGCGCAAAAAGAACAGGTACTGTCTTTTCTAAAAAGAAGTTGGGGGGGAATATTTACAAAAGATTTAGAGTTGCTTTCGGGTAATTCAAAAAATTTAAAAGAATTCAAAGCCCACATTAAAGATTTTTATCAATCTGTCCTTCCAATGGATAGCGAAGCCGATCTTTGTTGCCAAGAACACAGCCGTTTTTGCCTTGAAAAATATGCGCATACTCAGCTTGAAGATCTTTCGACTATCATACTTATAGATAAGATCCTCGATTCAAACACCCTACTCACCCCAATCATGTTCTTACCAGGTCATTTTTATGAAGAACTCCCACTAAAAACTGTTGATAGATTAGTGGATATGCTGATTGAAAAGTATACATTACCTGGAATATGGGAGCAAAGAGGTTGGATTCCAAATTTTGAGTGTATTTTTCCTCATTCTAGAAAGCTCCTTTGGTGGGCCCATCAACTGCGTCGTGGTGATATTAGACGCGCGTCAGAAAGACTAAAGGATGACAAAGAATTCATTTGCCATGCGATTCTCGCAGAAGATTGGCGTCAAATGACAGAAGGTGGTTTAGCGCAATCCCTTGCCTATAGATTGTGTTCAGATAGACTTAAAGATGACAAAGATGTAGTCCTTGCTGCCATAAGAAAAGAAGATCGATTGGCTCGACGCCTTTGTTCAGATAGACTAAAGGATGACACAGATTTAGCGCTTGCTGCCATAAGAAACGATGTTTTTTTTCTAGACGAAGCTTCAGCAAGCATAAAGGACAACAAAAATGTAGTCCTTGCTTACATTTGGAGAGAAAGTGAACCTGACATCAGCCTAGCTTCAGAAAGACTAAGAGACGACATAGACGTAGTGCTTGCATCCACAAGAAAATATTTTGCAAATAGACGTTATGCTTCAGAAAGACTAAAAAATACCAGAGAAGTAATTCTTGCTATGATGCCTACTTTACCAATAAATTTAAGGCCTATGCACGTACCAGTTGAGTTCCACGATGATCCGGAAATACTAGGTTGGTTCCCTCCCAAGCCTTGGTGGTTTGTATAATCTTTAAGCTCCCCCTTTTGCCTCAGGCAGGGGGAGCTTTTCTTTGTTTTTAAAAAATATTTAATCCTATTTGCTTTTGTTGCTTAACCGCTAAAACCTTGAGAAATTAAGTAAAAGAGCTTAATCTTGTCCTCATGATCACCCAAACTCACCTAGAATCAGAGATCCTGAAAAGAAGGACTTTCGCCATCATTTCCCACCCGGACGCCGGGAAAACCACCCTGACCGAAAAGCTGTTGCTCTATTCAGACGTACTCAATACTGCCGGGATGGTTGCGGGTAGGAAAGGGAGAAAAGGGGCCCACTCTGACTGGATGAGCATGGAAAGAGAGCGTGGGATCTCGATCACCGCCTCTGCGATGCAATTTCACTACAAAGACAAGGTGATCAATATTCTCGACACTCCGGGGCACGAGGACTTCTCTGTCGATACCTACCGGACTTTGACTGCGGCCGATTGCGCTATCATGGTGATCGATGCGGCCAAAGGGGTAGAAAAGCAGACCATCAAACTTTTTGAGGCCTGCCGCCTCAGAAAAATACCCGTGATGACCTTTGTCAATAAAATGGACATGCCGGGGCTCGAGCCGATCGATCTGCTCAACGAGGTAGAAAAGGTCCTAGGGATTTTGGCCACACCGATGAATTGGCCGATCGGAGGGGGACGTGATTTTAAAGGCGTATACGATCGAAGAGATCAACAGCTCATCGTCTTTGAAAAGACCGCAGCTGGCGGTGCCAAAAAAGCTTTGATGCATCAGGTTTCAAAAGAGGATTTAAAAAAATTTCTCACTCCACAAGAGTTATCCCAGCTTCAAGATGATTTAGAACTTTTGGACATGGCCGGAAATCCGTTTGTCCTCAAAGATTTTTTAGACGCTAAGCTCTCCCCCGTTTTTTTTGGATCTGCATTAACAAACTTCGGTGTAGAACCTTTTTTTGATGCCTTTATTGAGCTTGCCCCCTCACCCAAACCTTACGAAGCAATAGGGGCGGATGAAAAGCCAATTTTTATCGATCCCATCGATTCCCCTTTCAGCGCCTATTGTTTTAAATTACAAGCTAACCTTGATAAACACCATCGCGGGGTAACCGCCTTCTTTAGAATCGTGTCCGGCCTATTCGAAAAGGATATGCTTGTATTGAACCATCGCCTGAAAAGTTCGTCACGGATTTCCAGGCCCAGCCAATTGAGTGGTAGCGATCAAGTGACCATCGAATCGGCGGTAGCGGGAGATATCATCGGAATTGCATCGAACGGCTCTTTTCAGATCAACGACACAATATCTACGACTAAAGGGGGCTTTCGATTCAAACCATTGCCCCAGTTTCAACCCGAATTTTTTGCCCGAATTCGCCCCAAGGAGGTTTCGGGGAGAAAATCGTTCGATAAAGGGTGTGAACAGCTCTCAAACGAGGGGGCGATTTTGCTCCTCAAAGAAGAGACATCCCCTGATCCAATTTTTGCAGCCGTTGGCAGATTGCAATTTGAGGTGCTTGAATGGCGTTTAAAGGATGAATACAACGTTGAAACCACTATTACTCCCCTGTCGTTTCAATGCTCTGCATGGCTGATTGGTGATTTGAAAACCTTCAAGAAAAACACAACAGCCATTCTAGCTTTCGACGCAGAAAAAAGGCCGATCGTCCTTTTTCAAAGCACATGGGAAAAAGAATACGCCATCAAACAAAACCCGAATCACAAACTTGTAGATATCTTACAAACCTAAATTTTTTGCCACAGCCTTGGGGCCGTATAAGGCCCTCCATATTGAAATGGCCTTGTAAAAACGGTGAACTCCTCTTTCTCATTAAATAGATGCTGCCACTCTTTCATCAAGATTGTTTCACCGCTCTTTTTTATCGTCCGAAAAACTTCGATCTCTTCTGTTTTCGGATCTAAAATAAATGATAGATAAAAGGGTTTTTTCTCTCTGTTTTCCCAATTGGAATCTCCGAAAATCACCGACGGATAACTCTCTTGAAATCGGCTGAAAAAAACCTCATATGCCCTGTTTGTACCCATAGCCTTTTCAAGCTGTTCAAAAATTTGGGGATTT
The DNA here is from genome assembly GCA_010031885.1 of Chlamydiota bacterium. Classification (GTDB taxonomy): domain Bacteria; phylum Chlamydiota; class Chlamydiia; order Chlamydiales; family RGXB01; genus RGXB01. The sequence continues at coordinate 21,317 of RGYU01000016.1, read as the reverse complement.
TCCGATAAGATTTGTTTACTGGGTAAAATTACCTGATCCCTTATCCATGTGTAACTAAATCCGGGATCTTCCCATCCCTCTTTAAATTTTTTGGAACCTGGTATCAAAGAAAATGCATGTGTGGGAAATAGGGCTAAAAGGCGTTTATTGGGGTTATTTTGGAAAAGGGCTATTGTTTCATTCGATAAAGATTTTAATAGATCTAAGTAGAAAACAAATAGATCCTGTGGGGTTTGAGGTTTATTGGTCTCCACTTGAAAAGGGCCTTTTGTCTCAAAATACCCCTCTAAAAGCTTTTCAAGTGACCCTCCCGAGGGGTAAGCCCAGGGGTGTTTTTTTTCGATGCGCCGTCGAAAAGGGACCGATTGGACCATCTGCTGTACAACTCTTGCACAAGAATCGATGATCTTTTCTAACTCGGGATGATCGACCTTCATTTTTTGTTCGAATCCCAAAAAAAACTCTTTGATAGCCAAAAGATAGGTCTCTAAATCGCTAAGCCGGACATGTTGCGTAATGTTTTTCAACCCTTTTGTCCAAACAAGTCGAAAACCGGCCTCCATATCCTGGTACATTTCGGCAGATTGCCCCCGAATTTGGGGGTCGTACACCTCGTAAAAATCCTTGAGCAGCGATTGATCCAGCTCTTCAAAAAAAAGCTTTGCCCCCTCCTGAACCGACATCAGCTTCTTTTTGATATCATGGGCATCGAGTTCCAACATATCGAGACGCATATTTTCTAATTGCATCTCTGCCTGTATTCTACGAATATCTTCATCCCTGTAAGCGCTGTTCAGCCTCAGCTGAGCACTTTTTAAAGCCGACTCATGGTCTTGAATGTCTCGAAATTTTTTTTCGTATGCCTCTTTTGCATCTAGAAAATTTCTCTCAAAAAGATCTAGTAACGCCTTACCGATCCCCTCCGGGTCTTTCGTATCAAGCCCCAAAGAAGTGTGGAAATTGTAGCGGTAAGCTCGCCCATCATAATCGGTCAATGAGGCCATCGTATACTCCCAGGCCTTAAGAAGCGGATATCCCCCCTCCCAAAAAGGGCTTAACGGGACGATACATTCGTGCCCCTCCACCACTCGTATCAATCTTTCATGATATAAAATTTCATAAAGATCTTTTAAAAGTAAGTCGGGGCGCTCTTGTTGGATCAAAATCGCAACCGCAGTAGCAAAACAGGCCCCTACCGATTGGCGCAACGGCATTTTCAACGCATTTTGTACAGCGACTTTCACATGCTCTACCTCTACCTGGATCGTATCTTCTAGTCCCAGGGAGCGCCTAATCAACATCTGAGGGTATGCTCCCAATGGAACTTGCGTGAAACCGCTATAGTCTAACTGATCCATTAGGACGATCTTTTTTTTCTTATGCTGCATCGCTAAAAAAAATTTGGATGAAGTTGCATCAAAACTGGATCAAAGCACAAAATGAAATAAAAATAAAATTTTTACTGAACTTTTCTCTTTTTCCCTTTTGTCAAGGATTGATTCTAGTTGTCTAGAGGGTAGTCATTTAAGAAAATTTATGCTAAGTTGGTAGGATACATATCGTGTAAAGTAAAGAGTAGATTATGCGTATCACACACAAAGGAGATTCCAAACCCTTAATTGAGATTGCCCGCGACGTTCACCAAACTGCTGCAGACCAGGCAATTACCGCAACACTCAACGGCAAACAAACCGATCTTTTTACGACGGCCCACGATGGAGATGTGATAGACTTTTTTGATTTTTCAACACCTCTCGGTAAAGAAACATTCTGGCACTCTTCAGCCCACGTAATGGCCCAAGCGATACTCCGTCTGTACCCAGATGCCAAACCAACTATTGGCCCCGCGATCGAACAGGGGTTTTATTACGATTTTTTTAATCTGTCTATTTCGGAACATGACTTCAAAAAAATAGAAGAAATGGTTCAAGAAGTGGTGAATGAAAATTTTAAACCCGAAAAAATCGTATTTAAAGGGAAACAAGACGCCCTTGATGCTTTTAAAGACAATCCGTTCAAATGCGAATTAATTACAAACTTGGAAGAGGGTTCGTCTATAACCGCATACCGCCAGGGAGAGTTTTTCGACCTTTGCCGCGGACCTCATCTTTTCAACATTGGTAAAGTGCGTGCCCTCAAACTGACAAAAGTTTCAGGGGCATATTGGAAAGGGGATGCCAACAACCCTGTGCTCACCCGAGTGTATGGAATCTCGTTTCCCGATAAGAAACAATTAAAAGCTTACTTAGATCATATCGAAGAGGCAAAAAAGCGGGATCATAGAAAGCTTGGTGCAGAGCTTGATCTTTACTCCTTTCATGAGTTTGGACCGGGTATGCCCTTCTTCCACCCCAGAGGGATGTTGATGCTTAACAAACTGATTGGCTACTGGAGAGATCTGCAATACAAAGCTGGATATATTGAAATCAAAACTCCCATTTTGTTGAATCAAGGGCTTTGGGAACAATCGGGCCATTGGGCAAACTATAGAGAGAACATGTACACCACAGAGGTTGAGAAAGCTACTTTTGCTGTCAAGCCGATGAACTGCCCCGGTTGCATGCTCTACTATGGTTGCAAACAACATAGCTATAGAGAATTTCCGTTACGAGTGATGGAATTCGGTCAAGTACACCGACACGAATTTTCGGGAGCTCTATCCGGTCTTTTTCGTGTCCGCTCCTTCGTTCAAGATGATGCCCATATCTTCATGAGAGAAGATCAAATTGAAGCAGAAATTTTAAACGTTTTGAAATTGGTTGAAATTCTTTATTCAACTTTTGGTCTAAAATACTCGCTAGAGCTTTCCACTCGTCCTGAAAAAAGCATCGGAACTGATGAGATGTGGGAAGTAGCCACCAACGGCCTTAGAAAGGCTTTGGTTGCGTCTGGACATGACTTCAAGATCAATGAGGGCGATGGTGCATTTTATGGCCCCAAAATTGACTTCAAAATCTTAGATGCTCTTGATCGCAAATGGCAGTGTGGAACGATTCAGCTTGATATGTTCTTGCCAGAGCGCTTTCATCTCAAATACACCGACTCAGATGGGCAAGAAAAAGTGCCTGTGATGATCCACAGAGCAATACTAGGTTCTATCGAACGGTTTTTGGGGATCATGGTAGAACATTTTGCCGGAAAATTTCCCCTTTGGATCAGCCCAAGGCAGCTTGTCATCGTTCCTGTAACAGATCGACATGCACCCTATGGCGAAAGCATCAAAGAGGTTTTTGAAACTCAAGGGTTTTTGGTTGATATTGATTCCTCCAATGAATCTGTTGGCAAAAAGATTCGCAATGCACAGCTTTTGCAATACAACTACATGCTGATTCTTGGTGATAAAGAGGTAGAGGAACAAACCCTTTCTATCCGTGCCAGATCTAATGAAATGCTAAATGATCTTAAGTTGCAAACCGTCCTAGATAGTCTCAAAGAAGAAGTTGCATCTAAATCGCTAAAAACTTTATTACCGTTTGGTGAGGTTTCTACATGCAAATAATCACTGTCGCTAGCTTTAAAGGGGGAACTGCTAAAACATCAGTTTCTTTAAACCTTGGTGCCGTTTTAGCAAAAGTGCACAAAAAGAGGGTCCTTCTGATTGATTTTGATGCACAAAGTAATTTGACGACCGGATTGGGATTTGACCCAGATGCCTACGATTCAATGGCTCCTGTTTTACAAGGGACAAAACAACTCCAGGAAGTGATCTTAGAAACCGAGACAAGAAACCTGCACTTAGTCCCTGCAGATACGTGGCTAGAAAGGATTGAGGTTACTGAACAACTTGCTCAAGACCGCTATTCTCACGAACGTCTAAAGGGCGTTCTCAGTCGTGCTGACTATGATTTTATCATCATCGATACCCCTCCATCCCTCTGCTGGCTTACAGAATCTGCAATGATCGCCTCAAACAAGTGTTTGATCTGTGCGACACCAGAGTTTTACAGCGTTAAAGGCCTATATCGTTTGGGCATATTTATCTCCCAAATCAGCAAGCGCCATCCGGTTGAAGTGCTCGGTGTTTTGCTCTCTTTTTGGAACGAGCGAGGCAAAAGCAATCAAGCTTTCTTGAACGTGATCGAAGAGACATTCCCGCAAAAAATCTTGAAAACCAAAATCCGTCGCGATAAGGTCGTAGCAGATGCATCGATTCGTGGCAAACCGATTGTAGAAATTTCTCGCACATCACGTGCGTTGGATGACTTCAAAAAATTGGCCCGAGAAGTCCTTCGCGGATGTAAAACAGATTTACATCTTAAAGAAGAGGCATCTTTAGATACGGAAATGGTTCTTGAGGAAGTTTAATGGATGATGTGAATGCCATCTTAAAAGAGCGTTTGAAGAAAAATGAGAGCTTATCGAAAAAAATGGATTCGCTCGCTGAACGCTCTAATAACGGTCAACTTTCGAGTTTCTCCGGTGTTTTTAAGGTGATACCGCTTCAAGAGCAAGAAATCGCGCAAATTCGCGGCCTAATCGAATTCTACAAGAAAAATAACCAAAATCCTTCTGGTGACCTGGACGAGCTCTTGTCGATCACTTCTGAGGTGAAGGCAATCAATTCGCAGGCGATCATCTTGCACGGGGAGAGGATCAAAAAAGCACAGCTCCTTTTAAAAAATTATAAGGATGGTGCTTTCTCCACATGGCTGCTTTATGCCTATGGGAATAGACAAACGCCTTACAATTTTTTACAGTACTACGAATTTTACAGAGCGCTTCCGCCAGCTTTAAGGGAGCGTTTAACCGATCTTCCACGTCAAGCGATTTATACATTAGCAACGCGTCAAGGAGATATTGAGGTCAAAGAAGAGCTTGTGCGCTCTTATCAAGGAGAATCTAAGGAGACCTTTTTAGAAAGGATACGCAGTGCGTTTCCGCTCTCCCTACAAGATAAGCGTCGCACAACAGTAGCCGATCAAATTGCCCTTTCTTTAGAAAGAGTTCTTGAGAAAGCCTCTCAAAAGCCTCTAAACCTTTCTCAAATCGAAAAAAATCGTTTGTTAGGTCTGCTACTCGATTTAAACAAGATATTGAAATAATTACCCTTTTTGCCTATCTGAAAGGGAATGCAGCTATTGAGTGTCATTCCCTTCACATCGAATCAAACTAGTAATCCTGAATTAATGGATTGTTTTTTAAATCATTTAAAAAATTTATCTATCCCGTTCTGGAATTCAACTTCAGACAATCAAGAGCACAAAGTAGAGCCAAAACTAATCATAGATGCTTTAGAAAAAACAAATTCCCCTGTAGCCGTTGTAGACACCAACCTGAGATTCCTTGTAAAACCCGAAGTGATTGTGAATTTGAAATGCGATATTGCCCTTTTTTCTAATCCTCGATCTAAAACGCAATCCTTTGATTCTTCTTTTATTCTTTTTAAACCTACTTCAAAAACATTTTTTTTTCTAAAAAATTGGGAACTAGAATTGGGTAGAAGTAGAGATAAAGATTTTATGGAATCGTTTTGCAGTCTACTAAAAAAAGAAGCTCTTTACACACAGATTTTGCCACTCAACCCACTGCTAAAAAAAGAAGCTGTCGATGACAGCCCTTTCTTTCTTCGTTGGTTTTTAAAAGTATAGCTTCATCCTACTCCTCGTAATCGGAGTCCAAATCTAGAGCTAACTTCCACCCCCTTGCCTCATCAAGATATTTTTTCATAAATTGGCGGAAAAGGGTGTATCTATTTGTTTTTTGAAACTCTTTTACGAAAAACAACTCTTTTTCATCTGCTTTACGCCTCAGTATGCAAGAGTTTTTTTGAAGACCTAGCTCGGCCAAAGTCTCCATGTCATTCACAACCTTAGGATCTTGGGAAATGGAGGATTGAACCCTCCAATGGTCTTGGTTGGCTCCAAGCTGAAAAGAGACCTCGCATTCGCCCCATTTTAACTGGATTGCTTTTTTGCGGTGTAGCTCTTCGTTGATGTAGACAAAATTTTGATAGCTCATAAACAGTGTTAAAAAAAAGGGATAACGCCGGATATTATATCCGAATTCAGGTTTTCTCCCCACTGCTTTTTCTTTATTGTTTTGAAGAGCTCTTTGTTGTTAGCTTTACATTCAAAAATTTTCATTCCATTTTTGGTGCAAAGGTTCATCCTTAGGCGGTGTTTCTCTATTTTTGGCGTATCGAGTATTGTAAATTTTTTCTCTGAAACCGGCTTCAAAGAGGCGATTATATAACAATATTTTTCATCCTCATATCCCAGGCTGCCCCCTTTTAATTGACGGTGCAATTTTGTCCTTTGAACACGTTCACTAAAGTGGCACCACGGACTATTTTTTTTGGGGCAAGGTGCGTTGTGATAACAGGGGGCTTGGATATAGAGTCCATTTTGAATTAAAAAATCTCTTGCTACAAGAAGTGTTTCAAACCCTTTTGGTGTTCCGGGTTCTATGATCACCATATACTTTTGAGTAGCTAATATCCCCTTTTTCAGAGTGGTCAGCTGCGCAGGTAAATCCAGTTCTCCTAAAGAGTAGGAGTAAAGGACAAGTTCTGCCTGCGGGTAATCAAATTCTTCTAAAAAATTGCGAACTATCCACTCAACTCCGTCTATTTCTCGTCGAAAACCTGCTTCTTTTTCAATATAAACGATTTTCTCAAAAAAAAGATCTTTGAGTACTGGGTAAGATGAACCAGGTCCGCTGCCAAGCTCTAAAGCAGTTTTTAAGTTTTTTCCCTTTAGATGCTCGAGCACCTTTTTTAAAACTGCTTGCGTCGCTGGTGTGCGATAAAGAAAATAGGCCTCGTACTCCCTTGGATCTTGAAAGCCCTCGTTTGCTTTGTGTTCACGGTAACGTCTAGAAATAGACTCTACATGCTCTTTAAGAGTTTTTTCCTTTTTATTTGTCATGTTCCCTTTTTAAGACCATAAAATAGGTTCGAGTCCCTCCTGCTTCAAAAATTGATTGATCTTAGAAAACGGTTTCGAACCAAAAAAACCCCGACTTGCTGAGAGGGGAGACGGGTGGAAAGATTTTAAAACCAGATGTTTTTCACAAACACAGGGCAAAAGAGGATTGAAAAACATCTCTGCTTCTCTTCCCCAAATGCAGATTGCAACAGGTGTTTTTTTTATCAAAATCTGTTCAATGTAAGCTTGGGTGATCTGCTGCCAGCCAATATGTCTATGGGAAAGGGGTAACCCCTCTTCCACCGTCAATATTGTATTTAAAAGTAAAACGCCTTGTTGGGCCCAAAAAGTCAGGTCGCCACATTTGGGAGCCTTTAAACCAAGATCTTCTTCAAGCTCTTTAAAAATGTTTTTTAAGGAAGGGGGGAGCGGATGATTTTTTTTGGTGCTAAAGCACAGTCCATTCGCCTGCTGGGCTCCATGGTATGGGTCTTGCCCCAAAATGATCACCTTAACCATCTCTTGAGGTGGTAAAAGGAAAGCTTGATATCTTTTTTCTTTAGGAGGATAAATCATCTTACCCGCCGCCTCAAGTAGCTCTATCTCCTCTTCAATCTTTTTAAAACTCTCTTGAATTGAGGCTTTGTGAAAAAATTTCTTCACTTCAACCATTTAGCCAACACCATCCCGTTTTCATCTCGTAATAGTTTAAAGAATATGTCGATTTAAATCATGGATATTGCTAATCTAACTCAAGTTTTTAACCTAAAATAGTGCATATGAAAGACCTTGTGGAAAATAATCTGGTCCGTTTTAAGAACGTCACCAAAAAACCCGAGACGATCGTGGCGAATTTTCGTGTCAAAGGGATCCGTAAGGGGGTAAGCTTCAGCGCCTCTATCTCCGTTGACATCGCAGCCGCCGAATTAGATGCACAAGAGCCTCTTGAGAAAATTATCGAAGAGTGTGCTCGCATCGGCGTTAGAGAATTCAAAGATGCCGAATTTCAATTTGAAGGAATTGAAAGAATCTAAAACACCAATTTTCTATCTGGGTGTAGCGCAGCTTGGTCAGCGCGTTTGACTGGGGGTCAAAAGGTCGGAGGTTCGAATCCTCTCATCCAGATTTTTCTTTTTTAAAGCTAATCTAAGCTATTTATAATTAATTTTTATTTTAAAATCTCTTAAATAAGTCCTTTGGATTTTGCAAATTTTCCACCTGTTTTTTGCAATGTGGAAAAACCTGTTCAAATGCTGTCAGCGAAATGTTTCTCGTCTTACTAAAAAGGGGCTGCTGTTGAAAAGTGGGTGTTTTATACACACAACTTGAACAGTTTATCGACAGATGAATCAACACCTCTTATCCCTGGTATTTTTTCTTGAGTTATTGACACTTCCACAGCCCCTAATAAAGAGAATATATATGTATAAATATTCTCCTCTGTTATATTCCGATCCATGTTGCATCAGTCCAACCAACAGTTTTTTCCACAAGGGTTTGAAGCCCCTTTTTATGTGGATAGTTTGTTTCCTTGGGAGCTTTTGGACAGCATGCAAACAACACTTCAACATCTCACCTCTGGCATCAAAAGTGATATTTCTCCATTAGCCTACCTGGAAAATCCAAAAACCATCTTCATCGATAAAGACGTTGTAATTGAACCAGGGGCTTACATAAAAGGTCCTTGCTATATTGGAAAAGGTTCACAGATTCGACATGGAGCTTACTTAAGGGGGAATGTGTGGATAGGTCCCAACAGTCTTATCGGTCATGCTTCAGAGCTAAAAAATGTATTGATCGGATCAAAATCTGTTTTGGCCCATTTCGTTTATGCAGCAGATTCTGTTATTGGATCAGATGTAAATTTGGCTTCCCATGTTACATTAGCTAATTTGCGCTTAGATGGAAAAGCTGTTTTACCGATGGAAAAACCCAAATTTGGCTCGATCATCGGAGATGGGGTTAAAATTGGATGCCATGTTGTTCTAAACCCTGGCAGTCAAATTTTACCCAATACAAAAATCTATTTGAAGCAACAGCTTCAATATTTATAATCGTAATCTTTTACAATACAGAGATGGGTGTGATTGATGAAAGAAGCCTTTGAAAAAGCCCTTTTTTTTGAGATTTCAAAGTGGGAGAACTCCAAACTTAGGGAAGCAGCGCTTTATGCCTTACAAGGAGAAGCGAAAAGGATTCGTCCTATCATAGCCCTTTGGATTGCTAAAGAATTGGATCCAGATTATGAAAATTATCATCCTATGATCGCCCTGGAGCTGGCACACACCAGTTCCTTAATCCTAGATGATCTACCTTGCATGGATGACGCCAAGACACGGCGCAATAAACAGGCTCTTCATCTTCATTACAATGAGCAAGAAGCTATTTTAGTTGCCGTAGGATTGATTTCGGAAAGCTACATGCAACTTCACTTGGGTGCAGCAAAATTAAACGATTGTGGGGCTGCAAATAGACGTTTTGAGATATTGAACCAATCTCTTCACTTTACTGCACTGGCGGGAGGTTTATCGGGTGCACCTTTAGGGCAGTGGATGGATTTAACCATTTCACCAATACACAGCCACCCTCTAGAAAAACTGATGCAAAAAAAAACGGGGGTGTTTTTCGAATCGGCATTTGTATTAGGATGGCTTTTTGGAAATGGCTCTTTAGAAAAACTACCTTTAGTTGTTGAGGCCTCTAACATTTTTGGGATCATGTTTCAGATCATGGATGATTTTTTGGATCTAGAGGAGGATGCTCAAGAAAGGCCTTATGCGAATTATGTTCTCAAAAATGGAAAAGCAGAGTCATTTAGATATTTAGAGCAAAAAAAAGAGCGCCTCTCGGCGCTCCTTGAACAGTTAGGTCTTTTTAAACTTCAGCAAGCTCTTTTGGAGCCTCTAGAACATCTTCTTTTGCTGCACCAATAGACTCCATATTATTGAGTTTTGAAGGACCGTTTTGCATAATGAGTTTTTCTAACTCTGTTGTGAGCTCCTCATTTTTCTTTAGTTCCAGGCGCATCATTTCTCTACCTTGGAAACGATGCCCCTTAAAGCTAAGCCAGGTCCCTTTTTTCTCTACAATACCCATGTCCACCCCGACATCGATCGCTGAGCCATGGCGAGAGATCCCTTCATTGAAAAGGATGTCAAATTCTGCTGAGCGGAAAGGAGGAGCTAGTTTATTTTTTACCACTTTTGCTTTCACCCGGTTACCACTCTCTACGTTATCACTACCTTTAATGGTATTGACTTTACGGATCTCAATACGGATGGATGAGTAGAACTTGAGAGCGCGGCCGCCTGTTGTTGTTTCTGGGTTACCAAACATAATCCCGACTTTTTCTCGCAATTGGTTGATAAAAATCGCACAGGTATTGCTTTTGGCAAGCGTAGAAGTCAGCTTCCTTAAAGCTTGTGACATGAGGCGCGCTTGTAAACCTACGTGCGTATCCCCTATTTCACCTTCCAATTCATTTTTTGGAACAAGAGCTGCCACCGAGTCGATTACGATTACATCCACCGCGTTAGAGCGAGCTAATATTTCAGCTATATTGAGCGCCTCCTCACCAGAGTCGGGTTGAGAGATCAGAAGATCATCAAGATGTACGCCGATTTTTGCAGCATAGGAGGGATCTAAAGCGTGTTCTGCATCAATATAAGCAGCTGTTCCGCCCCCTTTTTGACAGTTGGCCACAATATGAGTAGCAAGCGTCGATTTTCCCGAGGATTCAGGCCCGTAAATCTCCACTATCCTTCCTCTCGGAACTCCGCCAACTCCAAGGGCAATATCCAGTGCTACCGACCCTGTAGGGATCGTTTGGATTTGGCGTTGGGCTGAGTGTTTTCCCAAGGACATAATAGACCCTTCACCAAACTGTTTTTCGATATGCTGTCTGGCTAACTCAAGCGCTTTTTTGCGCCCTTCGGTCTGCGATGTAGACATAAATGACTCCCTATTGAATAAAGTAGAATTATACGTGATTTAGTGTAGGAAGGCAAGTCATGCAGGACGTTTTTATTGGCATGGACATCGGTGGCACACATGTAAGGGTTTTAAAAAATAACAATCGCACACTTTTAAAAACAGCCGATTTTGCAACTTTTATGGATTTGATGGATGTTGTGATTCAGCCATGTATCTCTACAAAAATTGTTTGTGCCTTAGCTGGGCCAATTGACCATCAAGGTGGTGTATGTCCACCAAACATCAAACGTTGGGGAAGAATTGATCCAGCGATGATCGAAAAAAAATATCCCCAAGTAAATATCCGATTTATCAATGATTTAGTGGCTCATGCGCATGGACTGGATAACATCCAACCCAAAGATCTGTATTCATTAAAAAAAGGGACAATTCCTGATGGCAAAAAAGTGCTTTTGATTGCACCTGGTACCGGTCTTGGTGTAGCCTTTAAGGATCATGATCATGTGTATCCATCTGAAGCAGGCCACATCGACTGGCCAGCTTATGGAGAAAATAGCGCTTTAGTCCACGAAGCCCTGAAAAAAAAATACGGGCATGTTTCATTTGAGAGGATTGTATCTGGACGAGGGTTAGAAGAAGTCAATCAGATTCTAAATCGTAAAGGTGTTCCCCCAATTTTTGTGCAGAATTTAGCCCGCTTTATCGCAAATATGACGGTTACCTTTTTACCAGAAACAATTTATCTTGGTGGAGGGATAATACCACACCACTTGAAAGAGATCGATCAGGATCTTTTTTTAAAATCTCTATTAGATCAAGGGAGATTTAGCGACATCGTAAACAGAATAAATATTTATGTTATTATGGACGAATTTACGGCGCTTAAGGGTGCTTACAAACTTGTTCATCCATAAAGCCATGTTGAGGCTACATTTTTGCTGAAAGAAATAACGGATGTTAGCTTTTAGATAAAAAAAATCATCTAGAAAAAATAGGCAAATACGTTTACATTTAGAGTAAATTGAGTTTTTCTCTCTGATTAGTTTTAAATAGGTATTTAAATGAATGGAAAAATGCTAGGACTCCTGTTTGGACTGGTAGGGGTATTTGCAAGAGTCGGTGCAGACGAAGAAAACTACTGTAAAAAAGAATGCACAGAAAAGAAATTTGATGATTGTGCTCCTTTATGTTATGCGGGGCCTCGATACGAAGAAGATATGGCTTTAGACGTAATGGGAGCTGCAATCTACGGCTTCGTAAATGTACAGGCATCTGAAATAGCCCTTTTAAGCAATACTAGAAGTAATTTTGAATTGCCGGTAAATGCAGCGGGTATAGAACCAGATGAGAAGGTAACATGGGGATTCAAAGCGGGTGCGGGATTAAAATTTCGTCATGATGACTGGAAAATTGTGGGTCGTTATAATTGGTTTAAAGCCAATTATGCATCTGGCTTATTTACGGCTGTAGGGGGGAGTTACTTTCCAAGTATCTACTCTAATTTCAATGCAGAGTACCCTGATTTAACAACGGACATTTTAAACTTTCGTAATTTGGATTATAACACAAAAACTCTGTTACAGTGTTTAAATGTCTACCTAATCCGTCCAACCATGTACACTGCCCTTTTAGAAATTTCGCCCTATTTTGGTGTTGATTACATCAACACAAACCGTCAGATGACTATTTTATTCACAAATGACAACCCTCAAATTGGTTTTACTAAACAGTACTATATTAATGGCGGGTATTTTCAATCATACAATAAAAATAGGTTTTGGGGTGTTGGCCCAATGGCGGGGGTCTACTCTAATTGGTATTTAGGCTATAATTTTGGGCTTTTCAGCGACGCCTATTTTGGTGTAACATATGGAAATGCCCGCTCCTTTTCACAGATTGTTGCCTATAGAGCAGGACAGCCAACGGAAACTCCTGTAAATAGCCTTGCGAGAATATCTAATTCACTTTACCAGTATGCTCCACATATGGATCTACAGATGGGATTTTGCTGGAGTACATCTTTTGATGAATCTTGTGTTGCAGCTAGCTTAAAAGTAGCTTATGAATCGGCGTATTATTTTCAGACTAACAAGATGATCTTCAACAGCGTTAATTATGGAGTGATGAATGGTGCTGGTATAGGTCTTCAAAATTTAGTGCTCCAAGGTCAACTCGATTTTTAAAAAATCCATATCACCCTTTTTTGTTGTTAATCCCCGCTTTCAATCGGGGATTTTTTTTATTTTTACAGAATCTAAACACAAAGTAATAAATCATTTTAATATAAAAATGACTTTAAAAAAATTGTTTCAAAAAAAGGTTTTTTCATTTAAAAAAAAAGAAAACTAACAAAGTACTTTATTGTACATCAACTCTATTCGAGGTAATAGGATGCACATACGTTATTTGAAACAGCTGCCTTTAGCAATAGCCTCTTTAGGGCTCTATGCTGCGGCTTCAGATAGAAAAACAGAACTTGAAAATTATAGTCCATCAGACTGTGCTGAGCTTTGCTGGAGATCTAATGGGCTCGAATGTGATGAGCAGTGGGATTTTAATGCCGGTGCGATCTATTTTCAGGCAAAAGCTCAAGGGGTAGATATTGCAGTTATCACTCAGGATCGCAATAACAACACATTTCCTGTAAACGGTGTTGGTGTACAACCTGATGAATCTTTATGGTGGGGCTTTAAGGTTGGTGGAGGATACAAACTTTTTAGACAAGATTGGCGAATTACAGTTGACTACACATTTTTTAACTCTGTGACAAATGTACCTTTGCAAACCGCTTATGGTACAGCTTTTATCCCTTCTATTTATAACAACCAGTTTATAGGGGATGGATTACCACAAAACTTCAGCTTATTCAATAACCTAGATATCGGTGTAAGAAATACAATCAATAATGTCCAAATTTGTGCATCTCGCCCAACATATATCGATAGAAATATCGAAATTTCACCCTACTATGGTTTGGATATTTCGTTTTTGACTCGTCGATCCGTAACAAGATTTACAAATGATATCAACCCAAATGCGCTCAACGCAAGTGTCCAAAGGTATCAACAAGCTGCTGGAGGATTTTACCAAACTTATCAAAAATGGAGTTGGTGGGGTGTTGGACCATGTGTTGGTTTACATACCAACTGGTTCATGAAGTATGATTTCAGTCTCTATGGAGATCTTTATGGGGCTCTTAACTATGGATCGAGCCGCTGCAGAGTCTCTAATTTTTCTAGACCGGCTAATTTGGTAGCATCAAACTTTCCTAACTTTGGATTTATCTATCCTCAAGAGGCTGTAATTGATAACATTCTTTATCAGTTTGCCCCAGAATTTACGTACCAACTCGGCCTCAATTGGTCTAAAATGACCGATGATAAATCGATGTTGGTGCAGCTCAATATCGGATATGAATCTTCTTACTTCTTCAATGTGATAAAGACAATTACACCAGATTTAGCATACAGAATTGAAGATGGTTCTGGACTTGGATTGCAAGGACTAGTACTGCAGGCTTTCATAGATTATTAAAAAAAAATAAGTCTAGATTTGAAGAGGGTGGATATAAATCCATCCTCTTTTTTTTACCTATTGTAAAAAGTTTTATGGGTTTTTTAAAAAAAAATCTTTTCATTTAATCACTTATCTCATATCTGGGGTTTAATAACTAAGTCAATTCCTACCCTTTAAACCTATGAGAGGAAAAATGAGATACTTAAACCTGAAAAATTTACCTATGCTTGTTGCATCATGTGGTATCTTTGCAGGACTCCACGCAGAAAATCAAGTGGAAAGCAAAGTTCCTGCCGATTGTACAACTCTTTGCCCAGGGACCCCTAGTTTTGAATGCAGAAAGGATTTTGATTTCCTTGTTGCAGCAGTTTATGAGCAAATCCGTGTTCAGGGCGGGGAAATTGGTTTTATTACCTATTCTAGAGATCAGGCATTATACCCGGTCAACGGATTTGGTGTTTATCAACCCGAATTCTTTTCCTGGGGTTTTAAGGTGGGAGCTGGATACTCTGGGTGGACAGATGGATGGAGAACCGCAGTTAAGTATTCCTATTTTAGTGCTATTTCTGATCTACCTCTCCAGACTGCATATGGTTCTGCGATAGTCCCATCTGTTTATGCGAATGGCTTTGTGGCAGACTATTCGCAACAATACGTAACCTCATTTGGAAACCTTCAGGCTGGAAATAAAACAACAATCAATGATATTAAAATTTCTATAGGAAGGCCTTCAGCTGTTACAGATCTTGTGACGATAGATACCTACTATGCCATAGAGGCAACGCTAATCATGCGACGGCAAGTACAAGTCTACACAAATGATATAGCTTTTGGGCCTATAGCTATCCCTGTTTGGACCAACGCTTCACAACCTACAGCTTCTCCGCAGCAAAGATATGCAGCTAATAGTGGTGGATTTTTTCAAAATTACCAAAAATATACCTGGTGGGGAGTAGGCCCTGCCGTAGGAGTGAAAGGGGATTATTATTTGGGTAGGGGTGTGAGTATCTTTGGAGATGCCACGGCGAGTGTAAAGTACGGCCAAATTTCTACAAGAGTATCCACCCTGTCATCACCAAAAACCCGTCTGAATATGCCTGGAAACTCAACCCAGGTTGTAGATTCTCCTGGAATAGAGGCGATTACATCGAGCTTGATGTACCAATTTTCACCCGGTTGCGAAGGAGAGCTTGGCTTTAACTGGAGTTATGTCTTTGATGAGGATCAAATAAAAGCATCTTTTATAATTGCATATGAAAGCAGTTTTTACTTCATGGTAATGAGAACAATTACAAACGAAATTCCAAGCAGAACAGAAAATGGCGCAGGTCTCGGAGTGCAAGGTTTGGTATTACAGGCAAGTATAGAGTTCTAGTTTTTGTAAACAAAAATAGGAAAAAAAAGGCAAACCCAAAAGGTTTGCCTTTTTTATTTTAAGGGAGGGCAAAAAAACAAAAAAACTGAAAGACTTATTCAAAAAATAGGTTCTTTAAAAAAATAATTTTTAAAAAATTTCTCCAGTCTTTATAACTGACTTAAATTGCGTAGAAAATCTTGCTTGATAAGTTAACACAAAAGTAGATGAAAAATATGAACCTTAAAAAAATACCGCTCCTTTTAGCATCGTTAGGGATCTTTGCGGGGATCCAGGCTCAAGATCTTCCAGAAGATCGTGTCCCTTTAGATTGCGCCAGCTTATGCGATGCGAACCCGGACTTCGATTGTGGAAAGGATTTTGAAGTTATGGCAGCAGCCATTTATGAACAGATCCGCGTTCAAGGGGGTGAAATTGGCTTTATAACGAACACCAGGGAACAGGCATTATTTCCGGTCAATGGGGTTGGGATTTATCAGCCCGAATTTTTTTCATGGGGGTTTAAAGCCGCGCTGGCTTACAGGGGTTGGAAAGATAACTGGAGAACGGGCGTGAGATACGCCTATTTTCAAGCAATTTCTGATTCGCCAATCCAGACTGGTTATGGAGCCGCGATTGTCCCCTCTGGTTATTCGAATAACTTTGTAGCGGATTATTCTAATCAATATTACACCTCATTCGCCAACGTACAGGCCGGTAATAAGACAATATTAAATGAATTGAGATTTTATCTCGGTAGACCGTCTTACGTAGCAGAAAATGTCATCATGGATACGTTCTATATGATAGAAACGACTTTTCTCATGAGACGGCAAGTCCAGGTTTACACTAATGATGTCGCCCTTGGTCCTGTTGCCATTCAACCTTGGACAAACAGTTCGGTCAATACGCTGATTCAGCAACGATACGCAAGTGCTGCAGGTGGATTTTTGAGCAATTATCAAAAGTATAGCTGGTGGGGAATTGGTCCTGGAGTGGGAGTTAAAGGAGATTATTACGTCGGTAAGGGGGCTAGTATTTTTGGTGAAGGAGGGACTTCGATCCGCTACGGTCAATTATCCACTAGGGCCTCAACATCGGCGGCACCAAAAACCCGATTGGTCGCACCTCCATCAAACTTCATAGGAGATGGTGCCGGTTTGGAGGCTGTAACAATAAATACAGTATATCAATTTTCACCCACGATCAAAACGATGTTAGGAATAGATTGGAAATATATTTTTGAAGAGGATCAGGTGAGAGTATCGTTTCAAATCGCATATGAGAACAATTACTATTTTAATCTTATAAAAACAGTGAAAAATGAGGTTCCTATCCATACAGAAAACGGATCTGGGTTTGGTATCCAGGGTTTAGTTTTGCAAGGAATGATTGAATTCTAAAGATATTTATATAATTATATTTTAAAAACATTAGGCGTAGGGTGACCTACGCCTTTTTTATAGACGTATTAAATTTTTCCATCTTTATTTTATGGAAAAAAATATTAATTTTTTAAATAAAAAGAATTTGTTGTTTTATTTTTTGTTTTCAAAAAAAAATCTTTACTTATCTTTAATTATTTTCTATATGGAGGTTAACAAATAAAGCTTTTGCTTAAATTTTCAATTCATTTGAGGTAAAAATGAACATCCGTCAAGTTCTTAGATTTCCTTTGGTGCTAACAACCCTTGGGTTATTGGCGGGAAACTATCAAGATAATAAAAAACCTGAGGAATGCGCCCCCCTTTGTTATGCAGGTCCAACGCCAGACTGTGAAAATAATTTTGATTTTATGGCTGGAGCAATTTATGAGCAGGTTAACGTACAAGGTGCAGAGATTGCGTCCCTCGCAGACCGCTCAAGTGCTCAATATCCATCGAATAGTTCACTCGTCCAGCAAGTTGAGACCCCAGCCTGGGGATTCAAGGTGGGTCTAGGGTATAAAGATTGGTCTGATAGCTGGAGGACATATGCCAATTACAAATGGTTTAAAGCGATCAGCAACTCGACCTACCAGAGTTCATATGGTCAAATCTATTTACCAACAGCATATGCCAATCAGTACATAGATAATTTACAAGCTGTTAACACTTTGGGGTTCCAAAATTTACAAGCTGGTAATTATGTGCTTTTACAGAGTGCACAATTTTATCTTGGTCGGCCATCATTGATTACCAAAAATATTGAACTTACAACTTCTTATGGGGTTACAGGAACTTGGTTTATCAGAAGACAAGTAGCTGTTTTTCAAAATGATTTTAATCCCTCTACCGGTGCTTCAAACGTATCATATCAGTCGAGTGTAGGGGCGTTTTTCCAAAATTACCAAAAGTATGTATTTTGGGGTGTAGGACCTATTGTTAGCTTGCATTCTGTCTATTATTTTGGTGGTAGCATAGGAATTTATGCTGATGCTTATGCCGGTGTAACTTATGGTGTTTCTGATGTGAGAACCGCTACCTTTGCAAGACGAAGTATTCAGCTTGCAACATCTAGCCCGGCTCTTTTTGCCCCTATTGAAGCGACATTATCAAATAAGCTATTTCAGTTCAGCCCAGAATATAATTTTGAATTAGGCTTTATTTATTCACAGAGTTTCTTTGAAGAATCGGTTAGAGGGAGTTTCATGATCGGATATGAAACTTCTTACTATCAACAAACTATAAAAACTATAACACCAGACATCGCTTATCGTGTTGAAAACAGTGCGGGACTGGGATTACAAGGTTTAGTGATCGAAGGAAAAATTGATTTCTAAAAAAATAATTTAGTTTAAGATTAAAAAGGCCGGCCTCAAGCCGGTCTTTTTTTTTAGGTAGGGCAAACGGTTAAGATTTTTTCAAATTTACTCCGTCTCATAAAAAAGTTTTTATTGTAATTAAAAAGCATTTGGTTCATTACAAATAGAATATTTGAATACCTAACTGTAAGAGTTTCACGGGTCTTTATGAAGAATCAAAAATTTTACAATATCGCCAAAATTGCACTGGCTTCCTTTGTGATGCTTGGAATCGAGGGCGCGAATCAGCAAAATAAAGAGGCGAACGAAACAACATGCGCACCGCTTTGTTTTGGTGGTCCTTTCTTAGATTGTGATGAAGGTTACGATATTTCAGCAGGCGTTCTCTATGAACAGATACTAGCACAGGCTGGAGAAGTAGCAAGTTTAACTGACCGTGCCCAAACTTTTTACCCTTCGAATGCAGTTTCGGTGCAACAACCTGCAAATTTTGGATGGGGATTTATGGTAGGGTTGGGATATAAAAAGCTAATTGATAACTGGAGGGCAGCTTTTGAATATTACAACCTTACCATAATCAATAACGCTAGCTACGGATCTGCTTACGGTCAACAGTATTTATCGTCTGCCTACTGGAACCAATGGGTAGAGAATCTGAATCCTCTATCAACATTTGGTTTTGCCAACCTTGATATTGGAAATAAGACCACTATTAATGATATGGACTTCATTCTTCAGAGGCCAACTATGCTTTCACCGGACTTGGAGATGACCACAAGTTACGGAATCAACTTTACTACTCTTACACGGCGACAGGTTGCTGTGTTGACAAACGATAGTAGTGCAACACAAGTACCTCTATTTGGATCTTTGCAGGGTGGATTTTTTCAAAACTATCAAAAAATAATGTGGTATGGGGTAGGGCCTATGGTAGCACTCCATTCGGTCTGGAAATATTGGAACACAATAGGAATATTTGGCGATATGGAAGTTGGATTGCAATACGGTCTTAGCGATTGTCGAACAAGTACCTTTGCAAAAAGAAATATACAGTCTGTAACCTCCAGACCAGTTTTCTTTCAACCTCTTGAGGCTGTTCTTCAGAATAAAGCATTCCAATTTTCTCCTATGGTATCGGGAAAAGTGGGAGCTGTTTGGGCGGAAACATATAAAGATGAGGTTATCGCCCTCAAATTTGAAATCGCATATGATATAGTTTCTTATATGAATGTGATGAAAGTGCTCACACCAGATATTGCTTATCGTTCCGAAAACGGAGCTGGAATTGTCCGACAAGGATTATTCTTCTCAGGTGCGGTAGATTTTTAAACGTTGAATACGGAATATTTCTGAGATAGGGCCTTTTGTGATGCAAAAGGCCTTTTTTTTGTCTTTCAAGATTATAAAATATCAATATTTATAAAAACAAACCATCTAAATAAAAAATATTTTTTTATTTTGTTTTAAAAAAAAAATAAATTGTGTATTCGGAATTTAATAGAAAAAACTCTTTGATGACTATCCAACCTTTAGAGGAAAAGATGAAAACACAATTTAGTAAATATCTTCCTGCTTTTATCGCATCTCTAGCGATTGTTTGGGGATTGCAAGCTGATGAGGATCAACCCACAATTGAACCAACACAGGGTTGTATAGACATGTGTTATGGTGGACCCAATCTTAAATGTGATGATAATTGGGAATTCATGGCAGGTGCCGTCTATGAACAGGTGCGTGTACAAGGAGCTGAAGTGGCTATTCTTACGGATGCAAGTGCAAGAGGTTTTGCTGTTACTACTGCGTCAGTTGGTTTTGGTAACGGACAGGTAGCGTACCCAACAAGTGCTTCTGGTGTACAGCAACCAGAAGACTTTTCATGGGGATTTAAAGTCGGTGCCGGTTATAGAAATATGATAGAAGGATGGAGAATTGCTGCACGATACAATTACTTTAAAGCTATCACTAATGGTTCTTTGCTGTCGGGATACAATAGCGGATTCGCTCCGTCTCAATATATGAACCGTGGTGTATTTTCCATTTTTAGCGTATCAGCACCCACTGCCTTAACTACATCAGTTACAGGTAGCGTACCTCTCCCTTTTACAGCCTCCAGTGGTCTTCAACCCGGTAATCCCAGCTATACAAGCGTATTATTTCAAAACTTACAATTAGGAAATTATACTGTAGTAAACAACTTGAATGTAACTTTAGAGAGACCATCACTTGTAACCTCTCATTTGGAATTGACCCCTTTTTACGGCGTATCCACATCCATACTAACACGTAGACAGATTCAGGTTTTCACCAATGACTATTCTCCTACAAGCTCAGCGAATAATGCCTCTGTTTTTAGTGGGTTCTATGGCTCTAACTTTGGAGCTTTCTATCAAAATTATCAAAAATACACCTGGTGGGGTGTGGGTCCTCTTTTAGGAGTTCATTTAGATTTAAAGATGGCTTATGAATTTAGCCTTTACGGCGATGCGTATGGTGCCATAACCTACGGTCAGTGTTCTACAAGGGCTTCAACATTTTCAAAAAGAAATCAGATCAGTGCAGGTAACACAAGTTTCGTATCAGCAAGTTTTGTTCCTATCGAGGCCGTTATTGAGCAAAGAATGTTCCAATTTTCGCCAGAAGCTAACTTCAATCTTGGTGTTCGTTGGTGTCAAACATTCTCCGATGATTCAATGAGAGCTCGTATACAAATTGGCTATGAGAGTTCGTATTACTTTCTTGTGATGAAAACAATTGTGAATGATATGACCTATCGTGTAGAAGATGGTTCGGGACTTGGGTTACAAGGTCTTGTGATTGAAGGAAGAATCGAATTTTAATTCACCATCATCGTTGCAAAAATCTAAACCAAAGGGCGCTTTTTTAGGCGTCCTTTTTTTATTTTGTT
>RGYU01000150.1 GCA_010031885.1 Chlamydiota bacterium | reverse complement strand
ATCCGGTTCTCGAAAGAATCCGCAAGGATCTGGTTGGAAGCATTCTAAAAGCACTGAAAGACATGAAAAAATCCGAGCCAGAGAAGTACCTTAAGTTTTTTGCAGAGATGGGTTCCATATTGAAGGAAGGATTGAGGGTCGACTTCGAAAATCGGGAGAAGGTTGCTGATCTTCTGCTTTTTAACTCCTGGAAAACCAGTGCAGATAAGACCATCACCTTGGAAGAGTATGTTTCTGCAATGCCAGAAGGACAGGCAGAGATATATTATTTGGCTGGTGAAAATCGTGCCCAGGTTGAATTTTCGCCCCTACTTGAAGCATATAAATCCAAGCAGCAGGATGTATTATTGCTTTTAGATCCAATTGATGAGTTCTCCCTTCCTTATTTGCAAGATTATAAAGGGAAAAAACTGAAAGGAATTGATCGGGTCGATAGCACCAAATCTGATTCTGATTCAGAAATATTGGAAGCCACCAAGAGCCGTTATGCTGGTTTTATTGGACACTTAAAGGCAAAGCTTGGTGTGGTTTCAGATGTTAAATTAACTTCAAGGCTGAAGGAAAGTCCGGTGGTGCTGGTTTCAGAACAGGGTGGTTTTTCTGCAAGTCAGGAAAGATTTCTGAGGAAGATAGGTAAGGCGCAGGACGGGATGGAATCCAAAAGGGTTCTGGAAATTAACCCTGAGCACTCACTGGTGATAAAGCTTCGCGATTTATATGAACAAAAAGCAGATTCACCCAAGCTTCAGGAAGGTATCGAAACCTTGTATGATCTTGCTTTGCTTGCCGAAGGCTCCAAAGTGCAAGACCTTGGAAACTTTATGAAAAGGGTCCAAGAGGCGGTGCTTAAAGGATTGTAAAAATACTTTTGGTTCCAACAGTTTGCTTTTTCAGTAAAATTGAATGTGCTTTGATTTTGTTACCTAAAAGCAATAATGTGGGGCCCTTAATTCCAATGGAGACTAATCCCACCCGGGTTTTTTTGATGCGCCATGCTGAAACCAGTGCCCCTGGTGTTTTTCATGGTGCAGAATCTGATGTTGGGTTAAGTGAACGTGGAATGGAGCAAGCCAAAGCTGCTGCCCGTTTTTTTAAACCACACAAACCTACCAGATTGATTTCCTCGGGTATGTTGAGGGCCCTGACTACGGCATTCGAAATAGCTTCTGCCTGCAATCTTGAAATTGAAGTTTTCAAAAACTTGCATGAAAGAAAAGTGGGCACTCTTTC
>RGYU01000149.1 GCA_010031885.1 Chlamydiota bacterium | reverse complement strand
TTTTTCCACGCATGGCTATACCATCGGCGCGACTTGAGGCGGACCCTACTTTTCCGCCTTTTTTCATGCCCATTTCAATAACATCGTCGCTTCTGCGATTGCCCATCAATTGACGACGCTTGTTACGTTGCGTTGCAAACTCTACCGGACCCATGTCTTTGGTTAGTTTGTCCGCCTGCTTTCCAGAAAAACCTACCCTTGGATTGGCTGCTTTAGGAGCTAATTTTGACAATAGGTTTGAACCCAATGCCTTGGCTCCCCTTACTAAAGGCCCGCCTAAAAGAGCCATCTCTGGCGCTGACGTTTCTAGTGGTTTGTCATAGGCTTTTAAACGCTCAATCTCTGCTTTTACGTCTCTTTTTTCTGCCGGCTTTGGCTGCGCCTTTGGGGGTGGTTGTTTTACAGCGGTTTGTACCCTTGGCTTTTCTGGCATTTTAATCGGCGCCCGATTAAACCCAGCAGTTCCTGGCTCTTCAAATTCAGAAACGCTAATACTTTCTCGCATCTGCGGTTTGCGGTTTTCTTCTTCCGCGTTAATGTCTTCTTGGATCGTCCTTGGACCCATTTGACCAAAGCCTTGGTATTCTGAAAATGAATCTACCAGCTCACCTTCGTTATACCGCTTTACTTTGCGCTTCATACTTACCCCTACTTAAGTAGTATATTCCGCCACGTGGCGGAATTAGGTCATTTTGATCATGGTGCCTTTGGTTTTGCCACGCTCAGCGCATCCATCTGCACGTGCTGATGCCGAGCCAACTTTACCGCCTTTAGCGTATTTATTTTTTTCTAACGGCTCTTCTTCAGCCGATCCTAAATTACCTTGATCTTTACCAGCAATTAACTGTTTTACATTAACGCCTTCATCTTTTAAGTTTCTAGCAGCAATACTAGGACCAAGCCCTCTTATACGGCTAGAAATATTGCCCGACTCATCCAACTTTAATCCGGATTTAGCTATGTCAATATCCGCGTCAAAATCTTGTCTACGCGATCTACCCATTTTAGTCATCCTTTCTTAGCAAGCGCATCAATCTTAGACTCAAGCCGCTCAAAACCAGCGTCAAAGCGTTCCATAATTTTTTCAAGGTCTGCACGGACTTCTGCACGAGTAATGTGATCACGGGCTATTTCCTCACGGGTCTTATTTAATAGGATTTGGATGCGCTGTTGCTCATCATGGGAGTTTTTGAGCATAAACATCACTAATCCTACTAAGACTGAAGTGAC
>RGYU01000148.1 GCA_010031885.1 Chlamydiota bacterium | reverse complement strand
TCGAAAACTAGATAATGGTTAAAATTCCAGTACACTATGCATGGCAGAGGAATTTTATCAAGATCCTCCATTTCGTAAGTTCGACCCTCTGTCTTAAGACCAAAAGTTTCGGCGGCATTCGCAATATCTTTTATCGAAGTACCGTCCCTTGTGACACCGCATATAACTCTCAGTTCAGCTAATGGGACAAACAATTTATAATACCCGAGAATAATAGCTAAAGCAGCAGCGCCACATTCGACATTTTGCATTTGAATAATAGTCGGAGTTCTTACTCTTTTGATCCCTAGTCGTAAGGTGGGGAATTTCAGGCTGCATAACTCTTTAATCCATCTGAAAAAGGGTCTCAAACTTGGCTCCTATTCCGGAAAAATTAAATCTATAGGACGCTTTTTCGAAATATGAACCCGAATATTGCAAAATTCAGGTGTAAAGCGAAAATCTTTTGGACCTTTTTTTGAGGTCCATCGATACCCGGAGGGATCATTAGGATCTTTTTGTATTTCAATCCTTAAGTTGTATTTTGGATATTCTTCACCAATAAACTTTTGGAAAACTTCATCTTTTGCCAAATATTTCAAAAAACGTTCAGAGGTACCCGGATATGGATCCACAAAGACAACTTTGCCTACTATGCTCCCGTAAACAGGATCCACATATTTTTGCATGGAGATGTATGCCGTCATCCCCGGTTGGATTTTCCGCCCACTTGTGATATCGAAAAATCCGTAGACGAGGATATCATCCCCTTTCGTAAATGGGGGGTCAACTAGGCAGATTTCACTGCCAACGGAAATATATTCTCCCGGACCTACATACTTTGCAATAATCTCGCCTTGCACCTCAGAAAAAATAGGGATAAGAAGAGGGTTCTCCTCTAATTCGTTTAAAATTTGTGTCTGTTGTTCGAGTTCCAGCTTGAGAGCTTCCACTTGGGGAGTGATTTTTTCAGAGTTCATACGGTCTAAAGAAAATTGGATCTCGGAAACACAATCCATAAGAGAATTTACATCGGATGTTCACGATGATGAATTAAAATGGCACTTCGATAATGAGGATCGTACTATAGTTCCTCTTATTGAAAATGATTGGAAATTCCAATTTGACAATAGACTCCCAATAGATATCAAAGAAAAGATAATAATCAAAAAAGGAGAATGGCACAGATTAATAAAGGGAAAAGGTGATCTAAGATTGCTCATAATCAGATAAGACGGAATCGCAAATACGTTACAATTTTCAACATAGCAAATTGAATA
>RGYU01000147.1 GCA_010031885.1 Chlamydiota bacterium | reverse complement strand
CTTGATGTAAAAGGGGAATTCGAGGTTGTGGATCTAAAAAATGGGCGTCGTCAAATCAAATCCTATTTCCCCAAAAAAGGGACCTTACAAATTAAAGATGGGATCAAATGGATCGAATCTTTTTGGGGAGTGCACCAAATCAAAGTGATACCCACACAAAATGATCCCGTATTGATTGATGGGGTGGAGTATTTTGGCAACGTGGAGGTGATTTCAGCAGACAATCTTCTGCACATCATCAACGAAGTGGAAGTGGAGGACTATGTCCGCTCTTACATGACCCACCATTTTTGTGATAAACCGCTTAACAGGGCCGTTTTGGAGGCGGTTTGTGTCGTAGTGCGCACTGACATCTACCATACACTTATGCGCAATCGGCAGGGTTTCTTCCATCTGGATGGGAAAAAAACGGGGTATCAGGGGGCCTCCTTGAGAGGGCTTTATCCTATGATCGATCGAGCTGTCGACGCCACTAAACACAAAATTCTTTTGTTTCACAACAGACCTTTCCCCACCTCCTGGACAGAGCATTCGGCTGGGCAGACAGCAAGCTATAAATCGATATTCCGACAAAATTTCGAGGGGCCATGTGGCGCTTACGCACCCCTTGCGCTGCAAAATAAAGAGGAGACTAGATGGACAAAAGAGATCCCCATCGAGGAGATCACAGAGCGCTTTGGCCTCTCATCGATAAAAAAAGTCGACCTTTTCATCGATAGCGACTCGGAAAAAGTCTACGCAGTCCGATTCTTTGATAGGACAAAACATGTTGATGTTCCGATCACCGACTTGAAGACTCTTTTGCCAAGCAACCATTTCAAAATAGATGTTACCCCCCACTCTCTCAAAGTGCAGGGTTGGGGAAAAGGGCTTGGAGTCGGTCTTTGTCTCTATAACGCCACACGTCTTGACGCCGAGGGGGCTTCGATGGAGGAGATTTTAAAAAGCCATTTCCCCCAAACTTCTGTCGAGGTGCGCAATACTGTCCCGGATCTGGTAGCCCGATTTGTGGAAGAGGAACCAACGCTTTGGTACGCTAAAAAGATTAGCGCTTTTAACGATTAAAAAAATGGCCCCGTTTAAAAGCGGGGCTTTTTCACTCTCCCCCTTTTTTAAGATTGTTTAAAGTGTTTTTATTGCTTTTTAAAACACTTTTGCAGAAGATCTTAAGCCAAGAAAAAATCTTAAAGTCGCAGAAGAAGATAGGTTGATTAGCGAAGGAAAGCTTAATGCAGAAAATAGAAAGTATAAGATTTCTC
>RGYU01000146.1 GCA_010031885.1 Chlamydiota bacterium | reverse complement strand
TGCTTCAATGGTCAAATCAGAGAATACGTTTGTATTTAGATGGGAATCGACATCTTTGGCTATTAAAAGATCAGAGATAAGAAAAAACCCTATTAAGAGACAAAATCGTCTATACATCATCCACCAGGGTGAAGTTGTTCTTCGTAAATTGTCGGCTTTTTTTAGGTCATCACCAAAAAACAAACTTAGAAAAGGGCCGTTTTGCACCTGCATTCAATCACCATTTTAACTGAAGTTCCAGTCGTGGATCTCTTTCATTATTGTCCCTTTTAGACACACACAGAGAAAAAAAAATTCCCTATAGGGTTTGCCTCTATTTGCAACTTATGTTTTACAATCCTTCTGATTTTCGGTTTGTCCCATGCTTACAGAAGGTGAATCCTGAATCTCTTCTAACAAAAGAAGAGATTCTTACGGGGGGGGGTCCCACGCATCAACGACCCAAATTAAAAAGGGATTCAGCTAATCTTTTTAGACAAAAACAGGTGTATCCGGAGATGGCAACTACGGGTATGAGGAACTCCTTGGAGCTACAATCTTTCTCTTTTTGCGCCATCATTGCATATAAAAATAAAACCGAAATCATCGTTTGAGTCGCAGATTGGTAAAACATCAAAATTTTCTGGTTTTGTCCGATCTTTTCGGGCACATAATGCCGAACCCTTTGATCACTGTAGACAGTAATCCCCTCCATAAACGAAAGCCCTTATTTACACGTTTAGAAGAGCATACATTTAAATTTTTTAACAAGAAAATTTAAGCATAATGCAAATAATTAGAGTCTTGAGAAAGTCTTGTTTACAATCGTATGGCGAAAAATTTTATTGATCCGATGAACCGCGTATAGCCCAGTCATCATAACAAGAGAGGTCATAATAATGGTCCGATTGTCCTCATTTTGCTCCTGCACTTGGCTTATGAGTCCACAACAAGAGAGCAAAACGCAAATCCCCATAATGGATCGCTCTCTATAATCCCTCATAATGCTAGCGTTGATGAATCGATCGTAGTGATCTATGTGTTTGATATCGTAAATTTGAGATACAGCTTGAGAACTCATTGAGATGATCTTGTGTTGAAAGTATTGAGTGTAGAAAAAAGTTGGTTTGACAATCTATTTTCTATCGACCCAACTTGTCCGCTTTTTTGTACGCATGCGGATCGGCGTCCCCACAAATCCCATCTCTGAGCGGAATCGATTTTCTAGATAGCGAAGGTAACTCGGGACAACATCTTCTTGGTTGCAAAACACAACAAAGC
>RGYU01000145.1 GCA_010031885.1 Chlamydiota bacterium | reverse complement strand
GACAACTGTTCCGCCAACTATTCCGTCAACTACTCCCGTGACCACCGTGCCAGCCGCACCGACCGACACGTCGCCGTCATCAACCCCCGCGCCCTAATACTCCCCACTACATAGTCAACTAATCTCATCGTCATGGGTCTGTTCAGAGTCGTTCTGGCTGTTTCAGTGGTTTTGTCTCACATTATTAAAGGTAATTCTCTTTTTTATCAAGGCTTCGGCGGTACAAATTCTGTTGAAATTTTCTTTTTGATCTCAGGTTTTTATATTGCTTTGATTCTTGACAAAACTTATCGAAGCAAAAGAATCTTCTATTGGAATCGAATCTTACGGCTTTACCCGATCTATTTAATAGTTTGTTCTCTTGTTTTAATTACCGCATTTTTTCGAAAAGGAGTTGCAGAAAATCTTTTTGATTATTCACCGTTTGTAATTTTAGTTTCAACATTTTCCAATTTGACTTTGATTGGCATTGACTGGTTGATGTTTTTTGATACAGCAAACGGTGGCATCCACTTCACGAGTTCAGTTTTAACAGGTGACCGCATGCGTGACTTACTCTGGGTAGCCCCTGCATGGTCGTTAGGAATCGAAATAACTTTTTATGCCATGGCACCATTTCTTTGTAAATGGCGCTCGAGATTTTTGATCGCAACAATAATTAGTTTGTGCGCGATCCGAATACTCTTTAATCGATCCGACTTAAATTTTGCTGAAAGTCCTTTCGATGCTCGATTCTTCCCATTTGAGCTTCCGTTTTTTTTAGTTGGAATACTTCTTTACAGATTTAGGCGGCAAACGAGGCTTGAAATCTCAATTCCATTGAAATATCTATACCCCGCGCTTGTTCTCATCTTCGTAGTTTTCGAACCACTTCGTTCGGGTTTCGACCTTTCAAGAACGGCTTCAATGACCGTGCTTGTAGTCGTGGCATCGGTAGTTGTAGTGCTAGGAGAAACCAGTGAATTTGACCGAAAGCTTGGCGAACTCTCCTATCCGATCTACATCTCTCATGTTTTCATTGCGCTGGTTTATCAATTCTCGACCACCGGCTTTGTAAAAAAGTTTTCGATACTTGACAACAATCATGTTTCGTTGTTTTTACAAGTTTTACTGATAGTAATCTCGTCGTTCTTTCTGCTTCAGATCACAAAACCAATTGAGAAGATCCGCGATAAAAACCGAATGCTAAATGCGCCTTAGCGGCGTTTGAAGTTTTCGGCGAGGTTGACGAGCAACCGCGTGCCATACGCAGTCGCACCAC
>RGYU01000144.1 GCA_010031885.1 Chlamydiota bacterium | reverse complement strand
AAAAAAGAAGCGGAATATGAAGAGCGGAATTTGGATAACCAAAGTCTAAGCGATAAAGATTTGATCGCGGCAATTGTTGAAACCCCGAAATTACTTGAAAGACCGATAGTTATAAATGGTAACAAAGCTGCAATTGGTCGTCCGCCAGAAAATGTTTTTAATAGACCCATTGCGAAACGATTTCCCAAATTCTCCAATCTTTTAAATTACTCACAAATTTTCCCCTACCAGACTCAAAGCCTTGTCTTTGCTGCTTAAAACGCGTGTTTCAAATTCACAATTCCGGCAATGATGTTGAGTCGCATGTGAAGTTTTTTTCTAAAATTTCTGTAAGTGCCGGAAAGAATTTTGAAGATTTTTAACTCTCTAAACTTGTGTTCAACCTTGATGCGGAAGGAAGCGAGAGTCTTATTGAAAAGCTTTTCTTCTTTAGTCAGTGGCTGATTTTTTTTCTTTTTAATCGGAAGAATGACGTTGTTCGCAATCTTCTGCCATCCTTGATATCCAAGATCTCCATACTTTTCGCAATCTCTGGGAAGCGGCTTCTGTTCTGCCTTAATGGTGAAGTCGTGAACTTTTCCGGAGTAGCATTTGGAGACTGAGATTATTTTCCCATCTTCCGACATCGTCATTTCAGACTTAATCGTGTGAGTCTTTTTCTTACCAGAATAAAACTTTTTTTGACCGTTTTTAGGTCTTTGAATTTTGATCTCAGTAGCGTCGGTGATTAGCTTCATGATCTTCTCTGGCGTGAGAGAGCGGTCTTTAACGATGGTAATTTTTTTAGCCATTAGCGGTTCAATTTTTTTTAGTAAGCGACAGACATTCGATTCGTGAAGATTGAAGAGAAATCCGAGAAATTCTTGGCTGTTGTAAGTGCGATAGTAAAGCAATGTGCATAAAACTTGATCCTCAATTGTTGATAGCTGAGCTGTTCTACCATCACACTTCTTGGACTCTTGAATCCGATCCCAGTCTAACTTCATCCTTGCTATCAATTCTCTAAATTCCTCAATTTTTACTCCCGTTAAATGCAGGAAGTTTCTTGGAGATTTAGAGAGTTTGGAGAAGTTTAGGCTCATGAAATTTTTGTGTTGTTACAAGAAATTTAGCTGATTTGAGAGGGTTGGTGGTGTTTCGCAAGGGGTCTAATATTTTTAACATCAAAAAGATGTGCGCAAAAGCGTAACAAAGAGCAGTAATTTTTGATCTCC
Organism: Chlamydiota bacterium; assembly: GCA_010031885.1. Lineage (GTDB taxonomy): Bacteria > Chlamydiota > Chlamydiia > Chlamydiales > RGXB01 > RGXB01. The sequence continues at coordinate 76 of RGYU01000144.1, read as the reverse complement.
GCATCAGTCATCTTCAGGCAAAAAACGAATTTCATCAAACTCTCTAAGATCTTTGCGTACTGCCCATTCTCCTTCG
>RGYU01000143.1 GCA_010031885.1 Chlamydiota bacterium | reverse complement strand
TGGAATCGATGAAAGAAAAATTAAAAAACCGATTGGAAAAACGAAATTTTCAGAATTCCGGCGACTACCGCAGGGAATTAGAGGGAATCATCAGCTCCGGAGCCTCGAAAAGCAAGATGCCGATGCATCCGTTGCGATTCATCCACGACTTAAGGTCTTTGCTTGATGACGAGGCCATAGTTATTTGTGACATTGGTTCGGTTTATATGTGGATGTCGCGCTATTTCTTATCTTACTCCCCGCGCCATTACCTTACTAGCAATGGTCAGCAAACTCTTGGGATCGCCCTTCCCTGGGCGATAGCCTCAAGGCTCATTTTTCCCGAAAAAAAGATCCTATCAATATCGGGGGACGGGGGATTTTTGATTTCGTCTCAGGAACTTGAAACCGCTGTGAGGGAAAATCTCCCTTTTGTCCATTGCGTCTGGGTCGACGGAGCCTTCGATATGGTCAAACAACAGCAGCAGATCAATTTCAAACGGGAATGCATGGTAAAATTAGGCAAAGTAGATTTAGTGAAGTATGCAGAAAGTTTTGGTGCTCTTGGCTACCGAGTTGCTCAAGCAGCAGAACTCCTCCCCATATTAAAGAAAGCAATTGCATCCAAACGCCCTTGCATCGTAGAAATTGCTATAGATTATTCGGAAAATAGAGCCCTTTTTGAGTCTATAAAAACAGAAATAGGGTAAAAAAAAGCCAAAGCACTATTAACCTTTTTCGTCTGTGACACCGAGGTGAAATTTGTCATTTGGAAGCTACAAAGGTGACACGTGCTGCTTTGCAACATGGTGCATCATCAGCAAGCCTCCTATTAACGACAGAACTCACAATCACCACTCTACCCAAAAAAGAGGCTCCTGCAGCGCCTCCGATGGGCGGAATGGGCGATATGATGTAGTTGGATAAAAAAAAGCCCCTCAATTTTTAGAGGGGCTTTTTATTAAGATTGAATAGTCTTAATTGGGATTGCTATTAATTAAACCCAAACGAATCATTTCTATTGTTTTGTTATTAGCCAGTTTTTCATCTATGGGGTGATAAACATTCTTGTCAAATCATGTTTCAATATCAAAAGACCATCCGGGAATTGCTATATAGCTTAAAAATTGAGCTACTGCCGCGATTACTTTTAATATATGAAGACCAAAATTTGTAGTGTGATACTTTAAACTTTTAGAACTTACTTCGAAAATGCAATTCTGATTATCATTAAATTCCGCATAAGCGTTTGTCAGTTGGTTAGGCATCATAATCCCCCCCTAATATACCCTTTATAATTATAACAAGTTTTTTATTTTTTTTCAATACACTTACTAGCTAG
>RGYU01000142.1 GCA_010031885.1 Chlamydiota bacterium | reverse complement strand
ATTATAATTACTCCTGAGGAGGAAATAACGGCTGAAATTTTTGAGAACCTATCAAAAAAGCAATTTTTTTATAGTTTTGAGATGTTTAAAAAGATAACTGATCCTCTAAAATTTGAAGAAATTTACCCTTTTTTGAAACTAGACTTTTTTTCACATTATTTTGTTGATGCTTTAGAGAGCGATCACTTAGATATCTGTTGTCGACTAGCGTAGCAATTTGAGCTGCTGTTGTAGTTCTTGGACGAAAATAGGGACTTGCTACCTGGCTGGTTTTTTCTTTTGACATTGATGAAATCTCCCTTGCGTTAAAAGTAGCCCGAGGGATTGTGGAATTTGTTTCTTCTGAGCTTAAAGAAACTATATCTATAGCAACTTTTGTAATTTTAGGTATTGTTTTGCTAGGGTCTGTTTCTTGTGGAACGGGCGTTGGTCTAACCAATCCATTTGGGGGTATATTTGCCATAAACCCTCGGATAAACAAATACTGTTTTTTTGTAAAAGCATATTAAAATTTAGTTTATGCATCTGTCTTGATGGAAAAATAAAACCTATCCAATATTAGCTAAGTGAATTTTATAGGTTTCATAATGAAAAGATGGTTTTTCTTTCTCTGTTCTATGGTTTTTTTTTCCTTGCAATATGCCGACGTGGTAGTGATTACAGGTGCCTCACGTGGTATTGGCTATGAGACGGCAAAACTTTTTGCTGATCGTGGACACACGGTCTATGGGATTGTTAGAGGGGATAAGTATAAAGATTTGCAAAAGGAGAATATCTGTTTTTTGTCTGTTAATTATAGAGACGAGAATTCTATTAAAAATACGATAGACAGAATAAACCAAGAGTCATCAGGTGTAGATATTTTGATCAATAATGCAGGTTATGCGTTGATAGGACCTGTGGAGACATTAGCTGAGGATCAAATCCAAGACCAGATGGAGGTGAATTTTTTTGCCCCAGTCCGTTTTGTAAAGGCGGTTTTGCCTATCATGAAAAAAAAGGGGAGCGGGTGTATTTTGAATATAAGTTCGATAAATGCTGTGGCTTCTCAGCCTTTTGGGTCTCTATACTGTGCAAGCAAAGCCGCACTTGAATCGTTTAGTGAATCGCTTTACGCTGAGCTTTTACCCCTTCCAATCAAAGTCTGTATTCTACAACCGGGGCCTCTCAAAACCGATTTTCAATTGATTATGGGGGCTATAGAGCACGATCAAAAAGACCTCCAGAAGATCTGTAATAGTTTAAAAGAATCGATAGAGAGACGACTAGAGCATCCCATTTTTAATGAGCACGGTCAGACGGCAAAAGAGATTGCAAACCTCATTTACGAGATCGTAAA
>RGYU01000141.1 GCA_010031885.1 Chlamydiota bacterium | reverse complement strand
GTCAAATTTTTTCCGAGCCGGCCACCATTGCCTCACCCCCGCGCCGACGTGACCCTCCAGTAGCCAGCCCCCTCTTAAAAAAACCAGCCACCGCGCATGTTATAACGCACTTTAACGTCTTTACCTTTGCTCAACTAGCTCATTGGTTATGACAACCAGGATGGACCAAAGAGTGACAAGATTATCTTGGATGCATCGCCTTACTTTTCGACTGAAGTAACCTAGTTATGCTGGTTAAACTCTGGTTATGCGCCGCGAGTGTGTACTAATCCTACATGCATATCGAATGGTTTGATTAACGAAAAGTCTTTGAGCTGTTTGGGCTATTTTTTTTATTGCTAAAATGGTTTAAGTTGATCAGCTAACTTTTATCCCCGCCGCGGCGGCGTGGTGACCAAAGACGGTTAATTAATTTATTTTTTTATCGTAAAATGGCATTTGTGCTTTCCAAGATTAAAAAGTTTGTTGTTGACAACTTCATTACTAATTCTATGAACGAAGACGGTATTGTTCGCGCAATTGTTAATCGTACGCGCAAACAAGTATTTAAAATTAAAAAGACAGATAATATATTTGAAGCAATTGATGCAGCATTTAAAGCATATCCTGAATGGTCTAAAACCGATGATATTCGTTTTAATGCGTGTTCTATATAAAAACTCTTTACTTTTCAATTTCAATTTTTTTTATTTTTTTGCACTTAAGGTTTTATCTTAGAAATAACACAGCTAATAGCAACGGCACTTTTCACCCTGCCGGCATCCTCTTCGCTGCTGCTGCTATCATCGCAACGCTTGCGCTTTTTCGACAAGGCTGCGTCTGCATGCAAATAGGCCAGCAAGCTTTCCGCCTCCTCCTTCGCCAGCACCTCGCACTGACGGCGCACGGCAGTCACCTTGCAGTGGCCGGCAGCCGCCACAGCCTTATTACGCTGCTCAGGGTCCGGAAACATATAACCTTGCGCAAGCAGCTCGTCAAGCCTCTCGTCAAGCCTCTCGTGCATCTGCTCTAGCTCAATCACCTCCCCGTTTTTTTCAAAAAACTCTTCTTGAAACTCTTGAATTGCCCTCGTCAAAGCCTCTATCGTGTTGCCTTTGCACGTCTGCAACAAAATAGTTCGCGCCACATCGTTAGAAACCGTAATCTTTAACAATTGCTTTAGCTGCAACTCGACCGCCGCTGGCACTTCATCCATCCTATCCATCCTTTCCAAAAAAAATCCAGCCAGCCACCAGTCCGGACCAGCCACCATAGAAGCCCACAGAAGCGTCGCGAAGCGCGTCGCGACGGAAAACAACAAAAGATTCGGTCAGCGCGCGCACTCTTTTACCATGCTCCCCCCGCGCCCAAACTTTTCCCAGCGATGCGCCCCGCTACAA
>RGYU01000015.1 GCA_010031885.1 Chlamydiota bacterium | reverse complement strand
TTATTTGTGTTTGGATCCCGGTCTTGGCTTTACCAGTCTAATTGGGGATTGCGACGATTTAGAGCCCACCGCCAATCCTTTTGGTTTGGAGATTTGTGGAAATGCCATTGACGAGGATTGTGATGGCACCGACTTGACTTGTGATGTTTTGGGTTGTACCAATCCCATCGCCTTTAATTACAATCCAATGGCAACCATCGACGATGGCAGTTGTATGATTACGGGATGTACGGACCCCATTGCGATCAACTTTGACCCAACGGCCAATATTACAGATGGCAGTTGCCAGTACTTGGGTTGCACGGACCCCTCTGCCTTGAACTATTTGTTCTATGCGAATGTTGATGACGGTTCATGTATTTACACCGGTTGTACGGATGCGTCAGCGGTGAACTACAATCCATTGGCAACCATCGATGACGGCTCTTGTCAAATATTGGGCTGTACCAATCCCGGAGCATGTAATTTTAATATATTGGCCAATCCCTATTGGATAAATTTTAGGTCTTTTATGCGCCTCGTAGACAGCTTGGAAAAAACCCATTTTTACACATCGACTGTAGGGAGTATCTACACGGTGGCTGTGATGAATAGTAATCGGCTCCAGGCGATTCGTGGTGGGCTCATGGCCGAACCGATCCCTTATATCCTATGGACCAATACCATCCTGTCGATTTCGCTGGCCTTTGCAAGAGCTTTTTGTAAACCAAGCCCTTTGACGCCAAAAAAGCGACTTCTTTCCCATGCTTTGACCTGGTCCACCAATCTTTATGTCGCAACTCAGATCTACCTGTTTCTCAGGATGATAGAGAATATGCGATTGCAGGTGGTGGTTCTGAACCGATAAAATACTTTAAATTTAAAAAAATTTATGATATAATAATTAATTATATAGGTAAGTTTTTTAGGGGGGAGTATGTTTAAGACTGAACCACATTATTATAAAGGTGTTTCATCAGATTTGACCGAGTGTTTATTGAATAAAACGGTTACTGAGGGAAAAATAAAAATAATTGATGAAAAAATTCTTGGTGCGGCCTCAGCCATTTTTAAAGCTCGTCATGCGGATCAAAAAAAACGATTCGATATAAACGGATACCAATCTCCTCAAGAGGCTTCTGTTTTAGACAATCGAATCAGGAATTATACAACAAATTTAGAATCCATTTTTAATCAGTTGAAATTATCTTGGGAAGAAGGATCTGATTTGCTTTTGCTTCATAATATGAAGGAGCGCAACAATGTTTAAGCCAAGTGCGATTAATCATCATTTTAAAGCTGAATTAACAGAGCCTCTATTACCAAAACCAAAATTACCGCTCATCGAAAAGGTGAGAACTATAACCGAAAAAATTTTAGACAACTTGTGCAAGCCTCTTTTTTAGTCAAATTTTGGTGATGTACCGATTTTAATGGCCCCGATTCAATCGGGGTTTTTTCTTTTAGGGGATAAAACTTGCTGTCCCTTCCTTATCTTTACCGAACAGCTCCATTTCCTTTTCAGATTTTTTCATGATGGAGAAAAGGGGGGCCTGACCTCTTTGTTGGAGCCGCTGATTGTTGTGTAAACCTTTATGATAAAATCGCTCGGTATCGATGAAATAGGTTTCGGGGCCAACTACAGATTCTAGTTGCGTTCCAACGTATTCATAGTTTGCATAACTATCCATGTAAATGTTGGAAAGGTAGGCAAAATCGAGCGGTGCACGCATTTGCAATCTCGTTGAAAAGTCTGTAAGATAAACCCGTCGATTGAAGTCGATACAGCTAAAGCTGATATTGCCCTGAGTGGCGAGCCGTTGCATTTTTTCAAATCGGGTCGTGTCAGAAAGCCAGGAGGTTGACAAGTAGGGGTTATTTGTGAATCTTTGAAGGCCACAATCTTGGAGGGATCGATTGAAACCTTGGACGTATTCTTTAGCAATTTTATCCGCCGGCTCTTGGCTGCCCCCGTAGTAGAATGCCGCATTTGAGAGGATGTCTCGTCGTACGAAGTCTTGCATCTCCAGCCTTGAGGGGGATATTTTAAGGTGTTCGATCATCCCCCGCATGAAATGGCGCACCCTGATAGAGCAGTCGACCAGTGCAACCCCCTCGAGTCTCTTTTCCTCGGTTTCGGGCCTTACAGCTGCAACATCAAGGGTAAAAAAGCCGGAAACACCCATGGCTACGCTTCCGGTCATTGGGAGTTGAGCCATTTTGCACAGTGTAGCGTAAGAGTTCCATTCATTTGATTGCAGGTATAATCCAAAAAGTGGGCCATCCTTGGCCGGATCCTCCGGGAGGGTACGGAACATTTTTTGTAACGAGGGAGTCATCAAAATTTCTTGAGTATTGTTAAAAACCGATATATTCTAACAAATCAGCTTATATCGGGACATCTTGAATTGAAACGAATTATAAGCAGGATCAAATCTTTATAGATAATTTAAAAAAAAGAAAAGAACATAATTGGTAGTTTCTTCGAATAAGGGTGAAATCCTTGGCATCAAAAAAAGATTTCGGCAACTAGAAGGGGCTTGAAGGCTAAAAAAAAGACGTTATCCTCTGGGCTCTGTGAATGTGCTGATTGGCTTAAGAAAAATCGAAAGATGTCGGCAACGCATTATGGATTTTAATTAAAAAAACGCACTTAATCACTGTAGCACTTTCGTCCATTATCAGATATTGCCTCCTTAGGACTTGTTACCATATCGAAGGTGAGAGCATACTTTTTAATATCGTTCACATAGTGGATTTCAAGATCATACGGTTGATATATTTTACTTTTCATATAATAGTCTAGTATTTTTTTCATGCCCGAACGTCGCACGATCATTGAGTATGCCCCAAATCGACAGGGGGCTTTTTTGAACAAAGAGTGAATTTTCGATTTATCTGTAAACTTCGGGCTATTCCTCCAAGCCTCGCTACAATTAATATCAGGCCTTTTTGCTATCCCTGTGGCTTCAACATAACAATCGATGTCTGTATAGAGGACATCCCATCCATTAGTCCCTACACATTTATCAAGTTCACGAATTAGGTCCGTCAAACGGTGGGGGTTTTCATAGATGACCACATCGTCTTCAACAACCCAGATAGTTTCAAATCCTGATAGGTAAGCATCATAAAGAATAGATAGATGACTTAGACTAATACCGATTGCCCCAAGACTGAAACCGACACCATAGTATACCTGTCCATACTTGGTCATGTATTCAGGGCTTCCGATGATCTTACCGTCGACTTGGACAAATCTTGAAGCCATTAATGGGGTCATCCCTGGTTTATAGACTAACCCCACATCTTGAACTGTTTCAAAGGTTAATTCCCATCCATTAACTGCAGAGAAACGGTAGGGTTTTATTCCATATCGCTCAAATTCTTGTTTTGTTAGATTCCATTTTTCCGGCCTTTTATCTAGATTGATCATATAGATAAAATCAATACCAAAAATTTGGCAATAAACCTCTTTGTTAGGGGCTGGTTTCAAATTTTTAATGATCTTATTGTCTGAAAATCCGCTAAAAACATTTGCTAAGGCAAAAAAATATAAAAGCAAGGTCTACCTATAAAAAAAGTTGTAAATATGGTTTTTTATATAAATAGCATCTCCATCCTTTTTTGGGGTATAGGTGTAACTCAATCTGGTAAAACCGCGGGCTTCCAAATGGGAAAATAGATATTTATAGATCGATTGAAATCTGGGATTTAGAGTATGGGCTGTGCTAATAATAACCATCATGCATTGATCGATCACCCTTGCTGCGCTTTTAAAAATACTTTTTTCAATTCCATCAAGATTCAGTTTAAGAGCATCAATACGATCCACATTTAGTAAGAACCATTCATCAAGATTGACAGACGGTACTCTTTTAAAGGTTTTTGAGGCGACGCCCCTTTGATTGGATACTTCTTTTTCCTGTGTAAAAATTTTTATATTTGCTCTTTTTTGTGAAACTGCATGTCTAAAGACATGTACATTTTCCTTTTTAGCGGTTTCTTTTTGAAGAATTTCAAAAAGATCGGGGTCGGGTTGAAAGGTATAAATTTGACCATAGGGAAATTTATTTGCTAAAGACAAGGTGTTTTCTGAAGATTTTGATCCTATTTCCAAAATGATTGGATCAAAGGGTAGAATGTGTTGGATGTTATCGATTGTATTTGTGTTTATTTGTTCCCAAGTCATTGCGGGAAAAAAACCTTCAGCAATTGAGTTTTGGGCAAAAATACCAATGTTAAAAAAAGACAACGCTAAGTAAAAAAAGCGGCAATCTTTACGAAAAAGCTTCTGAGCTGTCATTTTAGCCAGGTATTTTATTTATTTTATCTAGATAATTGGGGCCTCCATTATCAGAGAGTGCATTCGTTGTATGGGAGACAAGATCGAAAGTAAGTCCAAATCTTTTTATTCCGGATGGAAAGGCATTATCCATATCATAGGGAAGAAAAATCTTATGTTCTTTCCAAAAGTCCAATAATTTTTTCATGCCTGTTCGTCTTATGATCATAGAATAAGCTCCAAAGCGGGTTGGCATGTGATGAAAATGTTTGTGCAGGTGTTTTTTGTTTTGATATTTGTAGCTGGATCTTTCTTCTGGACTATTGTTCATATCAGGTCTTTTAGCGACTCCACCACACGGGACATATTTGTTTTCCCCAATTTTTGCATCATAATCAGTGAAAAGAATATCCCAGTTTTTAGGGCCAACTAGCTGGTCTAGTTCTTCAATTAAAGAGGAGGCTTGGTGGGGATTTCCAATTACATCTACATCATCCTCCATAATCCAAATCGTCTCATACCCAGAGTCCCACGCGTCCTGCAAAATGGATAAATGACTTAAACAGATCCCGATAGGACCACGAGCCATGCAGTGACAAAAATAGGTTCTGCCTGGCACACAAACTGGCTCGTGACTTGCAATTATTTTGCCGTCAATCTCTACGTAAGTTGTACCGAATATTCTATCCATACCTGGTTTAAATTTAAGCCCAACATCCAAAATCGTATCCAATGAGAGCTCCCATCCATTAACGGCTGAAAATCTGTATGGATTGATCCCATAACGGTTTAATTGTGCTCGACTCGTTTCAAATTTTTCAGGTCGTTGATCTAAATTGATCATGTATATAAAGTCGATATTTTTAATGGAATGATTGTTGCCCTTATTCAGGGCCGGTTTAAAATGATCGGTCAATTCGGAGTATGAAAATAAAATTACAGACGAAGCAAATATATAGGAAAAATGACTGAAGCAGCGATACAAAAAATCTATTTTTATCATATGGGTGAGTTCCTATATATCACTTGTAGAATGCAGTAAATATGAAGTCTTTCATAAAAAAGGCTTCTCCAACTTTTATTTTAAGACCATCATCTTTGATCATTTCAACTACATGATTTACCATGTCAAATCCATGAGACTTGAGCATCACACGAATTTTTGAAAAGGGGGCGATATGGGAGCATTTCGTTGAACTGAAAGTTTTCAACGTAATAAAAAAGGTCTTCTTGAGTGTTTGTGGGGAAGTTTTAAGAATCTCATATTCAAAACCGTTTACATCAAGATAGATGTGATCGATATGCTCAATTTGTTTTGCAGAGCACCAATCATCGAGATTGATACATTCTACTTCTTTTGACAAACCCTTATTAGATTTGAAAAGTGAAGCTTCGTTTTTTGTTCCATAGAGTAAACAAGAGCCGGAGGAGGTATTTACTGCAAGATTATATGCATTTACATTTTTTTGATTTTGGGTTTTAGAAAGAAGTATTTTGTAAGATTCCAAATCGGGTTCAAACGCATAGATTGTCCCATAGGGGAAAAGCGTTGAGAATTTGTTAGTAAGATCTCCTTCAAAAGCCCCTATTTGTAAAATAGTCGGATTGTAACATGCAAAGTCACCAAAAGTACCTGCAAATATTGGTGTACAAGCTATGACTGAGAAAAGACTTGTGCGATAATTTTTGAACATTACTCCCTCACTATAATAAACTTAAATAATAAGGTATTTTGAGTAAAGAGGATAGTGATATATTTATCACAGTTCGTAATCAAAAAAAATTCAAGCAAATTAATTCAGAAATCAATATCGATAAAAAAATAAAAAAAGTTTCATGATATGCGTTTAGGATTCTTGCAGTTGTTCGGTTTTTTAGGAGGAAAAATTCCCATTTGACTAAAAAATTGACTTTGCAGCATGATTTTTTTATAAAATATTCACCAGATTTTAAAGCAATCTTTAAAATTGGGGATAGGGGAGATCTTTGAAAAATGCTCCTTTTTTGGATGTAGCTAAGATAGCATAAACTTTGGAGCCTACATGTTTTCGATAAAATCAACAGGATCTGATTACGCAAACTCTCAAATTGCAATACAATCGACAACAGATAAATTTTGTAAAAATTTTATAAGAGTTGGACAAAAAATAACGAGAGTAGCCTTACCTGTTATTGGAGCAATCTCTTTGTCTTTTCTTCCTCAAGTAGAGGCTGGGGCAGGGCTATACGCAGCCTGCATAGCAGCTTGCTTTACCGCAGCAGCTACTACAGGTCCGGGTGGTTGGTGTTGTATTGCGTGCTGTTGCGCCGAGGCTTGCGCGCCTCTTTTGCCCACTCCAACACCTTAGATAGTTGGATCGCTGGGTACCGTTTACGATTCTAATGAATCAATTAAGGTAGGTTCGAAAAAAAGGAGCTAGTAATTTATCCAATTTTGGATGTCGTTGAGGAACTCCTCAGGGATCACAGCTTTATTTGGATCTAACTTTCCCGACGTTTCCCATCCTTTTAGAGCGGAAATAGAAGATTGATATGAAACATCGAATGTAGGTATCTGATGCTGGTCTGGATTTTTATTTGCGATTTTTTCAAGGGCTGTTTTGTTCGCCGGATCATTGAGAAACTGTAGAAGATTGTCGGCATTTTTTTTGCTTGGATTATTTCTAAAAGCGTTCAAAAACTGCATATATGTAGCCTGAGGTGAATCTTCATGTGGAGGATAATAATGGTTTCCTCCGGCTATGGAACCTATTTGCATATTTTTACCACTGTATATTTACCTCATAATAGCAATCCAGATTTCAATCAAAATTTATTTAATGTTTTTAATAAGCATTTTAGCTTCAAATAGCAAAAGAAAAAAAAGAGGTCTTTCTTGTTGTTATAAGATTGATCATCAATATAGATTAAACTTTCTCTTCGTTCGAGGTTAAGAAATTTAGACTGAATATTATATATTTTTGAGTTCATAAATTTCAAAAAGCCTAAAAGACCGCATAAGATCCATTATCAGACCAAAAAGGCGGGGAGATTTCGAGGTTCAAAGGTGATAAAGTACTCCCCGCTATGCGATCGTCGATTCTAGGGCAATTGTGAGCGTTACGACGAATTTTAGGTAATTTTGCCTAATAGTTTGCTTGTTTTGTAATAGTTCAAGACTCAATTTGTCAAAAATGAAAAAAGAGCCTATACTACTTAAAACCAGCAAGTTGGTGTGACCATGATTTTATCATTTAAACGTGCTATATGGACTACAATCCTTTCTACAGTAGTTCCAATTTGGGGCCAGATTGTATCTCACACCTCACAAGATTGTGAGAAATCTTGCTCCATTTATGTGGGTGTTCAGGGCGGGCCTGCCTCTTACAATGGTCGCTACACGGCACAAGAAGGTGTAAATACAGTTGCATTTGAATCAGGTTCGACATCAGGGATTATCGGTGGTTGTATAGGTGTAGATGGTCGTATCGGTTCAGGGTATCTTGCAATCGAAGGGAATGTATACTACGATACGCTTGATCATATGATTGGGCTTTTAACTAGCGCGACGGGTATCCCGAATCACATCATCAAAATTAAAAACCCTCTTCTAGGTAGTGGGATCGCTAAATTAGGTTTTTATGCTGGCGACGTTGCTGTCTATGCTCTTGGTGGGGTAACTGCCGGTCGCTGGTACTTTGGGCTAGAGAATGATTCTGCGATTAATTGGACAAGGGGCATAGCTCCACAAAACAGCATGTTTTTTAGTAAAAATATGATGGGAGCCAAGGTCGGTGGAGGTGTTCGTTTCCCCTTTTTTTACGACTGGCTGGATTTTGATGTACAATACTCCTACAACTGGTACGGAGAGTGTCCGCTCCCTCCATTACGAGACCTTCAGACAAATCTTATTTGGAATCATACATTCAGGAATGATCAGCATTTGTTTCTCTTTTCCCTGAATGCAGACCTATACAGCTTCTAAGTGTTTCTCCATTTTTTGAAGCAAGAGGGAAGACTCCGTGTCTTCCCCTTTTTATGTCCCCATCGCAAGGCTAACCGCCGATTGATAGGTATCTCCTAAAAAATAATGGTCCACCAATTTATCGGATTTCAAGATTGTTACATTGTATTTGTGATCGATATGCGTTCTTTTTTTATCCCAAAACATAGCTATAGTTGCTGATGAGGACGAGAGAAAAGGGAGTTCTTGAATATCTTTCGCATGGTAACTGAGTATATGGGCATTGGCATTAAGCGCTACTGCATCAGTATCGGATATGAAATTGACCACTTGCCTTCCATAGCAATTTGGGATTAACTCCCCTGCCCCAAATGTAAAAATGGTAAGTCGGTCCCGTTTCGCCTCCGGAAATTCTTCGTACGCGATTCGAGCATTTAATGCCCCCTCGCTATGGGCCCATAACCTGACTTCCTTAGCCGATAGGTCCATGATATGGTTGGTGATGTGGTATAAAAGGTCAGATGCATTCCCCTTTTTCATCGATCGTTTATTTCCAATAGCTCTTATCAAATCCTTGAAATATCCAAATGTAGGGTTATAAACTAAAATCACATCCTTCTGTAAAAAATTGGCGATAGCTTTAGAAGCGCTTGTTGCATCATCTAAACTATTCCAGATCCCGTTCATAAAGATATCAACAAAACCATCTGATATTTTAAGGTTTTTTGTGTCAGGTGACACACGATGAACCATCGGATGGAGTTGATAAGCCGCAGGAATAAGGTCTACGTCCATCGAACTCGATAAAAGAGTCGACGAGCTCTTTGATATTGTTTTTTCCAGGCGAGTTCGATCTTTTTCAATGAGACTGTAAAGGTACTGAGCCAAATGAGAGCTGGTGTTCCTTAGGCTTGAGCAAAAGGTGTCTAGCGGCAATGTTGTTTGTAGTGTAAGACCACTAAAAAAGTCATTCATACTAAAATTCTTCCCCTCATAGGCTAGGTTTAGTAATCGATGAACCGGTAAAGAAAAATCGACAGAGAATGAAAAATCGATGGGATAAAGACCCTGATAATCTTCATATTTCAATGGATTACATAAAGCATACTGATGCCCATAAACCCCATTTTTTTCTCCTTCAGGGTCGCAGCTAATAAAAACTGCTAAACTTGGGTCATAGAATCGATGTTCAAATTGGTAAAGCTCAAATTCTGAATGCCATCTTTTACCCTGATACATCCACCCTATGGAACAAATATCCCCTTTCGCTACGGTTCGATTTCCAAATGCGTCATATCTCATCAGGGCAAAATGGGTATTTTTTTTAGCATGAGATAATCCTGTTACGTTTTTGAAAATGTCAGTTGTGACATAGAAGGGGGTATTTTGGATCATCGCAAAAAGCGTTTGGTGTGATCGCTTATGAGGTTCTTGAAATACCACCCGAAAATCCAAAAGCTCATTCGTTTGTTTTGAGATGGATCCAATTTCTATATCCCCATGATAGAGGTAGTCTGTTTGAGATTCCCCCGCACCTTGGATCACTTTTTTTGATACAAGCCGATTTTTAAAATCGTATTTTAGGTGAATGGTAGCTGAGCGCGTTTTGATTTGGATCAGTCGATCCAAGGCATCAAATGTGTATCTTGTTTCTGTTGAGGAATCTTTTTTAAGGGCTCTATTTCCTTGTGGATCATATTGAAAATGAGTTGTGCCAATCTTTTTGATTCTGAGAGCCGAGTCCGTTAAAACGGAAGTGTCTCCAAGAAAAGATAAAATACCTAGGCCATTATAGCTACGTTCCTGTTGTTCATCTGATCCTTTTTCTAAACGATCTAAAGTGTCGTACGAGTAGCGGATCTGATATTTACCTAGATAGTCCTGAATCATTCTTTTTGTTACTGATCCCATTGAATTGAATTTTGCAAGATAGTCATATCCTCCAAAATGGACTTTTCGGATCGGCTGGGCATTTAAATTATATTCATAGATTGTTGAGGGGATGTCTTCACTGCTAGTAATTTTTTTTATCAGCCCTTTTCCGTCTGTTTTTGTGATGTGAAATGGGAAAATCTCTTTTTGCGTATGGTAAAAAATTTCCTCTACCCCAAATGATCCGTATTGGTATTCGACTTTTCCAAAAGAAGGGGATGAAAAGCAGTTCAGTTCAGCTTCAGAATTATACCCCATTTCAAAGGTCAGCCCGTTTTCCAAGCGCTCTTCGATCATAAGCCCCTCTAGTGAATATTTATACTCTGAAAAAGTTTGGCTCAGAGGATTAAAAACGCGTGTTAAACGTCGATCTTGATCGTATTCATAGTGATATTCCACTGTCTTATCTGAGGATCTTTGGGCTGTGAGATCTCCCAGATCGTTGTATTCGTAAGTAAGGCAAACCCCATCAGGTTTTTCTAAACAAACAATTCTCCCCTTTTTGTCATATGTATAAGTAAACAGCTGCGGATATCTTGTGTGTGCGTTTTTTATTTTTTGGATCAGCTTGCCACTTGTATCGTATTTGAATTGATTTTGATAGGTTTTTGTGCCTGTTGCGGTCTGATAGTCGATACTGTGAATTAAAATTTGACCCTTAAAATCTCTTGTAAAACGCTCCTTTTTTACCAAATTTTTGAATGGGTCTAAAAGCTCGATCACCCTACAACGCCCAAATACATCTAGAGTAGTGATCTCGACAGTCCCATTATTAAACTCTTTTCGAATCTGGACTACCTCTTGTAAATCTTCATTCATAAAATGGTCGTTATAACTGAATATTGTTATTCTACCCATGGGATCTTTAACCATTGTTTCACGGCCAATTTCGTCGTAGGTCCTCACCGTTTTAGCCCATACCCCATCGATAAGCTCTTCATAAACAAGTAATAAATCTGAAAATCCCCATACCCATTTTTTATAACTTTCTATTCTATTTTTGCCGTCCATAATTTTTTCTTCAATCAAACGACCCCTATCGTCAAAATTGCGATAGATATGCTGCCCTTTTTCTATAAATTCTATATGTGCCGGTTTTCCATTCGGGTCATAATTTGTTTTTTTTGTGGAGCAAAACCTTCCGTTTTGAGTTTTTTCCTCAATCAATCGCCCTAAATCATCGTACGTGTAGTGGGTGACTAACCCATCGCTACATTTTTTTGAGACAATATCAAATCCGTTATAGGTAAAATAAGTCGTTTTTTGAGGTGTAATCGATTCAATTATCCTTCCTAAAGGGTCGAGGATATCCTGTTGGATATTTTGATCCTCAATTTTTTGCGATAACAATTTTCCGGCTTTGTTGTACTGGTAATAAGAGGTGTACTGACCAATTTGAACTTCTTTTTTATTTCCAAAGAGATCATTTTTATAACGGAAAGTATTCCCCTCCGGATCCTCCTCCTCTTTTACGTACCCTAAATTGTCATATCGGTAATGAATTGACTGTGTTTTTCCGTCATATAAAGGAAGGCATACCTCAACGAGTTTGTTATTTTCCCCCCATTTTTGTACTGTTTTTGTATGATGGATATCCACACGCTCAAGCGGGCGTTTGAAAGGGTCTAAAACAATTTTTTCCGGTCCGCGTAATGTACTTACGCTAACCATTTGCCCCTGCTGATCGTATAAAAAATCTGTCTTGAGACCAGTTTCAATATCTTTTTTGCTTACAAGATGGTTTCGATTGTCATATTTAAATTTTATCCCTGTACCTAGCGAAGATTTTTCAAGAATTTGACGGTCAAAGTTGTCATACTGGTACGCTATTTTTTCTGTAAGCCGACCCTCAGAATTATAGATCGCTTTAGTTTGTACATTATGCCTCTCATCATATTCAAATAAAGTTGAGATATGGTGCTGTGTAGGGCTCTTTTGAATTTGTTCGAGTACTTGCCCAAGCGAATTATACCTGGTACAAATCTCTTTTTGAATTGGAGTGTTCGGATCGTAATCAATTATGCAATCGATCAAACCTAGCTGGTTGTATTGATATCTTTTTGCTCGTACTATTTTTCCATTTAAAGCGAGCTCCTCACAAATCCTTTGGCCAGAATCATTATAATAGAAAGTCTCGCTTAATCCATTGTCAATTTTTTTATGAGTTAATCGATATACGCCTTCTTTATTGTGATAATAAAAGTCTATAATTTCAGCTGCAGAATCTAATGAGGTAAAACCCCCTTTTCCATCAAATTCAAGTGTTGGGAATTTATCCCATTTTGAATCCATATACCTTTTCAATTGAGTTAAAACCAATTCATGGAAATGGAAAATATCAACTTGAGAGAGTCTGTTCTTACAAAATTGCATCACTTTGCTCAAAAAAGGGGCTTTATCTGCCCAAAAGTAGAGCTTTGACTCAAATCCTTTTTTTAGGCAAAGATCGAAAAATGCTTTTTTTGGTGTCATGTAGTAGAGACTGCTAAACTTCTCTTCTAATTCTTTGAGGATCAAAAAATATTCACTGTTAGCGACCTTGAATGTTTTGTCTAATCGATTATTCTCAAAACCGTAGACCGAAGTTGTACCGTTTGATGACAATGTTATATTGACACTAGGAAAAATATTTTTTTGGTAATTTTCTAATAAAAAATCTTTTCCTTTGTGATCTTTGGTCCATTTTCTTACAACAGACCCCATCTGTTGATCAAAACCGGTCCACTCCCCTTTTGGATCTATAAAAAACCCGCGAGAACTATCTGTTGGGTTTTTAAAAAACTCACAAAAAAGCCCTTTATGGTAAAGCTCGTATCCCCCTAATAAAGTCGTATAACGGACTACCTCCTGGCCATAAGCATTAAAAGTGGTGGTTTGGTTTTCGGTATTCACCAAAACTTCATCTATGAGGATTGTTTTATCCGGATTATAAAGCTGAATTTTAGTAAGAACAGAATTTTCGTAAAAATATACTTGCCTATGCCCCGATTCAAGGATCTCTTCGCCCAGAAGTAATTGGTAAAATCTTTTGTAGCTGAAATAGGACTCATTCAGTTGCTTATCAAGGAAATAAATTCTTTTCAATCCAGAGGGAAAAAGGACAGTGACCTCACTATGTTTTTGACATTCTACTTTAGTCAAAGCTAAGTGTGGCTCATCAATACCGGTCAAAACAGTCGACTCCAAAGTATTTGTATCCATTTTCAGGGGTTGGGTTTTATGCTTTCTAGAAAAGCAGAAGTTGGCCCCATCAGATCCCAAAAAGTTGACCACTGTCAAATTAGCGTTTACCTGTAGCTTAAGATGTAAAAAAAATCCGTTCGCGGTATAGGGGAATCGAATAGGTACCACCCCTTTTGTCAACGGGATAGAGCCGATGATAGAGAGCTGGTGATGGAGTGGATCTACTTTTGGTATTGCTGCATTAAGAACAGAAAAAAGTATCAAACATAAAATCTTCATCAAAAATCCTTTGTTTCATCTTTTTTAAAATGGCGTATCGACCTTTTTGTAAAAGCGAGAGAAAAGTTTTTTTCTTGCCTTCTGATCATGAAAGCGGATGTACGGAATAGATTCTTTTAGGTTAAAGGCCGCCTGCTGAATTCGCACGTCTACAGGATGTGAAAGGGATTTTCTTTTGTTGGAAAAAGAAAAGGGTCTAAAAGATCCGTTAAGGTCCTGCAAAGGAATAGGTTCTTCAAATTTAAACACTTCTAATTCTCTTTTGTGAGCAATAATCGACAGCAAAGACTGATCATGACGACAGCAACCCCACCCCCCTTCCGAAGTTCCATCGTCTTCAAACATCGAAATATTTGCTGTAAGATCATTCCACGTATTTAAAAAAAGAGAATCCATATCGGCTCTGATACCTATAAATCCTGCCATTACGTGCACTTTATCTAAAATGGATAGGTTTTTGTTTTCGTCTAATTGAAAATGGTTTCTGACCTTTTTTGTCGCATGGACTCTGACCGTATCGAACGTTGTATTTTGAGGACTTGAATAAACTAAAAAGTATCCTTTGCCTAGAATGTGATCGAATAGGGGCGTACATGAAGAATCGATCTCACAGCCTGCATCTATCCAAAGAAAATACGGAAACTTTTTTAACATCTGTTTCATAGCGGCCGGCTTCCATGCATACCAGCCTAAGTAGGATCGCAACGAATTTGGAGTGTAAAAATCTTTCAACAGATCTGGATTTTGGTTTTCAAGCCAATATATTTTTACCTTTTGGATATGAGAAAGGATATAAATCTGTGTTGGAGTTAGCCCAAGATCAAAAATCGCAATTTCTTCAATTTCATCAAATGAAACTTTGTGTAAAGAACCTACAAGATCTATGACGTGTTTAAAAAATTTAAAATTTGCTCCTGTAACATAGTAGTGTGGGGCAGATACAAGGTCTAAAAAAAGAACTAATAAAAGAAAGAGGGGCGCTTTCATATTATTTACCTATTAATAAAGGGGAATAATCTTCAAAAAAAACATATTAAAAAATGATTCATCAAAATGAAATTTTAATCTATATTTTTTAATAAAGTTTTTAAGGGGTCGGCCTTTTATCATGATTAAGCTCTTTTGGCACCTGATTTTAGTTTTATCCCTCTTAAAGGGTTCGACCCTGGAAAATGTGCAAGCCTTTCTAGCCAATTCAAGTCGGTGGAAAACCAAAATGCTTGAAGAGCAGGTCGAAAAAATTGATGCATTTTTGAACACAAATGGGAGGATCAAGGTTGTAAGTTATAATATCCTCCTTTCTCACCTCGATAAATCACACTCTTGTGAGCATGCATGGGATCTTAGAAAAGAGCGAATTTACACACTTTTGATAGAACATGACCCAGATATTCTGTTGATTCAGGAGGCATCGGATCTGCAAGTAAGTTGGTTAAAAGCGAAGCTGGAATTGGGATACCAAATCTACCATAACCCTAACCCCCTTTTTGAAAATTTGCCTGTTTTTCTTAAAAAGGGGCGATTCGAGGTTTT
This sequence comes from Chlamydiota bacterium, assembly GCA_010031885.1. Taxonomy (GTDB): domain Bacteria; phylum Chlamydiota; class Chlamydiia; order Chlamydiales; family RGXB01; genus RGXB01. Next base: position 11,387 of record RGYU01000015.1, on the reverse strand, counting down.
AGACGAAAAAAGGGATGTCGTCCACGCCTCCGAAAGAATTGTTTTTTTTGAGTTATTAGATCTTGTGAGCAAAAAAAAATGGGCCCTTGTGAACACACATCCAAATTTTGCAAATATAAACGAACGCCATCGAGTTGTTGCTAAGTTGCTTGACTGGATAGAATTAAAAGGTCTTAGGGACTATGCGCTGATTGGAGGAGACATGAACGCTTTTGATCCCTATCTAGAAAATACCCGTTTACCCTTTTTTGATGGGTTATATTTGAATCAAAGGTTCATAGAAAGAGGGGTTTATCCCCTAAAAGATAGGGTTTTACTGGGATATTTTGGTCCCCTATCTTCATTCACAAACCAAACGACCGATAATTTGACCCCATTTAAAGGGGAAGGGACTCCGGGAATTTTACTGGATAGATTTTATATTGGGAGAAAAATATTGCCACTCTATTTTGCTGTTGAGAGGGGTAAAGTAGATGGAGAGTATCCATCTGATCATCTACCTATCTTCACCGAAATCGTCCTTGATGCTTTGGATCATTAAAATAAATCCAAGGAATCTACGTACGCACTCAACGGGATATTTTTTACCTGATTCTCTTCACACTCTACAGCTAGAAGGTATACCCTGGATTCTGCGATTACTAATCTGCCAGAAAAACAGATTGAACCGTTTTTAATTACAAAATCAAGCCCTTCATGCCCCTGGTGACGAATCAAAGAGGCTCTATCGAGGCGATTTTCCGGATTTTGACTAGAAATCCATGTGAGAAATTGTTCCAAGCTAGCTTGTTGGTTATTTTTAGGAATTGCACGTGGATACTCCGCTACAAGCAAAATATAGACAGCCCTATTGTCCACAGGAGCAACAAGAACGTCGTAATTAAATTGCTCCCCTCTAACTTGATTCGTATGCGAGCTTGAATAAGGGGTGCTTGGCATTTTTAGTGTGCATCTTTTAGAGCGCACTGTTTTCCAATTAGAAAGCTCTTGAGATTTTAAAGTGTCCGCTGGGGCTTGGGCTACCTGATTAAAGGCTGCGCAAGCGACGGTTAAGTAGACTCCGATTTGGGTTAATAACGACATTGGATCCTCGATTATGCGCTAAATATATTTGCAAACATCGCAAGAAGAATCCATGCGCCCATCAGGACAAATGTGGACAGAACAACCACGACTAAAGATACCCATGCCGAGTATCCGTTTACTTCACTTAAGGTTTGTAAAGAACTTACCCATGTCCAAACAACCACAAGAGCCATCAAAAATGTTGTCACTTGATAGGTATAGAATACAGGGCCTGCCATGGTCACAGGATCCTGTAGATAGAAAGCGGCACCCTGAAGCATCGCTATGTTAATGATCCAAAAAATAAGGTTGATCGCTCTTGGTGCAAAAGCCCAAGAGATGGCTGCCCTTGTTTGATAGTAGTTAGCTTTTCCTTTAAAAAGTCGGCTAATCCAATAAACAACCACACTAAATATGGAGAGCACAGCGTAACCATAGGGAAGCGCAAAAAGAATCGAAATACCAATGATTGTCCAAAGATCGTATTTTTCACCAAGATCACTCATAGCTGAGGAATCAAACATACCAACAATACCTAGGATAAACGCAATGAATAGAAAGTATTTTTGAGCATCCGCATTCACAACCTTGCGGATCACCTCTCTCGGTTTGACTACAATTTGTAGCAGCTCTTTGAATGAAGGAAAAATGCTCATAATGCCCTTACAAGATAAAATAAATATCTGTTTTTATTTTCTTAATACAGAAAAGAGGGGCATTATTACAAGGTGTTTTTATAAAAAAATTTAAATAATTAGAGCTTATAAAGATAGATAGAAAAGGACTAAAGCGGAGTGATCAAATTCTGTATAAAAGGATAAAAAAGTCGGTACCCTGAATGGATCAGCTTTTTATTGGATACCACCTGCGACGCAAAAAAGAGCTCCTTGGCCATTTGTTTTCCAAATAGTAGCTCTACCCACCACCTTGGCACGGGTAAGGGGTTGAACCATCTATTGTTGCCATGGATTGATTGCATTACAAGCTCGGCGATCTTCTTCTGGGTGGGATGATCGTTTGCTACCAGATTAAAAGTCCCGTGATGGGCTGAACTAATGAGAAAGTGATAGATTGCCCCCAAGACATCACGATGGGAAACCCAGGCGTTTTTTTGTAGCCCGTCACCAACCGGACCGAGTAACCATAAGTGGGCAAGTTTTTGAAAAACATCGAGCATTCCCCCGCCCTGCCCAAGGACAACACCAAATCTCAAAATCACCAATCGGCAGTTACGATGGCCAACAAGGGTAGCTGCCTTTTCCCAATCGTGACTAAGGTCCGATAAAAATCCTTCTCCTTTAGGTGTTCCCTCGTCGGCCATTTCAACTACGGGGCCATAGAAACCTACAGCCGATGTAGAAATTAAAGTTTTTGGGGGGCGCTCAAGGCTAAGGATTAATTTGCTCAATTTTTGGGTATACTGAACTCTGCTTTGGTACAACAGGGACTTTCTTGATTCGGTCCATCTTTTTTCCGCGATATTGGCACCGGCTAAATTGATAAACGCATCAAAGTTTTCAAAGTTATCCCGATCAGCTTCACCACTTTCGTCATTAAAAAGGACTGTATTGTTTGCCGTTAATTGGGTTTTACTACGAACGGCACGAAAAATTCGGTGACCAAAAGAACTTAGCATCAAATCCAGCGCATGCCCTATAAAACCATGCGATCCAAACAAAAGAATTTTAAGGGGTTTATGGCTGGGATATCTTTTCATAAGCTCGAGCTCTTGGCGGATCATCTCATTTTTGTCTTTGATTATTCTTTCAAGAACTTTTTCGACTTTTTTTACCCTCTTACGGTAGAAAAACCATCTTGCTGTCAACTCAAACTGAATTTCGTCTAAAATGAGGGTTTGGTCCCCCTCTTTATGGCAGCTGACACAGTATTCAAAATGTTTAAAAATCCCTTTGTCCTGCTTCACCCTGAATAGATTTGAAGGATCAAAATGCACCCGCATGTAGGAAACCAGGGGTCTGAGCCAGTGCTTAAGTCTAAAACGGATCAGCCTCTGACCATTTTGCGCCGGGAGGAGCTCACTTACGGATAGCCTCTCGTTGGCCATTACCCAGCGAAAAACGGCCTCCGGATCTAGGTGGCGCAGCTCCACTTCCTTGACTGAAAAAGGGACCAATGTCCTAAGGCTTAGTGACTTCATCTTGGGTCAACTATTCATTTTATAGAAATTTTTGGCAAGCAAGAAATCTGTAGATATTTGCAAAGTTTATTTATAAAACATCTACTCAACGCAAATCCACAGCCCCTTTTTTGTTATTCGATCTAGTCGGTTGACACAAGGGGGCTTACTTTGTTAAAATGTTGAAAAATTTTATTCTACCGGAGCCCATTGCCCATGAGTCACATCGATGCTGCATTCATTGAGAGGCTTTCAAAGCTTTCTCGAATCAGCCTCAAAGCAGACGAAATTCGTCGTTTGGAGGAAAATCTTGAAAAGATTTTGAAACACATCGATCAGCTTCAGCAGGTAGATACAACCGGCGTGGAGCCCTGCTTTTCGGTGCAGCAATCTCTTACCTGCCCTCTTTTTGAGGACGAACCAGAACCATTGATGACCCGATCCGAGCTCATGGAGAATGCTCCAGACAAAATTTCAGGATTCATTCGTGTCCCGACTGTAATCAAAGGAGCATAATCATGACCGATCTTACAAAAAAATCTGCGAAAGAGCTTCATGATGGTTTTCTTAGCAAACAGTGGTCCGCTCTGGAAATTGCAAAAGCACATCTAGATGAGATTGAAGCCAACGATCCTACAATTCAGTCGTTTTTAACTGTTTTTCATGATAAAGCTTTAGCTAAAGCTGCCCTTTTAGATAGAAAACTTCAAAATAAAGAGCCGATGGGATCCATGGCTGCTGTCCCGGTCGCGGTCAAAGATAATATCCATATTAAAGGGGAACTGACAACAGCCGCATCTAAAATCTTAGAACATTACCGTGCCCCTTTTTCTGCAACCGTGATAGATTCCCTTGAGGACGCGGATGCTTTGCTGCTAGGCAAAACGAATATGGATGAGTTTGCAATGGGCTCATCAACGGAACACTCTGCATTTAAAGTGACACAAAATCCACTTAAACTAGGACATACACCTGGAGGATCATCCGGAGGTTCTGCGGCTGCGGTAGCGGCCCACTTTGCACCCCTTTCTTTAGGTAGTGATACCGGAGGCTCGATTCGGCAACCGGCCGCATTTACGGGTCTTGTGGGGATGAAGCCTACATACGGTCGCGTCTCTCGCTACGGATTGATCGCTTTTGGATCTTCATTGGATCAGATTGGCCCTTTCTCAAGAAATGTATTTGATAATGCGTGGTTATTAAAGACAATTAGCATCCCCTGTAAGCACGATCCGACGAATCTTCGTTTAAAAAACGTCGACTACACAAAGGATTTAGATCAAGCCCCTGCTAATAAAAGCATCGGCGTACCCTACGAATTTTTGGAACATCTGGATCCAACAGTGCGAAGCCATTTTGACAAAGCGATCGAGCACTATAAAGAGCTTGGATTTGTCGTCAAAGATGTAGACCTTTCTATACTGAAGCAATCAGTTTCGGTCTATTATGTGCTCGCGACCGCTGAGGCTTCGAGCAACCTGGCCCGTTTTGATGGGATCACCTTTTCTCATCGAGATCCAGAGGCAAAATCACTAGATGAGGTTTATGACCAATCCCGCTCCATTTTTATCGGACATGAGGTCAAGCAACGCATCTTATTAGGGACGATGGTCCTTTCTCAAGGAAAAATCGATGAATACTATATGCAAGCGGCACGAGTTCGTCAATTGATGCGCCAGCAAGTAGAGACTATCTTAAAGGATGTCGGATTCATCATGATGCCGACAGCTCCAAACACCGCTTTTAAAATTGGTGGCATCAAAGATCCTTTAACGATGTATCTTCAGGACATCTACACGATTTTCGCTAATTTGACTGGCCATCCTGCGGTAAGCGTACCGATGGGGAATGATGACGGTCTCCCTTTAGGGCTCCAGATTGTTGCCCCTTACCACCATGAACTGGACCTATATCGCGTTTCAAGACTTTTGGAACGAGCGCTCAACAGCTCTTTAACCCATAAATAGAGATGACAAATATGCACTACGAAGCTTATGAACCGGTGATTGGGTTAGAAATTCACGTTCAACTGTTGACAAAGACGAAATTATTTTCCCGCTCTCCTAACCAGTTTGGATCGGAACCGAATACAAATATCCGCTTTACAGATACAGCGCAGCCCGGCTCTTTGCCATTACTCAACAAGAAAGCGGTGGAGCTTGCCGTTCGTCTAGGGCTTGCAATCGATGCGAAAATTCATCTACATTCACGCTTTGACCGAAAATCTTATTTTTACCCTGATAGCCCACGAAACTACCAGATTACCCAGTCCTTTAAAAAGATTTTAGAGGGGGGAGCCGTTGTGGCCGACGTGGAGGGTGTCACAAAAGAATTTCAAGTTGAAAGCGCCCATCTAGAAGATGATGCAGGTATGCTCAAACATTTTGGCTCATTTGCGGGTGTCGACTTGAATCGTGCAGGTGTCCCTTTGATTGAAATCGTTTCGATGCCTTGTATGCGCAGTCCTAAAGAGGCTGTTGCCTATGCGCAAGCGATCAAATCGATCATGGAATACATCGACGCGTCGGATTGTAACATGGAAGAGGGTTCTTTGAGGATCGACGTCAATATTTCGGTGCGCAAAAAGGGGGAAACGGGCTTGAGACCGAAGGTCGAGATCAAGAATATGAACTCTTTTTCTAATATGCAAACGGCCCTTGATTACGAGATCCATCGCCAAATTCGGCTCTACGAGGAGAATCCTGGGGTCCCCTTTCATGAGGTGATGCCGAATAGCACCTACAGATTCGATCCTGTTGAGCAACGGACCGTTTTGATGCGGAGAAAGGAGACGGCGGCCGATTACCGATATTTCCCCGATCCTGACCTTCCCCCTCTTGTGATCACTCAAAGTTTTGTAGATGAGGTCAAAAAGCATCTGCCTGAGCTCCCCCATAAACGATTTATCCGCTACACCGAGAAACTAGGGCTCACCCCCTACTCGGCAAGCGTCCTCATAGCCGACAAAGAACTTTGTAACGCGTATGAAAAAGCAATCCATCTAGTGAAAAATCCGGTTTCTTTATGCAACTGGCTCACAGTGGAGTTTGTAGGTAGATTGAATGAGGACAAAATCCATTTCATGCAATCGAACATACCCATTGAAAACGTAGCCTACCTTGTTTCAATGATCGAAAATGGGGTAATTACCGGAAAAATTGCTAAAGAGATCAAAGACGCTATGTGTTTGACAAAAAAGCATCCGCAAGAAATCTACGATCAGAATCCAGATTTCAAACCGATGAGCGATACAAAAGAGCTCGAAGCGATCATAAAAGATGTTTTAAACGAGAACCCTAATTCTGTAATTGATTACAAAAACGGGATCCAAAAGGCGTTTAACTCGCTTGTGGGGCAAGTGATGAAAAAGACGAAAGGGAAGGCGAACCCGGAAGTGGTAAACAGTCTATTGCTTTCCACGATGGAGAAATAAAATTTTCGTATAGCATTTCTTATTTAAAGAAAGAAAATGTACAAAAAATCTCTGAATGTCTAAGGCAAATAGATTACGGTTTAGGATGAAATTGATCAAATGAATATTTGATTTGTTCTTTATTTAGGTGGGTATAGCGATTCGTTGTACGAATATCGCTATGCCCCAAAAGCTCCTGGATCGTTCTTAAATCGGCCCCCCCCTCCAAAAGATGAGTTGCGAAGCTGTGTCTTAAAAGATGGGTATAGACGTTTTTATCAAGCCCACTTTTCAAGGCAATTTTTTTGATCATTTTGAGGATGCCATCACGGGCTAAAGGTTTCTTTTTATGGATGAAAAGATAAGGGGAGGGATCACTTCTTTCATTAAGATAAATATCGATAGCCTCAAGGGCAATAGTTGCAATCGGAACAACACGCTCTTTTCCCCCTTTCCCTTTCACACGTACGGTGTTGTCTGTAATATCATAGATACTAAGGCAAGCAGCCTCAGAAGCTCTCAGGCCACTTGCATAAACGGTAAGGACTAGGGCCCGTTCTAGGGAATTTTTGCAGCTTTTGACAAGCAATTCAACCTCTTGGACAGAGAGAGGGCGCACGAGCTGAATCCCCTTTTTAGGAGGATCTATATGGGATGTTGGATTGATGCGAATAGCTCCTTCTTTCATCAAAAAGTGGTAAAAACGGCGTAAGACAACTACCTGGCGCTGTTGAGTTGCTATGCTATATTTTTTTTCCAGGTCTTGAATAAAACGAAAAAGATCCTGTTTGAGCACTTTTTGTAAGGGTAATGGGTGGATAAAACAACGAAATCTCTCAAGATCTTGTCGATAGCTTTCAAGCGAATTGTGTGAGAGTCCTCTTTCTGCTGCTAAATAATCTAGAAACCTGTGTGGCCAATCCATAAAAAAAAGGATAGGTCAATCCTATAGATTTATGCAATAGGGCTAACAGCTAGAAATCGATAAACCCATCCCCTTTGGTATCTTCAGGAAGTACATGGCAGTTTACGTTTTTTTCTTTAAAAAAGAATTCGCGTGTAAAGTTATAAATAAGTGCTGCTGCGGCTACCGATATAAGCGAGATTTGCACAACCGTGGAGGATAAGGGGCTGAGAATGGTCGCTCCAATTGAAACAAGTAATATGGAAAGCTGTGCGACAACATGGGCGATTAACTGATCTTTCGAATATCGCCCCTGGAGGTAATCATTGATAAAAAAATAGGAGTCTACTACGGTCCAGCCTACGGAAATTGCAAGGTTAAAGATTGCCAAAATGAGCTCAGAAGAGCCGGCAGACAAAATATTTGCCGCTATATTTAGACTGATTGAGGCAAAAGAAAAAAACTTAATCACTTTCCACATTGTCGAATTGAGATCCAGCTCGCGCTCAATTTTTGCGCACAAAGCCCCTTTTGATTGGAAGTACGAGACCCCTTTGCTGTTAAATTCAAAAGCGGGGTTTTTTAAAATGCGCTGTACATTTTTTGCTCCAATAAATCGGCTGTAGTGGTCTCTTTTAGCCAACATAAAAGCCTCGGCTAAATGGAGCGCATCTGGGTTCTTTCTCAATTTATGGATGACCCTGTCCGGTACAATTTTACGCGCTTGAATCTGCTTGATCAATCTTGCGGTTTCCTCGCTCGAGTGGGTGTTTTTATCGGCAAAAGCGACAACACGTTGCAAATCTTCATCCGATATATCCGTTATCTTTTTATAAATCCCTTGAACACCATAAGCCTTAAGCTCCATCCTGATGTCATGAATATTGTCTTCACGTTGGATTGCAATCATGAAAATACAGGACAAAGAAAATGTGGAGGATATAGAGCCGGTCAATTGTACTGCCCTTCCTGACAACTGGCTTATTCCCGTAAAGGCACCGATTGCTGAGGTCAATCCCATTGTGGAACTGATCATTCTAGAGCAATACCGAGCAAGCCCCATCGTTGAAAGACTGCTCCCACTCACATCCCCAACTTTACCCCGAATCGAACTTTTTTCAGCTGTCTTCCATTTAAAGGCCTGTGACGCAAAACCCAAGATAGAGATTGCTACACTGATAATTGCATTGGCCAATCCGAATTCACGACCAGCAAACTGCTGGTGGCTTTTATCTACGAAAGGCTCTATTGACTTAGCAGTTCCGGTAAGGTCTGATGCTACGAATAGCCCATTGACAATGTCAGAGGTTTTTTCCGCACAAGTTTTTAATCTAGCTATCTCCATTACTCTAGGATTGTCTTTGATCGAGTAGCCCTTAAAATCTCCTTGAGCATCCGGTAAGAAGGTTGTAGGTGCTTGTTTTTTTAGGTTTGTAATCCCTGTGGTTACGTTCAAGGGACTTTTTCTTGAGCGAGCTGGGGCGTTAAATCCGAAAAAACTAGGCCCCGCAACAGCCCCTTTTACTTTCCTTTTTGTGGAATTTTGTAAAATATCTACGGCTATTTTTTTGGATTGCGAGTGAGGACCACTCGTGCAGCCTGCCAAAAGGGGGGAACTGCCTATTTGCGAAATTGTTGGTATACCCGTATTCATGGTAAAATTATACCATAAAATATTTTTTAAAACAATTTATTAAATAGATTAAGAAGGCCCATTAAGGGCCTTAAGATCAATGGATTAGTAAGACTGCGATTTGCCGCAACCACATGAGCTTTTTGCGTTGGGGTTAGAAATTTTGAATCCGGCACCATTTAAGCCCGAGTGGTAGTCAATTTCAGCTCCAACCAACATGGAAACTTTGTTGTTATCGATGTGGATATTAAGTCCGTTTGATACAAAAACAGTATCTAGTTCAGGATCAAACTCTTGAGAAAAATCAAGAACATACTGAAATCCGCTGCAACCACCAGGAATACAATCAAACCGAAGTGCTACGTTCTCAAGCCCTTCACTCTTAGCAATTTCCTTAAATGCCTCAACGGCCTTTAAAGTTACATGGATTCCTGAGGGATCCAATTTTTGCTCAAGAACGGAATTTAGTGTGCGCACAAGCCCTTCAATCTCTTCCATATCATACCCATGCGAAAGCATGCCAGCTTCCAAGGTTTCGTAGCTGCTGGAATGGCAACCTACGCAATGAAGACCTGCGTCTGTGATCGACTGGGCCAATTTTTGGCTCTTTTCAGGAAATCCGTTAAGGATCTCTTCAATAGTCATCTCTTTTGTAATCATAGTATTCACTTTCTTTAAAATCTGAACTTTACAGAGCCACCGGACCTGATTTTGCACTGGCAAGCAAGGCGCTCAACACCCTGTCCTGGTTTGCAAGACTCAGGCTTGGGGCCCAAAAAATCTTCTTCTGCCTCGTTGTAATCCGATAGGTGGTCATTCCCCTCCATCACCTCAATAATACAGGTACCGCAGATCCCCTCTTCGCAGGCAAATGGGACACCCGCCTCCTCGCAACAACTTTTTATTGATTCGCCAGCATCTAATTGGCCCAATTCAATCTCTTTTCCCCGATCTAAAACAACCAGTTTTGCGTGCGACACAAGCTTTTACTCCGTCTTTAAGATTCTCTGTCCTGTACTATAGCCCTTGACAGTGGCTTATGGGAGGTCCTGCGCGTGCATCGACAAGATCCCTTAATCCCATGGTAAACTGGCTATTAACTTTAACATATTGTCCAAACGAACGCAACCGTTCTCAAACGTGTAATAAAATTTTTTAAAACTATAACAAGTAATTATTTTATATTTAATTTTTTTGATAAATTATCAGTTAACTGCTATGCTAATCGTCTTAAGGAGATTGAATGATGATCCAAAATGGGATGATAAAATCTGTTTGTTTGAACTCTCAACCAAATTGTCCAGTTTTAAAAGAAGGGTTTTCCCGCTTGATCTCTGCAGTGACCCACATCCAAAAAAAATCGATTGAAACCCAACGCGACATTCAAAAAAAGGTCTTAGAGCTTAACCAAAAGCTTTTGCGCTACCGACATAAAATGTTCGATAGGCTTCGCATGGAAAACTTTGTAGAAAACATGCAGAACTTGTTTCAAAAGCAATCTAACCACAAATTTTTCTAATTCCTCTTTAATCAAAAAATTGGTTAAAACATTGCTATGCGTTTTAACTCGATTTTTTTTCTCTTTCTTTCTTGTCTGCTTTTTCCCGAAAATAAACCTTTAAATTTGATCTGGGTTGGTTGTGATCCAACTACAAGTTGGGAGCAGCAATGGATTCACGAACTTTTCGAATTTGTACCTCACCCGATCGTCGAGATTGTAGCCCCCGATTACGATCAGGTGCTCCCCTTTTCTGTTTTGATTTTTAGTGTGCCAAATCGACAAAAACTGGACAGGCTGCTGGAAAATTACACCCTTTCAAAGACCCCGTTTGCATTAGTGCAGTTATCAGATGAAGAGCTTCTTTACACGAATATAGCCTATCATGGGGCCGAGTTCATCTTAAGGAATTATTTCTCAAAAAAGCTTGCCCGTTTGAACAAGAGAGTCCATTTCATCCCTTTAGGATACAAAAATCATTTTTGGCGGGGATTCGAAGGGAGGATCAAGGGGGCAAATGAGCGAAAATACAATTGGAGCTTTGCAGGAAATATCAACCGTCCCGATAGGCTCAAGATGGCTAGAAACATGGGGTACATTCCCGGTTACTCTTTCAATCGCGGCTGTGGCTTTAACAGCAAAAACGCTCTATCGACCTCGAGCTACAGGGATCTTCTTTTAGATACAATTATCTCCCCCTGCCCTATTGGGAACGCCTCATTTGATTCATTCAGGGTG